>NZ_FO538765.1:2121875-2425000 GCF_000968135.1 Magnetospira sp. QH-2 | reverse complement strand
CGGCGAACTGAAACATCTCAGTAGCCGGAAGAAAGGACATCAACCGAGACTCCGTTAGTAGCGGCGAGCGAACGCGGACCAGGCCAGTGGCTAAGTCTTAAGAACCGGAACCGTCTGGAAAGTCGGGCCATAGCGGGTGACAGCCCCGTACGGGTAGAAAGAGATTTAGTCCTCGAGTAGGGCGGAACACGTGAAATTCTGTCTGAACATGGGGGGACCACCCTCCAAGCCTAAGTACTCCTCTGTGACCGATAGTGAACAAGTACCGTGAGGGAAAGGTGAAAAGCACCCCGACGAGGGGAGTGAAAGAGACCTGAAACCGAATGCCTACAAGCAGTAGGAGCACCTTCGGGTGTGACTGCGTACCTTTTGTATAATGGGTCAGCGAGTTACTCTTACGAGCAAGCTTAAGCCGTTAGGTGTAGGCGGAGCGAAAGCGAGTCTGAATAGGGCGACTAAGTTCGTGGGAGTAGACCCGAAACCGAGTGATCTAGCCATGAGCAGGCTGAAGGTGCGGTAACACGCACTGAAGGGCCGAACCCACCGTCGTTGAAAAGCCGGGGGATGACTTGTGGCTAGGGGTGAAAGGCCAATCAAACTCGGAAATAGCTGGTTCTCCGCGAAATCTATTTAGGTAGAGCGTCGCGTATTACCCACGGGGGTAGAGCACTGGAAGGGCTAGGGGGGCCCAAAGCCTTACCAAACCTTACCAAACTCCGAATACCGTGGAGTAGAGCGCGGCAGACAGACGGCGGGTGCTAAGGTCCGTCGTCGAAAGGGAAACAGCCCAGACCGCCAGCTAAGGTCCCTAAGTCATGGCTAAGTGGGAAAGGATGTGGGAAGGCCAAGACAGCCAGGAGGTTGGCTTAGAAGCAGCCATCCTTTAAAGAAAGCGTAACAGCTCACTGGTCTAAATAAGCCGTCCTGCGCCGAAGATGTAACGGGGCTAAAGCCATGCACCGAAGCTGCGGATTCAGATCTTTGATCTGTCTGGTAGCGGAGCGTTCCGTAGGCCGATGAAGGGATACCGCGAGGTATCTTGGAGGTATCGGAAGTGAGAATGCTGACATGAGTAGCGACAAACAGAGTGAGAAACTCTGTCGCCGGAAGTCCAAGGGTTCCTGCGCAAGGCTAATCCGCGCAGGGTGAGCCGGCCCCTAAGCCGAGGGCGAGAGCCGTAGGCGATGGGAACCAGGTTAATATTCCTGGGCCTGGTGGAGGTGACGAATGCCGTGTGTTGTATCCCCTTATTGGATTGGGGATGCTTCGAAGGCGTTCCAGGAAATAACCCCACCATAAGACCGTACCCGAAACCAACACAGGTGGACAGGTAGAGTATACCAAGGCGCTTGAGAGAACGATGTTGAAGGAACTCGGCAAAATTCCTCCGTAACTTCGGGATAAGGAGGCCTCATTCATGGGCAACCATAGATGAGGGGCACAAAATTGGGGGTGGCGACTGTTTACTAAAAACATAGGGCTCTGCGAAGTCGAAAGACGACGTATAGGGTCTGACGCCTGCCCGGTGCCGGAAGGTTAAAAGGAGGGGTGCAAGCTCTGAATTGAAGCCCCGGTAAACGGCGGCCGTAACTATAACGGTCCTAAGGTAGCGAAATTCCTTGTCGGGTAAGTTCCGACCTGCACGAATGGCGTAACGACTTCCCCGCTGTCTCCAACATCGACTCAGCGAAATTGAATTCTCCGTGAAGATGCGGAGTACCCGCGGTCAGACGGAAAGACCCCGTGCACCTTTACTACAGCTTCGCAGTGGTATTAGGGGATGAATGTGTAGGATAGGTGGGAGGCTTTGAAGCGCAGGCGCCAGTCTGTGTGGAGCCAACCTTGAAATACCACCCTTTTATTCTCTGGTATCTAACCGCGGCCCGTGAAACCGGGTCCGGGACCCTGCGTGGTGGGTAGTTTGACTGGGGCGGTCGCCTCCCAAAGAGTAACGGAGGCGCGCGAAGGTGGGCTCAGGCCGGTCGGAAATCGGTCGTTGAGTGCAAAGGCATAAGCCCGCCTGACTGCGAGATCGACAGATCGAGCAGAGACGAAAGTCGGCCTTAGTGATCCGGTGGCCCCGCGTGGAAGGGCCATCGCTCAACGGATAAAAGGTACGCCGGGGATAACAGGCTGATGATTCCCAAGAGTCCATATCGACGGAATCGTTTGGCACCTCGATGTCGGCTCATCACATCCTGGGGCTGGAGCAGGTCCCAAGGGTTCGGCTGTTCGCCGATTAAAGTGGTACGTGAGCTGGGTTTAGAACGTCGTGAGACAGTTCGGTCCCTATCTGCCGTGGGTGTAGGAAGTTTGAGAGGAGCTGCCCCTAGTACGAGAGGACCGGGGTGGACGAACCTCTGGTGTACCTGTTGTCACGCCCGTGGCATCGCAGGGTAGCTAAGTTCGGACAGGATAACCGCTGAAAGCATCTAAGCGGGAAGCCCCCCTCAAAACAAGACTTCCCTTGAGAGCCGTGGAAGACCACCACGTTGATAGGCCGGGTGTGGAAGCGCAGTAATGCGTGCAGCTAACCGGTACTAATTGCTCGATAGGCTTGAGATCCTCCCATGCCGTCAGGGCTTTAAACCCCTGATCAAGCTTGGACCCCGTGCGTGGGGACAAGCCCGGTATATTGGATAGCGCCCTTAAAAAAGGCGCATTTAAGGTCACATCAACACTAAACGTCACTCATAAAACCAAGTCGGCAGGGTTCCCATCCGATCCCTGATCCCCGACCCCTGATCCCTGAATACCCGGTTCCCTTTGGATGACCTGGTGGTTCTGGCGAGGGTGTCCCACCCGATCCCATCCCGAACTCGGCCGTGAAACCCCTCAGCGCTGATGGTACTGCGTCTTAAGGCGTGGGAGAGTAAGTCGCCGCCAGGTCTTCCAAAGAGAACCAACATTCACATCAGGAAAACAAACAAAACCTCAACACAGTTCCAGCCCAAGTCCCGTCCCAAAGAGACCAAATGGGCACCAAAACCCCAAGCCTCCAAAGGACAAACAACCCACCAACGCGGGGTGGAGCAGCCCGGTAGCTCGTCAGGCTCATAACCTGAAGGTCGTAGGTTCAAATCCTACCCCCGCAACCAAATTAAAGCCCTTAACTCAATGAGATAGCGGGTTTTGCTTTTTGTGCCATATGCTGAAAATAGCCCGCAGGGGCACTATAGGGGCATTTGCGCTCAACAGTTTCCAACAAATATCGTATCTTCCCAATATGGTTTGACGATAATGCTCCGTCGGCCAGCAAAGTAGATAGGTCAACGACTCAGTCTATAAGTCGTCAAACTCTGGCGGCTTAGGAGCACCCTTGGGTTTGGGCTTGCCCTTCCTTTGAGCAGTCGCCTGTTTTTTGGCAGGGGCCTTGTTGGCGGCCTCTTTCTTTGGCTGCGGTTTGCGCTTTCTGGGGCGGCGTTTTTGCGCCGGAGGCTGATCCTCTTCCACCCCATCCCATTTGTCGAATTTATCGTCAAAGAACGGATGTCCCATATACGGGTCTTTATAGCCGAGGACCGGCTGTTCGCCATTGAAGAAGACAAGCTGTTCTGTCTTGTCCATGGCCATGACCTCTTGTGGGGCCATCAACGGCTGGCCGGTGTAGGCATAGTTCTGGTTCTTGGAGCCAGGGCCGGATGCCATTCCGGTTTGTTCTGCCTGTCCGAAACTTTCCACGGGAACCGTCATGGTGCCACAGAGCTCGGAGACCATCTTGGCCGTGTCCATGTCGGACGTTCCGAAGAACATTTTGCAATCGCTGTTGGCGATGATGCTTTGCGCCATATCGCCGTAATGGGTTTTAATTTGTGCCAGGTCCTGAGCGAATAGCCAGAGACGGACGCCAAATCCCGCCAGCAAGGCCACGTTGTCTTCCAGAACCTTGATCCGGCCAAGTTGGGGGAACTCATCCATGAACAATACGACCGGATAATTCCGATCCCCTTTGGACTTCTGGAGTTCCGAAATCGCTATGCCGAAGAATACCCGAAGCACCGGGGCATAGACGGCAAGCCGGGCTGCCGGAATGCAGAGATAGAGGGAGAGCTGTTCCCGCTTCAAATCCTGGAACTCGAAATCCGACCTCCCCATGATGCGTTCAAGCCTGGGGCTGTCCCAAATTCCCATATGGCTGTCCAGGGTCGAGAGGATGTTGTCTTTGACCTTCTGATCAGCATTTAGCCCGAATTATTCATGAGTCTCCCTGGCATCGCAACGGCCACGGGTCCTCGGCCGGGTTGACGGCCTAATTTTGGTTTTGATTTTTCAGGCGTTTGGGGGTTGATCATCGGGGACTGAGGGGCGGCTCGCTGCCGCGGTTTTCACGGGCCCTGGGAGGCGACTTTCCCGGCCATGGCGATCAGGGGTGTTTTGTATGGATATGCCGTCGGCAAGGCGACGGTTATGCGGGATTTGAGTTCCTCGATGCGTACGGCGATTTTGAGGAAAGACCGTCGCAGCGTCTCGAAGGTGGCGTTTTTCCAGATTGATTTCCGGGGCGCGGCGTTTCGCAGTTTAAGCAACAGCCAATAGGCTCCGGTATGGAGGAACAGTCGGAACTGGTTGGCCTCCCAGCGGTGACACGAGGTGCGGTCGGACTTGGTGTAGAGTTTGTGCTCCTTGATCATGTTCTCCATTTTGCCCCGCGCGCAGTAGACCTTTTCATAGAGGGTTTTGGCCCGGCCTGCCAGATTGGTGACGATGAAACGGATGTCGGAACCTTTTGCGGTGGCCTCGACCCGGGCGATAACGGTTCGTTCCCGCTTCCAGCTCTTGGCCGCGTAGGCCGTTTGAAAGAACCGGCGTATCTTTTCCTTGCCTGATGTTGCCCGGCGCACGGCCACGTCCTCGCCCCAGGGTTGGCCGATTTCCTTGAGCCGCCCATTGGAGGACAGGCCGAAGATATAACCGCAGCCTCGGCTTTCCAGCCAGTCCATGACCTCGGGCGTGCCGTAATGGCCGTCCCCGCGCACGGTGATATGAACCCGGGGCCAGTTGTTCAGGATGCGGGTAACGACATGGCGCAAGACCGTCGCGGCCTCCGCGCCCGAAGGCCGCTTGCCGGGCCGCAACAGGGACAGGATCGGCTTTCCGGTGGCGGCGTCATAGATATGGATCGGCTGGAAGCAGTAATCATCGTAATGGCTGTTGAACAAGGCCAACTGTTGGCCGCCGTGAACCGCATCGCCGGTGTCGTCGATGTCGAGCGTGATGTGTTCGGGAACGCGGGCGAAGCTTTCGCAAAACAGATCGATCATCGACAAACCCATGCGGGCCAGTTGCCGCCAGGTCGGCGCGTTCTCCAACCGCGACAGGGTCGGCTGGCTCATCAAGTCCCGGCCCGTCTCCGACAGCCGCCCGCAGGCCAGCTTGAAGGCCGGATCGACGCGCAGGGCGTCCAGATCGTCGCAATCCTCATAGCCGCAGGCAATGGCGAACATCCGCGCCCGGATCATATCGTCGAAACCATGGATCACACTCCCCGGATCGCGGGTGTCGGGAAGATGCGAGGCCAAAAGATCGGCCAAACCGAGGTCACGTTCGATCTCGCGCAGAACCAGAACGCCGCCGTCGGATGACAAACGGCCGCCGTCGAAACGGGCGTGGATTTCCTTGCCGCCGACGGGTGACAAACCGGGCAGATATGGGCTAAATTCCTTCATGGCGACCGTAGGTGAAAATGGTGTCGTGGTTTTGGCTTGGACACCATAAACTCTACGATAATTCAACCATTTAAGCTACGTTCGCCACCCTTTTCGGCCACGGATCGTGAATAATTCGGGTTAGGAAGGCATTGCCTGCCCGGCGCACAAGCTCCTCCTCGGAATTGACCATCTCATCCATGGTCGCGGCCAGCTCTTCGCCTGTATCGGCCAGCATTCGACGGACTTCGGCCATATTGCGCTTGTTAGCGGGGCGATATGTGACGACATGCAGGATGACGCCCCGCAGCAGGTTCCGCCCGATATTGTCCCAGAAGTCACTGATGGCCCTGGTCGGGGTGATCAGCAAGTCCGCCAGCACCGCCGCATTTTCCCAGGCATCTATGCCAGGCTGAACGAAGTCCAGCGGGTTCCAGGAGGCGCTGTCATTGTGAAAGGGCGCGAAGCGGAGAACCTTGTGATCCATCTCTTCGCGCCAGCGTTTGGTGATGGCGTAGTTCTCCCCCTTGATATCGTTGACGATGACGGAGCCCCGATAGTTCAGGAGGTTGGGTATGATGTGGCTGGTGCCTTTGCCACTCCGGGTCGGTGCGACCGTCAACAGGTGCCCTTCATTGGGGGCGTAGACGAGGCCCGCTTGCAACGTCGGCTTTTTACCCTTTACCGTTCGTTGCGTCGTGTGCTGCCCCAGGAACAGGCGGTTGGCAATGATGGTCTCCATGGACCCGTCCGCCAGGTTCTTGTCGATCAATTGCTGAGTGTTGAGGAAGTAAGCGGAACCGTGCGAAGTACCCCCAAGCGGCTCACCGAAGGGTTTACCGCCCTTGGCAAAGTGCTTGGCAACCTCCTTCATTCTTGCTTGTCGGTAGGCTGGATGATCCTCCAAATCGCCTTTGCCCCACACATGCCAGATCGTGTAGGCGACGAAAGCGACTGCCGCTAGGGCAAAGATGATCAAAAGTTCCATGTTCCGCATCCTCCAAACGAAACGCACCAGGCTCGAACGACGCTACCATGCGGGCCAAGCCGTTTTCACACAAGGACGCGCAACCGGATGCCTTTCCCGATAGATCAAATCGGAGATTCAACTCATTATAAAATGCGATAATTTGTCAATTTGATCAATCTCGGAGGTAAAAATGACCCGATACATATGTTTCCCTCGCCCAACTTTCACGGTCCCGAAGAAGATGGAAAGGTTCCACATGGAGCCGGGTGACATGGAGCTAGCCAACAATTCCGCTGCCGAAGGCATGACAAAGTTCATGAATGACAGAGCTTCAGAAGGATGGAGTTTTGAGCGGGAGATTGAGGCTGTCGTATTGTCAAGCGAAGGCGGGAATATCACTAGCGCTCCTTTGTTGCTGTTCAGCCGCGAGGAATAGCGTTGAATATCCGATAGACATCCTTTCCATTGACCAGCTTTCCCCGAATTTTCCCCTAATGCCATAGGACCGGAGAGCCTTGCGGGCCTTTCCTCAATCTCGGCTGTTTTGGCGTCGTCCGGTCACGCCTACAACGGTGCGTCAAAGGTTTCTTCCCCTGACCTGAAGGTCATTCCTCGCGAACCAAGAAACCTTCTCCTTGCCGTCTTCCCCTGACGGTCCAGCCCCCAAATTTGCATTGTGGGGGTTCCGGCGAGCCCTTTGTCCGCCGCTTTTTTCCAGCCGTCGAAAGGCCGCGAAGGTCGCGGTCTCCAAAATGGCAAAGGAGAAAATCATGAACCGGAAACGCAATATCAATCGAAAGGATGTCTATCAGACCGTCACCGATCAAATCATTGAGGCCATCGAAAATGGCGCAGGTGAATGGCAAATGCCTTGGCATCGGGCAGGCTCGGGCCTCAATCGCCCTCTCAACATTGACACTGGCAACGCTTATCGCGGGATCAACATCATCGCTCTTTGGGCTTCTGGCCAAGTACGGGGCTATAGCTCCGGGACCTGGGGAACATACCGCCAATGGCAGAATAAAGGCTGTCAGGTCCGCAAGGGCGAAAAAGCTTCAACGGTGGTATTCTACAAGGAATTCGAGACCGACGATCAAGCGTCAGGTTCCGATGAAACCCATCCTGAGAAGCGTTTCGTCGCAAGGGCCTCAAGCGTTTTCAATGCCGACCAGGTTGACGGCTATGAAATCAGTCTTCCCGAACCCAAGGACCCCGTTCAGGCAGTTGCAGAGGCGGATACCTTCGTCAATAACACTCTGGCCGTGATCCGGCATGGTGGAGGCCGTGCATTCTACAGCACAGGAACTGACGCCATCCAAATGCCGGACAAGGATCGCTTCATCGGCTCCGAAACCAGTTCTTCGACGGAATGCTACTATTCCACCCTGTTGCACGAATTGGTGCATTGGACAGGAGCCAAGCGCCGTTGCGACCGCCAGTTCGGGAAACGCTTTGGCGATGACGCCTATGCCGTCGAGGAACTCGTCGCAGAACTTGGCGCGGCTTTCCTTTGTGCCGATCTTGGCATCACTTCTGAACCACGTCCGGACCATGCGGCTTATATCGACAATTGGCTCCAAGTCCTCAAATCCGACAACCGAGCCATCTTCGCCGCCGCGTCGAAAGCCGCACAGGCAACAGATTTCTTGTCTGCTTTGCAATCCCGCAATACCGAGGCCGCCGCTTAGGCGGCCTTTGGCTGTTGTGACAATGCGGTTTGCGTTATGTTCGCATAGAACAAGAAGTGGGGAAGTCATATGAACGCTCAAGAGGTGGTCAACAGAATTGGTGATGGCGTCAAAGCTGCATTGAATACAAACCAGTTGTTTTTGGGAGTAGAACAATTCGAGTTCGAGAATGCGGATATTCATCCAGAATATGTAACGACTGTAAAAGTTGCTGAAAATTTGACCGGGCCGAGTGTTGTTGTAAGTCTTGAAACTCATATGAAAACTTTGCGGCACCAAGCCCTAGGCTCAGGACCCATAAAAGGGATTCCCAATAGTCGGTGGACATGATTCCCTTCCCTGGAATTTTAGGGAGGGGAAAGCCGATGCAGAGCCATCATTTCTGGTTGTCCGACAAACAATTCGAACGCCTTCAACCGTTGCTGCCGAACAAAACAAGAGGCGTCCCGCGCGTCGATGACCGGCGGGTGATCAGCGGCATCATCCATGTTCTTCGCCACGGCTTGATGTGGCGTGACGCGCCCGTCGCCTATGGACCGCACAAGACCCTGTACAACCGCTTCGTCCGTTGGAGCGAGGCCGGAGTGTTCGACCGGATCTTCGCCACCCTGGCCGCCGAAAGCACGGCCACCCATACGGTGATGATCGACGCCACCCATCTCAAGGCCCACAGGACGGCGGCGAGCCTGCTCAAAAAGGGGCTGTTCCCCGCCGTATCGGGCGCACCAAGGGCGGCCTGAATTCGAAACTGCATGCCGCCTGCGATGCCGATGGAAAGCCCCTGATCCTGCTGCTGACCGAAGGACAAGTCAGCGACTATCGCGGCGCCGACACCATGCTCCCTGCATTCCCTGATGCCGACGACCTGATCGCCGACAGGGGATACGACAGCGACCGTTTCCGCCAGGCCCTGCTTGATCTCGGCATCGAGCCCTGCATTCCAGGTCGCTCGAACCGCAAAGAGGAAATCCTTTACGATAAAGCCCTCTACAAGCAGCGAAACTTGATCGAGCGCATGTTCGGTCGGCTCAAGGACTGGCGGCGTATCGCCACCCGCTACGACCGTTGCGCCCATACCTTCATGAGCGCAATCTGCATCGCCGCAACCGTCATCTTCTGGTTATGAGTCCTGAGCCTAGGTATTTGCCGAATTTCCAAAGGGTGGGATGCTCCAGAGCAGGATAAAATCAGAAAATTCAAATTCGGCAAAAAGGACAGCAAGCGCTTGGACATTCTGGTTCGGCCGTCCGAGACATTATCGCCTCCTCATTTGATGGCTGAGGCTAAACTGGGTAGCCATAATCTCCCTGGCGTACTGGAAGACATCAATCGAATAGTCTCTCTGCTCTCGATGTATGAGTTATCTGGTGCGTTTGAAAACAACGCAATTTATGGGGCGGTTGTGTTTCACATAATGCGTGAAGGTGCTAACCCGAATGATCTGATGTCAAAGGCCTCGAGTTTCCTTCAAGGGATTGATGCACATGGATCAACGCTTACTGGCACACACACGTGGCTCAAGCTTAAATCTGGTTTATTGAGCAGTTCGCAAATTGTTGAAGGGGTCAGCGGTTATCAAGAGTACCACGACGACGGTACGGTAGAGGATGTGTTTGGTAAGGACCAGTTTGCGTTTATGCCTGGGCTGGTTCTTGTAGGGAACGCTAGTGATGTTGAGAACGTCAACTTTTAGGAAACAGATAAGATGAGATTTATCACTCCTGACGGAGTGATGGGAATTGTGTAAATGAACCCTCCGAAGCCTTTCGACATTTTATCGCAGCTCGCTAAATATGGATTAGAGCAAAAAGTTTTCCTCAGTGATCCAAAGGCAATTTTGGGCTTCTCAAGTCATGTTGCTCGTGAGGCCGAGCGAGCGCTTGCTGACCCAGCGTTGCTGCACGGCCAACGAGTGGAAGCTATGTTCGAGGCATTAGCGGTTTGTCTTGGCGAGTTCACGTTGCTCAAACGAGAAGATACAGGCTCGGTATTCCCAAAGGATGAGTATATCGTTCCAGATTTCAGGGTGGTTCTGAAAGATGGAGAACATTGGTTGGTCGAGGTCAAAAACGTATATGAGGAGGACCCAGGAAAGCAGGAGCGAAGGCTGATGAGCTCGGCTTATCGTTTGAAGTTGAGCGCGTATGCGGCAGCAACTGGTGCGCAATTGAAGCTGGCAGTGTTCTGGGCTCGGTGGGGTGTTTGGACATTGATTTCTCCAGAAAGGCTAGTGGACGAAAATGGAGAACTAACCCTCAACTTGTTCCAAGCAATGAAAGCCAATGAACTTGCGCGTCTTGGCGATAGGTCGGTTGGCACTAAACCTCCCCTTCGCTTGCGCCTTGTTCCAGACCCCGAAAAAACGAGCCCGATCAGTGAGGACGGCTCCGTTAATTTCACCATCGGTAATGTGAAGGTCTATTGTGGGGATGATGAGATCGTTGACCCTGTCGAACGCGAAATTGCATGGATATTTATGCAGCACGGAGAATGGGAGGAGAGTGGCCCCACTCCAATCGTCGATGGCGAAGAACTACTTTCATTGGAGTTTGTATGGGAGCCAGTCGAGCGATCAAACGAAGGCTTTGAAATGATCGGATCGCTAAGCCGGATGTTCGCTAGGCATTTCGCGGAAGAGACAGTCAAAGGCCGAGAGGTGGTTCAGATAAATGCGCCACTCCGTCCAGAGTGGTTTGAGTCGATTGTTTCTGATGATTACCAGAGCGACAACCTGCCGTTATGGAAATTTGTTCTCCAGCCTAACTTTGACTGATCCAGAGTAGCGTGTTCCACGCGTTTTCCTTCCTTTTTCAGCTTTACCGAACGCCACCGGCTTTTCCAATGTCGCCGTTCGGCCATGCCCGCATAAACGTGTTTGGCCGAATGCCCTTTCCCTGAAAGGCGGCTCGTTGGAGCCGTTGGCTTATCGGTCCTCGGTCCTTTCCTACTCCATTCACTCCATCCCCTGGATGTTCCGGACGCTCAGCCGCTGGGCAGAAGGAATAGCGCGGGGGTGTCCCTGCAAGGATTAAGCATTGGAGTGAATATCATGAAGATTAGAGATTTTGATTTGAAGGCATCGATCAGGGGTGCGGGTGGTCAAGGAATGTTGCTGATAACCAAACAGCAGCTAGAAAAACTTTTGGCGAATGGCCAGAAAAACGCGGACCGTCTGAACAATCCGGAAAGCGACGGCCCGACCCATGACTTCTGGCCGGTCGTAAAACTGTTTAATCCGTGTGGCGGCGGCACCTGGCTTTTGACGGAACTGGACCCGGAAGAGCCGGACATCGCATTTGGACTTTGTGATCTGGGTTTCGGCTGTCCGGAACTTGGGAGCGTTCGATTGTCCGAATTGGCGGAACTCAAACTCATGGGCGGCGCACTCGGCATTGAACGGGACCGTCATTTCACGGCAAAGAAATCCCTTTCGGCCTATGCCGATGAAGCGCGAGAACTTGGCAGGATCAAAACCTGACCGGTGCCGTCTCGGGCTAGCCCGGTAATCATGCCGGGCTTGGGCCGGGGCGAATGCGGCCCTTGTTCCCGCTGGAAAACTAGCCGTGTTACCGGCAGCATCTGTCGCCACGCATTGAACCGGTCGGAACACGGATTGTCGGGTTCCCCCGGTGTTCTCGATATCCTCCAGTTCCGTCGGAGCAGTCTTCAGTCCCTTGCCGTCCGGTTATTGCCTCCTCTGCCGTTGCCGTTCAGCACGTCTCCTTCGTTTGGCCAAACACGTCCCTTCGCTGGCGGCCTTTTCCTTTGCCAATGTGTCGGCGGTGCCGTCCGTCGCAACGATTAATGGCCGCGTTTTTTCCCCTGGCGGTTCCCGCCATTCCTCGCGAGGCAAAAAACGGTCAATTAACCGTCAAGTCTCTTCGTGGTTTCTCTTCGAGATGCCCCCTTCGAGATGCAACGTCCGTCGGGCCCGCCGCCTGTTCATTTGGCAGGAAAGGCCGCGAAGGGCGCGGTCTGGAACCAAACAAGGAGATTTGAACAATGGCAACCATCGGAACATTCCAAAAGACGGGCAAGGGCTACAAAGGCTCGATCAAGACCCTGACGGTCGAAGCTGAGGTTGAGATCATCGCGGTCGAAACCAGCGGCGACAAGGAGCCCGACTTCCGCGTCAAGGCAAACGGTGACATCGACTTGGGAGCCGGTTGGACCCGCGTCAGCAAAAAGACCAAGCGGGAATACGTCAGCCTCAAACTGCAAGACCCGACCTTCGCCGGTCCGATCTACGCAAACCTGACCGAGCAGGATGGCACCTACAGTCTGATCTGGTCCTAACCAATACCGGGCCGCCCTTCGGGGTGGCCCTCAGTTATCGAAAGGGTAATTCAGTGAATACGGAAATCATACAAATCGACTACGATACATGGCGGGAACGCTATCGTCCCATACACAATGAATTCGATAAGAACGCTCCATTCGAAGGTGCAATGTTTGAAACTTACGGGGAGGAACTATGCTTCGTGAGGAGTTGTTCTCCGGAAAAAATCTGGACTTTGCTCGACGGCGAAGATGCGAGGATGCGGATCGGAAGCGGTTTTCACCTTGTAAATCGTATTGGATATTTCATCACCAATGATCCCGTTCCAAACGGTACGTCCATCGAAATTATGGTAGATTAATGCCGCGACCGATCTAGCTTCACATGCTCATGTGGGGCTTTTTCTATGTCAGCCTAAACAGTCTCGTCCGTCCTTTCCCCGTTGTCGGCCCGAAGGTCATATCCGCGTCTCTTACGGTCGGCGCTTTGTCGTCAATGGCCGCCCGCACCACTCCCGCCTTTGGCGGGACCGTGTTGGCCATGACGCCTTCTGCTCATACCGACCGCCCTTTGTTCCGCGTCCTTCAGGACAGACAACAATCAACGAAAGGAACAAACAATGGGACTGGATATGAATGCATACAAATCAAAGATAGCACCAAGAGGGGAAGTCGATTTCGGCATGAACCCCGGCGACTGGGACAATGAACTTCACTCCTGGCGCAAGCATCCTGATCTGCACGGTTGGATGTGGCAGCTCTACCTGGCAAAGGGTGGCACGTATCGCCGCTTCAATTGCCGTTGTGTCCAACTGACATTGGAAGACCTGGACAGGCTGGAGATGGACATCGTAACCAATCGACTTCCCTTCACCGACGGCGTGTTTTTCGGCTGGTCGGATGGCAGTGAAAAGGAAGACGATCTGGCATTCGTGACCAAGGCAAGGGCCGCATTGCAAGCTGGTGAATATGTCTATTACATGGCCGACTATTAACCTCTAACGATCCTACCTGGGCGGTAGCCCGGCACCCTAACCGGTGTCGGGTTTTCTTATGTCTGAAGTCTGAAAAACGCTGTTGATCCCGGTTGAGGCCGTCTCAAAGCTGTTGGAGGTTGTTGAAAACGCCCCAAAATCATTGACAACTGCCGTCATAACGTATTGAATAGGCGTCATAATCTTGCGATCCGACGGAGCAGTCCCCATAATAGGGGTAAGCGTTAATGTTCCACACTCGGGAGGCAAGATGGATGTTGTACCCCAAAAACTCTGCCGATGATCTGGCCCGCCTGCCGGCGGCCCGAGGTGCTGCGCACCTGATCGGCATGGTTTTTTTGGGTTCCAACAGGCTTGGCATTCGACCATCTATCGAGGTCTCAAGCTCCGCTATCTTGCTCTGCGAGGCTTCTTTATCAGCACGAGAGGTTCGGCCATGGCGCGTCCTCCCTTAAGTCCGGATCAGCGCCGGAGCGAGTATCTGCGTATCCGGCTGACGCCTTCCGAGATGCACGAGTTGAAGCGGCTCGCCATGCAAGCCGGTTTGCCCTACACGGCTTATGCGCGGGAGGTCCTGTTCGGTCGCAGACCCAAGGCCAAGCCGGAGCGGGAACGGATCTTCAACGACCTGCTCTACGAGCTCACATCCATCGCCACGAACTTCGCCCAACTGGAAGCCGCCCTGGAGGATGAGAACTTTGGCAAATGGGCGCGCTATGTCGGCGGCGATATGGTAGAGCGGCTGATGGACCGCGAAGATTTGATCCCGCTTATTTCGGAAACGATGGAGCGGCTGAACGCCGCCGGGCATGTGGTCAACGCCCTGGCACGAAGCGCCAACTCCGGCAAGGAGATCAAGGACGAGGAAATCAAGGAGACCCTCGATATCCTGCAATCGGTCCTTGAACCACTGCACGAGGCGGCGAAGCAACCACCCGGATCAACGGAATGATCCGATGCGGTTCAAGGTCCCCAAACGCCAGCCGGAGAGCTTCAAGGCATCGGCTCTTTATCTAGCCGGGCTCACCAAAGGCCACTCTCCGGATCGTGTCGAGTTTGTGTTTGGCCATAACCTTCAGACGACCGATCCACGTGCTGCCGCCGCTGTGATGGAGGCGACTGCTGCCAAGTCCGTCCGCTGCAAACAGCCCGAATACCACTTCATCGTCACCTTCGATCCGGAGGATGCCGCGAAAGGAAAAGTGACGGAGAGGGTGAAGAGGGAAATCGCCGGGAAGGTGATCGAAGATATGGGGCTGACTGAGCATCAAGCCCTGGTCTATTCCCACCAGGACACGGACCATCCCCACCTGCATTTTCTGGTCAATCGTGTCCATCCGGTGCGGGGTCTTGCCTATGACCGTCACCAGGACGGAAAGCGCCTGAAGGAGATCGTTCGGGCGAGGGCGATTGAGTACGATCTGAATGTTCTGAAGGATCGTGAATTGATCCGGGACATGGACCGGGAAGACGGTTTTGCTCCCGGAGGTACTGTCTCGGATGCGGAATACTGGAAGGCTCGTCGCGAGGGACGGCAACCGCAACAACCCTTCGCCAAGGAAGCCGTCCAGGCGCTTCGCGAACGGCTCTATCAAGATTTCAGCGAGTCCAAAAACTGGGACGACCTTGCGCAACGTTTGGAAAGCCGAGGACTGACCCTGGAGCGCAAGGGTCAGGGGCTTGTCATCACCAACGGGGAGCATTTCGCCAAGCTCTCAGAGATGGGCAAGGGCGTCCGGTTGAAATCGCTGGAGGATCGCTTTGAGGAAGAGTTCGACGGCTACATGATCCGCCGCTCCGCCGAGTTGGCGCGCCAGGAGAAGGAATGGACGACGCCTGGCGAGGATGGAATGACCGAGCGCGAGCGCCGGACCGTCGAAATGCTGGAGGGCTCAGAGCCTGATCATAACCTTGCGGAGTTCGACGATCCGGTTTTGGAGGCCGACGCGGCGGATATGGACTTCCGCTATTGGGCACAGGTCGATGCCGCACACCGCTCGGCCAGTGGTCGGGTGAAATATGCGGAGCGAGGCCAAATGTACGCCCGTCGCTCGGAGGCCCGGCAGAAGGCATGGGTTTCCCGGAGAGAGCAGGGCTATATCGATATCCTGGCCAAGGTCTATCGTGATCCTGGTCAGGCTCGACGAACTTGGGATGAATTGGAACGCAAACACGGTGTTGCCGTTGCTGACCAGATGGTCCGGGACAACCCGCTTGTGTTGGGGAAAGCACGGGGCTTTCGCTTCTTCACACCGGAGAACTTCGAGAAAGCCGCGAAGCGGGTAAAAAAGGAACCCTTCAAGAAAGGCATTCTCGACGACATAGAGATTTTCGGTGACCGCAGTCCCGACCGGGTGGAAGCGAAGAAGCTCTCCCGGTATCTGACCGAACGGCGGCAGAAATACCGTGACGCCATGAGCCGCCTGGGCCATGCCCAGCACAAGGTCGAAATCGCTCGTCGCAAAACAAGAAAGGCAATCCGTGACCTGGAGTTGTTCGAGCGAAATATCGGCACGTCGGAACGCCTGAAGAAAATTATGATCACCAAGGTCCGACGCCGGGCGCGGGCGCTCACCCGCGTCACCACCGAGGCCATTTACAAGAGTGGCCTGGCCGAGGATCGGAAAATCCAGCTCGACCGTGCCCGCCGTGTTCAGGCCGAAAAGCGATTGGAACAGCAGCGCAAGCGGGAACGCGGCAAGGCACTGGATATCAATATCGGATTGTTTGAGGATTGAAAGTGTTCTGACGCCAATTCGAACCAACAGATGCTGGTACGAAGTTTTTTAGGCTGACAAGATAATCTATGGTATAGTGGTAGCTGTGCATAACTATTTTATGGTGTGTGAGTAGGGAATGGCGAAAGTTAACCCAATAGGTGCATGGTTGACTGTAAATAGAGCATGTCAGCTTAGGTGTAAGTGGTGTTACGCAGAAGGCACTCAGTATCAAGGCCAAGACGAAATGGACTTGGAACTTGCACAAGACCTAACAAATATCCTTTGTGATCTTAGAATTTCTCCTGTCCGGTTAATTGGGGGGGAGCCCAGTTTGTGGCGGCATCTTTTCGACTTTAATTCCTTTTGTCGGGGTGTCGGAATAGATACGTCTCTAGTTACAAATTCTGTCAATTTCGGAAATGATCGCTTTTGGGAAAAGTACAAGGCAAACCCCTGCACAAACGCTGGCATTTCTGTGAAAGCTGGGAACTCGGAGCAATTTGTCGATATCGTTGGGGTTAAGCAGGGTGTTTTTGGAAAGGTCGCCGTTGGAATTAGGCGCTACGTTGAAGAGTTCGGAAGTGTCGGTGTCGGAATTACATACAACTCGCTATACAAGAAAAATCTTGGTGAGATAGTTGGGTATGCCATAGATGCTGGAGCGAATTCGGTAAAGATAGATTTTTGCCACCCCTCGTTTAAAGATGGGGCTGTAATTTCTGAATACATGGAAGAGCCTCGAGAGTTAGCTAAGAATATTGAAGAGATGTACCCGTCTCTTCATGAAATTACTGAAGGCCGTCTTTTTTTCGAAATGAATGTTCCGTTTTGCATTTGGAGCGATGGTTTTATTGAATTATTGAAAAGTAGAAAGCAGATTTACAGCGTTTGCCAGCTCCAAAAAAAGAACGGGCTTATATTTGACACGAATGGGAGTGTTCTTCTTTGCAACGGACTATATGAATATCCGTTGGGCACTTATGGACATGATTTCCACGATGCCAGCTCATTGTTGGAATTGATGAATAATGAGAATAGTGCTCAAGCCTACGATAGGATTTTGGCCTACCCTGCAGATGCCTGCAAAGACTGTTCTTGGTGGGAGGAATGTGCTGGGGGGTGTCCGATGAATTGGGCTGTATATGATCCTGAAAGTATAGTACAATCCTGCGGTGGTGCCCACTGTGCGTGACTAGAGGAGAAGTGGTGATGGAAGAGCTGATGAGTTTGTTTAAAACTACAAATGATGTGCCGGAAGAGACGCCTTCTGGAATTGAATTTTCCAAAGAAATGCAGGAGAGCTACGGCGGCGATGAATGTGCAAATTGCTATTGCGGAAACTGCAACAATATTGATCGTCAATAATAGGTGAGCCTGTCTGGTGATGGCGCATTCCTGACGGCGATTAGATTTGGCGCAAGCGGGAATGCGGCAAGGCGCTGGATATCAATATTGGTTTGTTTGAGGATTAAATCTCATACTTGAGCAGCTCGGCGATAATGTCGTCCTGGCGCTTCTCTTCTTCACCCATCTTCCATTTTGTCGCTTTTCGCTTGAACCGCCGGTCTTCGAAATATTTGACCTTACGCCCGAGAATTGGGCGGCAGCCTTGGGTAAAGAGAAGTAGAGTCTCGTCCGGCAAGCGCATGATTTCGTCGGGAGCCAGCAGCGGGCGACCGGTTTCGCCTTCGTTTTCGTTGACGCCGGATGGAAGGCCCAACCAGGCGAAGCGTCCGGATTTGCCGGTGGAGCGGGTTTTGACCGTTCGTTGCCCGAGCATTTCCGAGAGTAGCTTGGCGGTCTCTGGGTCTTGGACGTTGAAGGCCTGGCGAACGGCACAGTTGGCAATCATCGACCGCCATTTGCGATAGGTTTGTTGAAGCTGATCCAGGTCCTGCACGAACAGCCAGAGTGAAACCCCGTATCCGGCAAGGTATCCGATGCCGTTCTCGATGGGCGTCATGTTGCCGAGGGCGGGAAGCTCATCAAGCAGGAATAGAACTTGATGGCGGGGCAGCCGCCGGTTCCTTGTCATGGCGGCACAGGCCAGTCCGACGACGAGGCGGAGGAACGGCTGATAGCTGGCCACATACTCAGGCGGCACGATCAGATAGAGGCTTGCCACCTGGTCCTTTAGGTCTTTCAGGCGGAAGGTGGATTTGCTGGTGATGGCCGAAATTTGTGGGCTGTCGAAGGCCTCGGTATTGCCTTGCGCTGTCGAAACCACGGCGGAGCGTTCCTTGTCTTCTTTCTGGCTGAAGCCCCTTGCGGTTCGGGCAACCACAGGATGTTTGCTTTCCGCCATGGCCTGCAAGGTCGCCTGAAATCCTTCCCGGTCACGCATTAACAAACTACGAAGTTCGCGCAGGTTCCGGCGGCCCTGGGGCAGGTCGGTGGCGATGAAAAGCAGTAGACCCATGACGAGGGCGCGTGCCTCGCGTTCCCAATGGTCCGGTTCCTTGTAAACCGGTGCGACAATCATCTCTGCAATCAGGCGGGCATCATCCACGTCATAATCTGTTCCGGTGCGGATGAAGTCGAGGGGATTGAAACAGGCGCTTTCGATATCATCGTCGAAGGGCGCAAAGGCCCAAACGGGACCGAGCTTCCGGCGATGATTGGCGGTGATCCGGTAGTTCTCGCCTTTGATATCCGTGACCACGACCGAGCCGGGATGATCGAGCAGGTTCGGAATGACGACACCCACACCCTTGCCGGAACGTGTTGGCGCAAAGGTCAATAGATGACCAGGCCGGTCGAACCGGATGAACCGCCGGTTTTTGAGGCCAAGTATGCGACCATGCCAGCGAAGCCCGGCCCGCTCAATCGCCAGGGCGCTGGCAAAGGAGGCATCGCCAAAGGGCTTTTGGCGTTTGCGGATGAGGCGGATAGCTATGGCAATGAGCCCGGTCACGGCCAAGGCGGCAATCAAGATTGACCAAAGGTCGCCAAAGCCATGTCGTGAGACCGAGTCACCGAGCGCCAGCCACAACGCCAGAACGATCATGATCAGGGGAAGCTTCAAAACCGTGAAGCCAATAACCTTCGCCAAAGAGAGTAATTGCCGCATATCCTTGTTCTCCATTGCCCATTTGAGGGCTTATGGAGCGCGGAGCAAATCGGCGACTGACACGTCGTTAGAGTAGAAAGTCAACATGTAACACTCGAAGATTGATTGTTTCTCGATTCTCCCATATTTTCTCAGATCAGTTTCGTTTCGCGAGCCTGCACCATGACCGATGACATCCTGACCATCAAAGAGGTGGCCGAATATCTCAAGATCAAAGAGAAAACGGCCTACCGTCTGGTTGCCGAGGGGAAAATCCCAGGTTTCAAGGTGGGCGGATCGTGGCGGTTCCGCCGGAGCGAGATTGAGGCTTGGATCGATACTCAAGCGCTGAAGAGTCGGCAGGTGGAATAGAATGGACAAGAACCAGACAGCGGAACAAAAAGCGCGGGATAACATCGATCAGATGCTTATTGCTTCCGGTTGGGCTGTTCAGGACAAGGACAAGATCGACCTGCACGCGTCTTTGGGCGTAGCGATCCGAGAATACCCGACAGACGTTGGCCCTACCGATTATCTGTTGTTTGTTGATGGTAAGCCGGTGGGGCATGTTGAAGCTAAGCGGGAAGACAAGGCGCAAAATATCACCGTTGTTGAGGAACAAACCAAAGGCTATGCGGAGGCCGGGGCCAAATATATTGCGCAGGAAATCGAGCGGCCATTCCTCTATGAGAGTACGGGCGTCATCACAAGGTTTACCGACACCCGCGATCCGCACCCGCGCGCGCGGGAAGTTTTCAGCTTTCACAGGCCCGAAACCTTGCAGGAATGGCTATCCAAACCCGCCTCTCTTCGTGCCCGGCTTCAATCTTTGCCGGAGCTTGACCATGAAGGGTTGCGAGATTGCCAGATTACGGCCATTGAAAATCTGGATGGCTCTTTCAAGAAAGATAAGCCTCGTGCCCTTATCCAGATGGCGACCGGTTCGGGAAAAACCTTTACCGCTATTACCTTCATTTACAGACTTTTGAAATTCGCGGACGCCAAGCGCGTCTTGTTCCTTGTGGATACCAAAAATCTTGGCGAACAGGCCGAGCAGGAATTTACGAATTACGTGCCTAACGACGACAACAGGAAATTTCGGGAGCTCTACAACGTACAGCGTCTGCAATCTTCCTACGTGGCCGGAGACGCCCAAGTCTGTATCAGTACGATCCAGCGCATGTATTCCCTATTAAAGGACCAGCCGCTTGATGAGGGAGCGGAAGAGGTCAACCCGGCGGAACTGGTGCAGCGTAAAGAGCCCATGCCGGTAGTCTATAACGAGAAGATTCCGCCAGAGTATTTTGATTTCATCGTCATCGATGAATGCCACCGCTCCATCTATAACCTGTGGCGGCAGGTGCTTGAGTATTTCGACGGCTACCTGATCGGCCTGACGGCCACGCCGGACAACCGCACCTACGGTTTCTTCAAAAAGAATGTAGTTAGTGAATACGATCACGAAAAGGCTGTGGCCGATGGTGTGAATGTAGGCAATGAAATCTATGTCATTGAAACGGAACGCACCAAACAAGGCGGCACCCTGAAGGCAAAGCAGCAAGTTGAAAGGCGGGAGAAACTATCCCGCCGCAAACGGTGGGAGCTTCAGGACGAAGACGAGACCTATACGGCTAAGCAATTAGACCGGGATATCGTCAACCCGGATCAAATCCGAACTGTTATCCAAACATTCCGCGATAAATGGCCGGAAATCTTTCCGGGCCGAACCGAAGTCCCCAAAACCCTGATCTTCGCGAAAACCGACAGCCACGCCGACGACATCATTCAGACCGTGCGGGAGGAATTCGGCGAAGGAAACGAATTCTGTAAGAAAGTGACCTATCAGGCCAAGGAAGACCCGAAATCCGTTCTGGCCCAATTCCGCAACGACTATAACCCGCGTATCGCCGTGACCGTGGATATGATAGCCACGGGTACGGACGTGAAGGCGCTGGAATGTCTTCTGTTTATGCGGGATGTGAAAAGCCGCAACTATTTTGAACAGATGAAAGGGCGCGGCACCCGTACCCTTGACCACGATAGTTTGAAAAAGGTGACGCCTTCGGCGGCGAGCGCCAAGACCCATTATGTGATTGTGGACGCCATCGGCGTCACCAAGTCAATCAAGACGGCGAGCCAGCCGTTAATCACCAAACCCACCATACCCATCAAGGATCTGATGATGGGAATCATGATGGGTGCACGGGACGAAGATACCGTCAGTTCCCTTGCCGGACGTTTGGCGCGGTTAGACAAGCAGTTGGACGATACCGATCACGCCAAAATTGTCGAAAAGACCGATGGCCGGAATCTGAATGACATTACCAGTGGTCTGTTGAACGCCATCGATCCTGACCAAGTGGAGGCCAAGGCCCGTGAATTGGATGGCCTTGCCGCAGGTGAAGAACCGTCGTCGGAAAGCCGGACCAAGGCACAGGAAGAAATGGTCGGTGAGGCCAGCCGCGTTTTCACGGGTGAGCTAATCGACCTGATCGACAATATCCGCCGCGCCAAGGAGCAAACCATTGACCATGACAATCTGGACAAGGTTTTACGTGCGGAATGGGATGGGGACGCGGAAGAAAACGCCAGAAAAATGACTGGTGATTTCGAGACTTGGCTGGAAGAAAACCGCGATGAGATCGATGCCCTGACCATCTTTTACAGCGAGCCACACCGGCGCAGTGCGCTGACCTACGACATGATCCGCGAAGTACTGGACAGGCTGAAGGCAGACAAACCCGTGCTGGCTCCACTCCGTATTTGGCAGGCCTATGCTTTGCTGGACGACTACAAGGGGGAACAGCCGCTGAAGGAAATGACCGCGCTCATTGCTCTGATCCGCCGTGTCTGCGGCATTGATCAAACGGTCTCCCCTTATTCGGAAACCGTGCGCCGTAATTTTCAGGACTGGGTCATGAAACGCCACAGCGGCGGCGGACAGAAATTCAATGAAGAGCAAATGGCATGGCTCCGCATGATCCGCGATCACATCATCACCTCATTCCATATGGACCGGGATGATCTGGAGGTTTCTCCCTTCGATACCCAAGGCGGCATGGGCAAAATGCATCAGCTTTTCGGCGATCAAATGGACGCGGTAATTGACGAGTTGAATGAGGCGTTGGCGGCATGAGCAAGCGGATAACCGATATAGCCAATGACCTAAATACGGCTCAAAAGGCGTTGAAGGTTCTGGAGGCTCATTCAGGACTTGGAAAATTTTCAAGGATCATGGATGGGCATTCGGCGACCGCGCGTATACTGACGAAAGAAGTTGAACGACATAAGTCCATGATGAGGCTTATGGAAGGGCCATTGGCCAGTCTGGAGAGGTCAGGCGCATTAAGCGCAATGGCCAAAATCAACCGAGACATGGCTCCGCTGAAAGGGGCAATGGCCGCATTCGAGGCGCAATTTAAGCTGCCTGATGTAACTGAACAAATTCGGTTACTTTCTAGCTACCAAAATAGCGGCGTATTTCGGAGGCTGGCGGAACAGCAAAAGCAGTTTGCGTCAATTCAACAGACCATGCAGGAAATGAAAACCCCGTGGTTGGAAATCTCAAATGCCGTTCATTCGGTGAATGGTCTTGCCCAGTTGCAGGTGATTGGACAAACCGTTGCACGGTTCAAATCATTTGATGTGAATATTGCGGCTGGTCTCCGGGTGGAGTTGGGGGATTGGCGCGATCCGATCACTTGGTCCGATGAATCCCTAACAGATTATGAGGAACGGGCAGAGCACTATGAAGAACTTGGCTTTAACCCGGACCTGACGAACTTCCCCGCCGAGGCGTTTGAAGAGGCTATTGATCTTGCCGGGTTGACCACCGATCGACCTCAATTGATAGACCTCTATGGAAACCCCGTTTCGACCGATTCCGATCAATATGGCGAGGATGAATTTGCCCGCACCAATCGGGCGCATGATTGGTTGACCAGAATGGAAATGAACTTGCGCCGGTTCATTCACAGGGCAATGACGGCGCAA
Source organism: Magnetospira sp. QH-2 (assembly GCF_000968135.1). Lineage (NCBI taxonomy): Bacteria > Pseudomonadati > Pseudomonadota > Alphaproteobacteria > Rhodospirillales > Thalassospiraceae > Magnetospira > Magnetospira sp. QH-2. The sequence continues at coordinate 2,401,662 of NZ_FO538765.1, read as the reverse complement.
TACGGGGATGATTGGCCTGATCGCAGATTGCCAAACGGGCTTGCGGACAAGTGGAAGGAAAAACAGGAGAAGGCTAGGAACAACCGGAGGGAAATTCAGCCTCTTATCGCCTATGCGGATTTCACCGATTATGAACTGATCATCTGTAAAAGAGACAACTGGGGTGATGTTTTCTCAACCATTTTCCATAGGCCGGAAAATGTGCGGGAGAGCTTTCAAAGGCTCTACCCCGTCCGCGTGGATACCATGCATTCCCGCCTCATAACCCAAGATGACGAGCTTTTCCTCTTCGTGGAAATCAAGCGCCTCATGAATGCGATTGGGGGAAATTGATATGGGTTTTGAAGTGAATGAGGCGGTGGCGGCGAGATGAGTAGTTTGAAGTTTGCGGAAAAACGCCATTTGGAAGACTTCTTGGGCATGGGCAGCGGCTATGTTCTGAATTTCTCGGACCGTACTTTTCAGGAGTTTGTATTCGATGCCGTGAATGTTGATATTTATGGCGGCGACTATGATGGTAACGGCTCTTCCAAGGCCAAACACTTGCGCTGTTTTTGGGAGAAAGAAGAGGATGAGCGAACTGGCCGTTTACTGAAAGCGCTTGTTGAATATGGCCTTGAGCTGGCCGAAGCGAGAGACGAAGACCTGACAGATCAGATTTCTTACAAAAAATCGTGGCTGGCGGTTCAACGGCTGTTGGGGAACAGGGGTCAAAATGACAATCAGGAAATCACCGAAGAAGACTTCCTGAAGCAGATATTCAAGGACATACGTTTCGAAAAATTGCCAATTGAAAGCAGCCTGATCCCTGTCATTGAGCAGCGTTTCCAAGAAACCGAAAAATGCTTCAATGCCGGCGCAAATCTTTCGGCTGTCATCCTTAGCGGCAGCATTCTTGAGGCGGTCCTGCTAGGCCTGTCACAGGCTAATCCCAAATTATTTAATAAGGCGGCTTCCGCGCCCAAGACCCGGCAAGGAAATGCCAAGACATTTGATCAGTGGAAACTGGCGGAATTCGTCGCCGTTGCACACGAAGTCAAAGCATTGCGTCAGGACGTGCGCAAGTTCAGCGACCACCTGCGGGACTTCAGAAACTACATTCACCCCTTTCAGCAAATGGCCTCCGGGTTCACGCCGGACAACCATACGGCGGAAATATGCCTGGCGGTCCTAAAGGCCGCCATATGCCAGATCATCGAGTGGGGGGATAGTAATGAGTATTGAAGCAGCAGGCCTGCCACAAACATGGGAGGTTTGGCCGTTGTCTGATGTGGGCCAATGGTTAGGGGGAGGAACCCCGAGCAAATCGCGCGATGAGTTTTGGCAAGGATCAATTCCTTGGGTTTCACCAAAGGATATGAAGTCGCATCAAATAGTCGATACGAAGGACCATATTTCAAAGAGCGCGGTCGATAATTCTGCCGCAAAAATGATCCCGCAAAACTCAGTTCTGTTCGTTACGAGATCAGGAATCTTGGCCCATTCATTTCCAGTCGCAACAGCAAAGAATGCGGTGACAGTAAATCAAGATTTAAAAGCGATTGTCCCCAATGTCGCGGTCGGATCAGAGTACCTTGGATGGTGCTTAAGAGCTCTCGCGCGAGACATCTTGAACGGATGCACAAAGGACGGGACGACCGTTCACAGCATTGAAGTCCCATCTTTAAAAGATTTTTCTATCCCCGTTGCACCAACCAACGAGCAACGCCGCATCGTAGCGAAGATTGAGGAGCTGTTCTCGGAACTTGATAAGGGGATCGAAAGCCTGCAAACCGCCAAGGCGCAATTGCAGGTCTATCGTCAGGCGATTTTGAAACATGCCTTTGAAGGCAAGCTGACCGCAGAATGGCGCGAGGCCAACAAGGACAGGCTGGAGCCCGCCGACCACCTTCTTGAACGCATCAAGTCTGAGCGCGAAGCCCGTTACCAACAACAACTCATCGACTGGAAAGCCACTGTCAACCAATGGGAAGCCGTCGGCAAACCGGGAAAGAAGCCAACAAAACCGAAAAAGCCAGAGTCTTTACATGTTGATTCTCAAATAGAGCTTTCAGATTTGCCGCTTGGGTGGGGTTGGGCTCGTTATGGCGGATTATGCGAAGTCGTAAAAAATGGCATATCCCAGAAACCCGAGGGGAACTCTGGCTGTAAAATCTTTCGCATAAGTGCTGTGCGGCCAATGGAATTCGATCTCAACGATGTCAGATACATCGACAACTCATCCGGTGTTTTCAACGAATTTCGATTGGAAACAGGCGATCTTGTGTTCACTCGATATAATGGTTCTCGGGCTTACGTCGGTGTATGTGCACAGTATATTTCACAGGAAGAACACCTTTATCCAGATAAATTGATCCGGACAAAGCTTGGAACGCCTTCAGTTCTATCCGGTTTCGTTGAAAAAGCAGTAAGCTCTGGTGAGTCCAGAAAATATATAGAAACAAAAATCAGAACCACAGCGGGGCAGTCCGGTGTATCGGGCGGCGACGTAAAGAATATCCCTGTTCCATTATGCTCTGAGGAAGAACAAGCCGAAATTCTTAAGGTTCTTGAAGCCGAACTCTCGAAAATCAGTAGCTGTCTTGTCGGTCTTTTAGAAGACCTTCGCAGATGCGATGCCCTCCGCCAATCCATCTTGAAAAAGGCCTTTTCCGGCCAGCTTGTCCCGCAAGACCCGAACGACGAACCGGCTTCAGTTCTATTAGAACGGATTAAGGCGGAGAAGTCGGCGGTTAAGAAAGCCAAGAAGGGGAAGGCGAGATGAGCCGGGTTCATGAGCGTCAGAAACAGGCCCGGAGCGATTTGCAGGAGTTATGGCAACATCCTGAACAGGTCAGCGTCATTCACTATTCCTGTGAGAGCTTCTTTGATCGTCCTGACGGGACCTCCCCGCGCGTTACGTCCATTGCCGTCCGAAACCTGAAAACAGCCCAGACACAGTCATTTTCAATTCACAAATACAGTGAACTGAAGGGGCATTCTGTTGACGAACTGGAAGGGCACTATGACGAGCTTGAAAAGGAGATGCTGGAGAACTTCTTTGCGCTGGCCAAGGAGCGCAAGGAACACAAGTGGCTCCATTGGAATATGCGGGATGAAAACTACGGGTTCCATGCGCTGGAGCTGAGGTTGAAAATTCTTGGTGGCGAGCCTTACGTCATTCAGGACGCCAACAAGTATGACCTGTCTCGCATTCTGATCGGAATTTATGGCAAGGCCTATAGCGGGCATCCGAGGCTGGAGAGCCTTCGCGACAAGAACAAAATCTCCAGCAACAATTTCAAAACGGGCAAGGAGGAAGCTGACCTGTTTGACCAGAAAAACTATGTCGCGCTTCACCAATCGACATTGGCCAAAACCGACCTTCTGTCAAACCTGTGTCAGTTGGCTTTTGAAGGGGAGTTGAAAACCAACGCAAGTTGGCGTGAGGTCTACGGACATAGCATAAGCGCCTTTATGTCGTGGTTTTCGCACCACCCAATTATCGGTTTCGGAATGATCGCCTTGTCACTCTTGGGGAACATTCTCGCATTGGGGCAGCTTTTTGGTTGGGGAGGTAAATAGATGGCGCTGGAAAAAGTAAACCTCTTTAAATTTAAACCCGCCGTGGCAAACTTCGATGATTGTTTGAAGGGAGAAGAGGAGCAGCTTTCACCTATCAACATACCCGAGATCGAGGGATTTGAAGAGGTGGAAGTTCGAGTGGCTTATCGTGTTTTGCCCGGTTCAGACAAAACAGAAAATGATGTGCCGTGGCTGGCTTTTTTAAATACTGGCCGTGCCGATGGTGAGCGGTTTGAATTCAGGGCCTGGAATAAATACCCCTCTGCACTTGCGATAGTTAAAATCGTAAATAACGGTCAAGCAGAGTTTTTCGCACTGGCGTTTGGGCTAGGGGGTGATAGCCCCATGGACCGGGACAAAATCATTAGAGACTTCGGCATTCTGGCCGCTATGAACATTTGTGATGAGAATGGCCTCAAAAGAATTCAAACCAGTGTGCATGAAGCGATTTCAACTCAAACAGAAAAGCAGGCAAGCGCCGGCGCACGGCTAGCAGTCTTCAGCATTAACGAAGAGCGGGAAATCCTACGCTCTGTCGCTGGTTTTGCAAAACCAGAATATGCGTTTATCGGTTCTTTGAAGGGTAAAGAAAGTATCTCGATCAAGTTGAGAAAGAGTGACGACGAGATTGACTGGGAAACTCTTGTCAGGCGCGTTTATGCCCTCGGAGAGGCCAGCAAGAAAACGGATTATCAGTCTGTATTCACCAGCTATGACAAATTCCATTCCGAAACAGATAAGGAAACCGTTGAGCAGTTAGACGCGCTTGTCTTCGAACAGGTAAAAAACGGTACTTTGGAGAGGGTGCATTTAGCACCTCCAGAATTTCTCGACTATGACCGGTACCGGTTTCAGTATTCTGTAGAGGATGACGCAACGCAATACGACGACCTGGACCTCGCAGAATTGCTTGCGCAGAAACCAAGAGCATTTAGTGAGCGGGCGAGTATTCAAAGTCTGAAAAATATGAAAATCGCGCTTCGCGATACAGAAACTGGTCATTTGAAAAAAAATAAGTGGTCTGTCTATAAGTGTGTGGTCGCTGAAACAGAGCTGGATGGGGAAACCTATATCCTGAGTATGGGCGACTGGAAGAAGATATCGGCGAATTTTCTTCAAGAAGTGAACGATTCCATCGCAGCAATCAATGTCATAGATCCAGACTATCTGCCTCGCGATATTTCTATTTGGGATGCCGGGCAGAACAAAAATCGCGAGGAAGTCTATAATACCAGCGCCGCAGATGATTCTGATGACCTATTTCTTTTCGACAAAGGGAAAATCGAAATTGGTGGTGATAAGCGCTATGAGGTTTGTGACCTGCTGCATCGGGGTAAGAAATTTGTCCATGTGAAGCGCTATTCTTCTGGCACAGCCTCAATAAGCCATTTGTTTTCTCAAGGCCGGTTTTATTCGGAATCCTTTATAAAGGAGCAACCCTGCCGCATCGGCATGAAAGCTCACATCGACGATTGCGAGTGCGATAAAGACAAAGACGCTTTTAAAGCGGTTATCCCCGATGATCGTCCAGATATCACTACTAATGAATATGAAGTGATATTCTGCATCCTAAGCGACAGGAACAATTTGACAGTTGATAGTCTGCCGTTCATGTCCCGTTACGAACTTATGCATGCCCATTCCTACATCACGGAAATGGGCTTTCAATGCTCTATTTCTTTCCAAAAAGTGCGCCTTGGGGCCAATGATAATAATGAGGAAGAATAATGAACACCGCCCCCATAATTTCAAAAGTCTGGAGTTTCTGTACCACGTTGCGCGACGACGGGGTGAGCTATGGCGATTATCTTGAACAACTCACCTATCTGATCTTCCTGAAGATGGCGGATGAATATGCCAAGCCGCCCTATAACCGCGATGTGGGTATTCCGGCTGAATACAATTGGCAGGCGCTGAAGGCCGAGCGGGGCGCAGAACTGGAGGGGCATTATATTGAGCTCTTGCGTACCCTCGGGCAAAGCAAGGGAATGTTGGGGCAAATCTTCACCAAGGCGCAAAACAAAATTCAAGACCCGGCCAAGCTCTATCGCCTGATCGATATGGTGGATGGTGTGCAATGGGTGATGATGGGCGCGGATATCAAGGGCGATATCTATGAAGGCTTGCTGGAAAAGAACGCTGAGGACACCAAATCGGGCGCGGGTCAGTATTTTACCCCGCGCGCATTGATCCGGGCGATGGTGGAATGTGTGCGGCCAGAGCCCGGTAAGACCATTGCCGACCCTGCTTCCGGTACCGGCGGGTTCTTGCTGGCCGCTTATGACTTCTTGACGAACGCGGACAACCACCGTCTAGACAAGGAACAAAAGACGTTCCTGAAGTTCAAGACCTTCTTCGGTAACGAGATTGTCGCCAATACCCGCCGTCTGTGCCTGATGAACATGTTTCTGCATAACATCGGCGATATTGATGGCGAGGTGATGATTTCCCCCAATGACGCTTTGGTTGCACCCAGTCCCGAGAGCTTTGATTACGTGCTCGCCAATCCACCCTTCGGCAAGAAAAGCAGCATGAGCTTTACCAATGAGGAGGGAGAACAGGAACGCGATGACCTGACCTATAACCGGCAGGATTTTTGGGCAACCACCTCGAACAAACAGCTCAATTTTGTGCAGCATATCCGCACCATGCTGAGGACAACGGGCAGGGCCGCCGTCGTGGTGCCGGACAATGTGCTGTTTGAAGGCGGGGCAGGCGAAACCATCCGCAAGAAGCTCCTGCAAAACACCGACCTGCACACGATCTTGCGCCTGCCCACTGGCATTTTTTACGCCAATGGCGTCAAGGCGAACGTGATCTTCTTTGATAACCACGAGGCCAGTCCGGACCCGTGGACCAAGGAGGTCTGGTATTACGATTACCGGACCAATGTTCACCATACTCTGAAGAAAAAACCGATGGCGTTCGAGAACCTGGCCGAGTTTATCGAATGCTATCACCCGGCCAACCGGCATGAGCGCAAGGAAACATGGGATGCGGAGACTAACCCGGAAGGCCGGTGGCGCAGGTTCAGTTACGAAGAACTGATCGCCCGAGACAAAACCAGCCTCGATGTGTTTTGGCTAAAAGACAAAAGCCTCACCGACCTCGAAAACCTGCCCGAACCGGACGTGTTGGCGGAAGAGATTATCGAAAATCTGGAAGCAGGTCTAAGCAGCTTCCGCGCCGTATTGGCGGGATTAGAGAAGGCGGGGTGATCAGTTGGAGGTGTTTCAAGACGAAATTTCGCAAAGAGATACGATTTTTATAAGTCACGCAACACCCGGCGATAACGCTTTTGCCACATGGCTGGCTTCACGGCTCTCCATGGCTGGGTATCAAGTTTGGTGCGATCAAGAGAAGTTGCTTGGCGGCGAAGATTTCTGGCAGGACATCGAAGATGCTCTTCGGCACAGGACCGTCAAATTTGTCCTAGTCGTCTCACAAAACGCTTTTGATGAAAACCAACGTATACGGGACGGAATCCAGAAGGAAATTGGTTTAGCCAACATCCTGAAGAAGCAAATAAGCGATGACTACTTCATCGTTCCAATGCGGATAGATGACACGTCATACAGTGATTTTTCTATCGATTTTCTAAGGCTGCCTAGATTCAGACCCCAAGTGCACCACCCAGGTATGCTGGGAACGCTATGGGACAGAAATATGCACACGTCAGCTTGGACGAAAGATGCGAGATTTACCGTCTGCATGCAGACGGTAAATCTCAACGGGCCATTGGGCGGCTGATGGGCCGCTCGGCCTCGACCATTGGCCGGGAATTGAAGCGCAACGCGCTGCCCCGGGCCGGATACAAGCCGGCCATGGCCGAGCGCATGGCCTGGGCGCGCAAACGCCGCCTGCCGAAAATCGAGCGCTTGAGCCCTCTGAAAACCCACATCCTGGATGCACTTGCTATGGAACAGAGCCCGGAGCAGATCGCCGGAAGGCTCAAGCTCGAAGGATCAGAGCATACCATCAGCGCCGAGACAATCTATGCCTGGATCTACGGGCCCCACGGGCGGCGGCGGAAGCTCCACCGCCTGTTGCCGCAGGCCAAATCCCGTCGCGGACGACGGGCCCGAAAAGGGCGGCGCGATCCGCCGATCCCCGACCGGATGCCGATCCATATGCGTCCGACCAAGGCCCATCTGCGCGCCGAGCCGGGCCATTGGGAGGCCGACTTGGTGCACTTCCGCAAGCAACGGGCCTGTTTGCTCACCTGTATCGAGCGGCGGTCTCGGCTGCTGCTCACCGCGACCCTTCCAGACAAAACCGCCCGCACCACCGCCGAGGCGCTGGCCAGGCTGCTCAACCGTGCGCCCAAACGGGCCCGGAAAACCGTCACCCTGGACAACGGCGGCGAGTTCTACGACCACAAGAGCCTGCCTGTGCGCGCCTTCTTTTGCGATCCCCATTCCCCCTGGCAGCGCGGCTCCATCGAGAACGCCAACGGCGTCCTGCGCCGCAGCCTGCCCAGGCACATTCGCCTCAATAAATTCTCCGATCAAGACATCGAGGACATCACATGGACCTACAACACAACGCCCCGAAAATGCCTCGGTTTCCTCACGCCAATCGAGGCATTCGCCAAATCAATCGGTGTTGCACTTGAAATTTGAATCCAGCGTGCTTGGTGTGGTGAGAGTTTTCCAAGCTACTCCCCACGGAGATGTCGACCACGGAAGTTTTTCGCCCCAACTGGATTCAGCATATTCTTCTGCAATTACCGCCTCACGCTTTAATCGCTCGATGCTCGCTTCATATTTATCGATATTCTCCAGACGCTTCTCGATTTCCTGCCAAACCCGATCCTGCTTTTCTTCATTGTCACCAACCTGTTCTTCCAGAGATTCGACCTTTTCGCGAATATCGTCGCAATCGTCGGGATCATCCGGGTCCGGCTTGTCGGGATCATCGGGTTCGTCGGGATCATCCGGTTCTTCTGGATCGGGGGCGTCCGGTTCCTCATCATCACTCGGCGGTTCTTCGCCTCCCATGGGCTGCATGGAGGCTGTCAGTTGGTCGAGCAGATGCCGGGCTTCCAGTGCACCCCGTCGGGCGGTCCAGCTCCTCATCGACCTTGCGGCGATCTTCCGGCTGGGACGAAAAGCCGCGCGACCATTCGGAGTCCTCCCAGCCTTTCGGTGTTTCGGGGAATGTCGCCTTGAACCAATCGACGACACGTTCCCGAACGCCTTCGGAATCCGGAAATCCGCCCTGGAAATAGGATCGGGTGTTCATCATCTTCAGCGCATCGGTGGAGGACCAGTCCGAGGTCCGCCTGAACTTGATCCGGTCCGCTTCATGGCCGGGAGTGACGCGCCCCTTGTTGAAATCCCATTCGTAGTCATCGGGGTCGGCGATGGATTTCGCTTTTTGCTGCAGTTCCGCCATCCGCTGGTTGTTTTCCCGCAGCCGCCGATTGGCTTCCTCGCTCTTCCTGCGTTCGGCTTCTTCCTGCCGCTGCCGCTCCTTTTCCAGCTTTTCGGCTTCGCGCTTTCGAGCGCGTTCCGCCTTTTCCTGCTCCTCTTGCTGCTCACGAATATGGCGAAGTTGATCCGACGTATCGTCAAACGGAGAAGACTTGGTCGCGGGCTTGATAGGTGAAATGGAGGCGGGGAGCGCATCCTCTTCGATGACCGCCGACAGTCTCGTACGTACTTCCGTCTCTTTCATGAGGTTCTGTGATCCGGGCGGCACAACGGTGGTACCTGAGTCGAATGTCTGTACCGGTCGCCGGGTCGGTTCTGAATGCCGGTAGGTCGCAACGGTTGTTCTCGGTGCCGACATCCGGTTTCCGGATTGTCGGATTGATTTTCTTTTCTCCTCCCGACGAGCGTCGGAAGGAAGGTCAAGTCCGGTAAAACCACCCATCGGGAGCCTCCTTTGGTTCGAGATAGGACGAATAGCTCCATGGAAAACACATAAATTCCATAGAGCGGTTTATGCTCCTCTATGATTTTGCTTGTTCCTAGGAATTGTCAAGAACATTTATCGAAGATATGTGAATTCTGGCGAAAATCATAAAATAATATGCTTCTCGGCAGCCAATTAATGGGTTTTAGTTCCTTTTCATGGAAGTCGAAGCGGAAGATATGCGCCGCCCGGAGCGGCCTGTTCCACCGCCGCGCAGGCGATGGCCTCGTCCTCGACGAAGGTCAGGCGCAGTTGATCCAGGCTCTCGGACGTCCTCCCGAAACGGTGACGGGCATGGCCTGAAAGCTGGTGCTTGAGCTTCTCGATCAGAAGGTCGCGGGACTGCAACTCACCCGTCAAAACAGACAGGCGCCCTTACCGTCGCGGCCGATCGAGAAGGGGCGGCCCGGCCCCGGCCTGCTGGCTCATGTGCTGGTGAGCAAATATGCCGATCACCTGCCATTGTATCGGCAATCACGGATCTTTGCCCGCGACGGCGTCGATCTGGAGCGATCCACCCTGACCGACTGGGTGGGACGTTCGACGGCGCTGCTCGAACCGTTGGCCGAGGCCATTGGCCGTCACGTCCGGGCCGGTCCGGCGCTGTTCGCCGACGACACGCCGGTCAAGATGCAGGCGTCGGGCAGAAGGAAGATCCAAACCGCCCGTGTCTGGGCCTATGTGCGCGACGAGCGCCCTTGGGCCGGAGAAGAGGCGGGGACGGAACGAAAGACCGCGCCGCCCGGTGTCTGGTATCGATTCAGCATCGACCGCAAGGGCGCGCATCCCGAAGGCCACCTATCGGCCTACAAGGGCTGGGTGCATGCGGACGGCTATACCGGGTTCAACGGCCTGTTCGGGGAGAAGAAGGCCGCCATCACGGCCACATGCCAAGCGTTCATCGACAGCGTCTTAAAACCGCGCTTTCTGCCGGTCATCACCCCGACACCGTTCAATTATCCTGTCGATATTCAGGGTAAATGGCATGGAACCAAATACCGCTTCCTGCAGCGTTACCGGTCGGGCTTCTCCGAAAACCTGGGCGAGGAATTCGATGCACCCTTCACCCGTCTCACCTGGATCGGTCGCGACAGGTTCGATGTCCAGTGGCATCGTCACACCGGCCAATGGTTCCCCGTCTATCAAAGCCTGACCCTCAAAGCCGCCCTTAACGCCATCGAAACCAGCGAATTCCTTCATCCCACCTGACAAACGGGCTTCACCGGACGGATACGACTGCAGAGCGGTCTCTCACTTTTCGATAGCTGCATGCTCTGACATTCGCTTAACCCGTAGTACCTGAAAACCTAAATTCGACGCCGCTATAGCCATCGAGCGATAGCACGGCCTTTCTGGTCAGATAGTGCAGAGCATTCTGAATTAAATCCTTTTTAGTGTATTCAAAACCATTATATATCTTATAGCTCGCTTCGAGCGGCTACGTTGTTGAACCCATAGATGTTACTGACCGCACCATGGCCGACTACCAAAACGTTGACGAGAAATGCGACTTTCTGGAATTGGGTGGAGAAGGGCCAAAAGCTCTCGTGAGGCTTCTTGCAGCCCGACCGAGTTGGCGGGAAGATAAGCTTGAGCAAGCCTATTATAAGGAGACAAATCCAACCTTCCGATCAGGCCGGTCCAACTTCCGTCACCTGATTGTCGAATTGCTGGAACACGGCTTGATCAAAGAGACAAGCAAGAAAGCCGGCTTTCGCTTCCAACTGAATGATACCGTGTGGAGCCAGGACGCGAAGCTGTTCGAGGCCCTGAATGTTCTTGTCCATTTCTATCACGAGAATCCGCAGGAAAAGCTGCGCACTGACGCCAATCTGAACACCTTTCTCAAACGTGTCACCGGTCGATTGGACGGCACCCGTTACAGTGAACTTGGTTGGGCCGCGACCTATCCCATCGCGGGCTTTATCGCATCCAAACTCAGGGACTTCTCCAAGGATAAAAGCTTGCGGCGTTTTGCCTTCGCCAAGCGCTCCCCTGACCGCATTCGGGCTGCGGCCACCGTAAAGGAAGGTGCGACAAAGAAAGCCGAATTGGATCTGTTCAGTCAGCGCCGATCATCGTCTGCGCCGCAAAAATTCCAGGCGCAACAAGCAGCCCAGGAAGCCCAAACACCTCAGCCTCTCGCGCCTGCTCTGCCAGAGGATGAAGCTACATCCATCATTCCTGCACCTCAAACCGGTCCGGCCGACGAAACACCGCCAGGTCTGCCCGAAGGAACGATGAGAATTCTCCACCCAGAAACCTTCTGGCCTACTGTTGAGAATATCCTCAAGTCCAGCATGCTCCGTCCAGCCATATTCGCCGATCGAAACGCCTTGATCGTTGAAATGCACGTCACGGCGGCGAGAACTCAGCGCGTCATGATCGGCATCGTGAAGAAGGCAGCCAAAACGCATTTCGTCATATTCAGCCTTTGCGGCGCGATAGAGGAAGGTATCGATCCAGTGGCTGTGTACGAAAGTGCAGGTCTCGACCCGAGTGGTGTGCACCCGCACGCCCTCGTCATTGACGGCGAACGGTTCATCGGCGTGGTCAGCTACCTCCCCCTCGCCAAGGACGCGCCGTTTTACGAGACGATCAGCGAGGCGGGTATGCTTGCGGATCGGCTTGAAGCAGAGTTCTGGCAGGTGGATGTCTACTGATGGATGACCACTCCACCGATACCGACGAAGAAGAGAAGCCGTCCAAGCCTGCACCGCGCCGCAAAGAACCTCCTTTTAATCGAGCCAAATTCATTGGCGACACTCCGCTTGGGCAGATGATCCTTGCCTTAAGTGACGAGATCGAATTCGCCGAAAAGAACCTCCAAACCCAAACGCTGAAGAATGGTGATCGTGCCGGCGAAATGGGCGGGCTGTTTCTCTACCGGTTCGGTTTGGACCGGCAGTTCGATTTCGAGCCGGATGAAAGCCTGGCGGTCGCTGTCAACGGTATCGACTATCGCGGCAAGGTCGCCCAGGTGAACCTTAGTCACGTCGTCATCGGCATCGAAAAAGACCACGGTGAACTCCTGGCAAAAGTCGTGATTGCCAAAGCCGAAAACGTCATCGAAAAACTGTTACGCAAGCAACTGGTTGAGGTTTTCGACAAAACCACTCCCTTCCATCATGACCAAGCCAATTTCGTCATCGGCACGCACACGGCAACGGTCGTGGAAGCGCCGATCCCCTCCGTCGTACCCGCCTTCCTAAACGCACAGGAACCCGCCTGGAAACTTAACAAGGAACAAGAGCGCCTTATTGAGATCGCCCAGGAATCCGACTACACGATCCTCTGGGGACCCCCCGGATGCGGCAAAACTGCCGTCATTGGGCTTCTGGCCGTTAGCTTCCTGGCTGAGGGCAAAAGGATGTTGGTGGCATCCAATGCCAATAAGGCCGTAGACGGAGCCCTCGGAACCATTCTTGAAACCCAAGCAACTGTGGCAAGAATGCATCCCTCCTACGATGGAGAAAAGACCATTATCCGCCCAGGTGGGGACGGCATCACTCAGGAGTTCAGGGACAAGTGGGGTGAGCAGGCCCTTCTCGAGGAAGTGGTCAAGGCACGCACTGTCGAGATTACCAAGGAACGGGACGACTTGACACGCGAGAAGGCGAGGCTTGACCCGGAATTGCGGCAAGTCCGGGCTGGCTTGGCAACATATGAGGATTTTCACGCTGCCACTCAACGCGCTGCCGACCTGCCGGGCCTATACCGGGAAGCGTCCGACCAGGCCAAACAGTATCGACAGGATATTGCCAACCTCGACGATGTCATCCGAGGACTTGAAACCGAATATGCCAAAGCTCCGGAAGAGCAGACGCTGAAAACCCGACTTGGATTCGGGCGTTCCCGCGAGGCGGTACAAGGGGAACTCGTCAAAACCCGCCGACAACGGAAAGCTGCGGAGAATGATCTGGAGAAGGCGGAAGATTCCATCGCTGCTCTCGTTGAGGAAATGAAATCCTTGGAAGTGCGGTTGGTCGATATTAACGGACGTGTCGCCGACCTCGCGTCCGAAGCCGAATTAAAAGACCGGCTCGGCGAGATCGAACCGCGCGTTGCCGCCATCGTCGACCGGCTGGCGGAAATCGCCAAGGAACTGGATGATATGGCGGACAAGGTGCTGCGCGAAGCCGATGTCATCGGCACCACTGTCCACAAGTCGTTTCTCGATCCGACTTTATCCAAACTAGATTTCGATGTGGTTGTCATCGACGAAGCGAGCATGGTCGTTCTGCCCATGACGTACTGGGCTGCTGGTCGGTCGAAAAAGCAGGTGGTCATCGTTGGCGACTTCAAACAGCTCCCGGCTATCGTCAAGAACAACGACAGCGAGCTTGTCGCGGAATGGATGGCGAAAACACCATTCGACAAATGCGGAATCCGGAAGGCCGTCAAGGAGCACCGCAACGGCAAGCCGCTCCCGGACAACCTCGTCGCGCTCCGAGAACAGAACCGCATGCATGACGAAATCGGGCGCTTGGTATCGGATCATTTCTACGAAGGCTCCCTGATCACAGGCCAGCGCGTCCTTTCACGCCCGCTGGCACCTCGCCTCCCCGGGCAGAAGACCGACAAACGACTGTTGCTGATCGACACCAAGGACATTGGCGCTTGGTCGAGCCCGCCGTTCTCCGGCAAGGGGCGTTTCAACCCAACCCACGCTGCCCTGGCGCTGTCCCTGATCGACAAAATGGTGTTGGACGGCCTGCTGACGGGCGAGGGAAAAAGCGCCATGGAGCGTATCGGTTTCGTCACGCCTTATGCTGGTCAGGCGGAGTTGTTGCTGAAGGCCACGGAAGAGAAATATCGCGCGCTTATCCACTCCTCCAGCATTGGCACGGCGCACCGGTTCCAGGGATCGGAGCGCAGCATCATGGTCTTCGATTATGTCATGTCCGAAGGCCGAACTCGGAGGAACTTATTCCTCGATTCCTCGGACGGGGAAGACCAGCCCGCCAATCTCTTGAACGTGGCCCTCAGCCGGGCCAAGGAGCAGCTGGTACTGATCTACAATTCCGAGGACTTCGGAGAAAGGGGGACCACGGAGTGGATGCGTCGTTTCCTGTCGGACTACGCCGGGCGGGCGGAACATTTGAGCGCTCGGGACCTGTTGGACGAATCAGACTTGCTCGGCAAGGTCCGCGACCTTGCCCATGGCCGCGAGTTCAAGGTGGAGGGCCCGACCACCCTTCATGATGAAACAGGGTTCTATGCCGGCGTCCGGCAAGACTTAATGGAAGCCCGGCAGTCGGTTGTGATCTTCAGCGCCTTCGCGACACCGAAAAACCTCAGCCGATGGATGGATGCCTTCCAATCCCTTCTGGAGCGTGGAATCAAGATCAGAATCGTTACCAAACCGATCAGCCAGCAACCCAACAGCAAGCATATTGGCGGTCATCTGAGATCCATGTTTGATATCTGCCGCCGTGCGGGCATGACCGTGGATATGCGTACGGTCACACACGAAAAGGCCATCGTGATCGACAACCGCACCGTATGGCATGGATCCCTGAACATGTTGTCCCAGGAGCGTGACCGTACTACCGAGTTGATGACGCGTACCATTTCTAAGGACTTCGCAGACCAAATGCTCAAGTTGCTCTCGCGTCACGATCTCAAGCAGCCGGATTCATCACTGCCCCAACTGCCCGTCTGTCCAACCTGCGCCGGGCCTTCATCCCTTGTTGTCAGTTGGAATGGAAAGGAGCACCTCGTCTGCGAAAACGGCTGCGGCTACATCACCGGCAAAAGGAACTTTGCAAGCCTCGTCCGAGGCATCCCCATTGGCCGCCATCTCGGCGCGTGCCCGGAATGTGCCGATGGCATCGTTAAGTTCGACAAATCCTGGAACAAGACACTTGGCAAATGCTCCAACGGATTCGCCAAGAAAGGCGCGAGGAAATGTAGCTACGAGACCCCTGTTTCCTTGCGAGACTTGCAACCCTATGAGCCCTACCCACCGGCAAACCCTTCCGATCCAAGTGTTTTGCAAGAGGCGAATTCCTCCTTCACCGACGAGCCCCCATCCCCTGAAGAGGCGAAACCTCAGACCGCGCCACACGCTGCTGCCGCCAGCGGAAAGAGCAAGAAGAAAGGTGGAAAGGGCAGAAAACAGGAACAATCAGACCGGGCAACGCCACGGCAAAAAATGTCACGCCCGAAAACGACGTCAGAGCTGGACGATTTTCTTTCAAGCCTTACTTAAGACGCCTTGGACACGTGGTTCTTCACCCTGATTTGGGCTTCTTGGGACCAGCCCAGTTCCAAGGTGACGGTCAACAACCAGATCGTATTGTTTTAACAACCTCTTGTAGGCCTTCCGAATCAAAAAAATCGCGTGCAAGTTCATGATCAAGTAGCTCGTCGCTAAGGTACTCGTGGTATTTTTGACTTTTCTTCATCTTGATTCGATAGGCGAGGTTCATGTGGTCAGGTGGGCCGCAAGCTGCCATTTCAGCTAGAGCATGCTGCAAGTCGCCTAGATCGGCGCGGACTCCTATCGCGACCCCCTCCGCTTCAGCGATAATCCCGTCAAACATATTGAGCCAATGGCAAAGAGTTGTCTGTCGGCGAGAACCTAGCCATGGAAAAAGGTAGGACTGGCGGTCCTCAAACAGGGCGTCAAATCGATGAAGGTTCGCCGACGCATAGGCCTTGCGTCCTTCCTCTAGAAACTGACGTCCAGCGGGGTCGCAGTAGGGTGCGGGGGCACTGTCCTGATAAACAGCACGCATTTCCGCCACCAAGCCATCACTGATTTCTTCAACCCCGATCCCGTCAAATGTTGGTGGGATGCCGCCGGCCGCAGGGATAACCCTTACAACCTTCGCCTCGGAATCAACGTCTTCCACTTGCCAGCGGCGCCCGGCAAAAATCACATATTGCTCGGGCACAAGCTGCGAGTTCGCGGAGATCTGCCCCAGAGTCCGACCGCCGCTTTCAACTCGGTATTCCTCTGGCGTTTGAAACACCACATAGAAATCGTACCGATCAGCAATCCTTTCACCGACCTCACCCAGCAACAATGCACCGTCGTCTGCCTGCTCAAGCAGCCTCGCATCTTCGCTGCCCATTTGGCGTAAGAGCCTCACAAATAGACCCTCATCTACGTTGCGAAATTCCCCCTTGATACATAGCTGCCAATAGAGTGCGGGCGCACTCATGCCGCCATATTGTTTGATCAGGGCCAGCACTTGATGAGTAAGGGTGGACAAGTGCAACGCACCGTTTCGAGGGGCCTCGCACCATTTCCTGACAAGTAGACGTATCGCCGCGACAGACATCACGGTATCTTGTCGCAATCGATCAGCGATTGGAGATTTAGCCGTTAGAGGCGCTTCCTCGGCATAAATGCGCAGGATACTGGGTGCGTCCCCTCGTCTCCCAGACCGGCCTAACCGTTGCCTCAATCCCGCAATCGACCTAGGTGCTCCAATTTGGGCCACGCTCACAACGTCACCAATATCGATTCCGAGCTCAAGGGTCGTCGTGGCGATAGCATTTGTCGGCAGATTGCCGTCTTTCAGCCTTTTCTCCAGCGCTTCTCGTAGCTCCTTGGACAGGTTTCCGTGGTGTGGAAAGAACTCATTGGGAACGCCCTTTTCACCACTTATTCGCCGCAGCCGATCCGCCATCACCTCAACGCGCTGCCTTGATCCCGCAAATATGAGGTTGCTTTCGCCTCTGAGCGTTTTCAGGAGGTGGTTTTCGATTTCCCAACCATCATTGTCTTCTGAGTCCGGATTGTGCCGCTGGTAGCCACGCACCTGCACCAACAGCTCTGAACCGGCAGCATCGTCGAGGACAATCTCCGGAGATACCTCCTTATTGGCTCGGAGCGCTTCAGCAGCAATGCCCATGTCTCCGAGCGTAGCCGACAAACCGATCCGCACGACTTGTCGTTTAAGCACGTGCTCAAGCCGGGAAAGCAGGGAGAGAAGTTGGATACCTCGCTCTGTCCCGATGAAGGCGTGCAATTCGTCGATGACAATATAGTTGAGTGAGGAGAACAGGGTGCCAATCTGGGATCCACGGCGAACGAACATTGCCTCCAACGATTCCGGTGTTATCAAAACCAACCCACCTGGATTGCGGATAGCTCTGTTCTTGACCGAGGCGGAGATATCGCCATGCCAAGGCGTCAGATCGAGATCAGCTTGATCGCATAAGTCCTCCAAGCGCCTTGCCTGATCATTGATCAGGGCTTTCAGCGGACTGACATACAGGGCTCGAAATCCATTGCCCTGACCGTCAATGCAACGCGAAATAACCGGCAGAAACGCTGCTTCTGTTTTTCCACCCGCCGTAGCCGCCGCAATGATGACATCCCGCTGTTGCGCCAGGATTGGCCCTATCGCCTTTTCCTGGATGGACCGGAGGCTGCTCCAACCTTGCTTCCATATCCACCGTTGAACAGCCGGATGTAGTCGGTCGAATGCAACAGAGGAGGCGCTAGAGCCTGAATCTTGTGAGTTCATCGCCGCTCTCGTCAGCAATAGCGCCTGGGACTTCGTCCAAGGCATCATCGAGTGGAACATCGACCTCGATCTCGGTCGCGCCAAGCAGGTCGGCCCACTCTGTTCCCGGGTTCTGCTCCAAGACCGAAAGCAGGTTCACAAATGCCTTGGCCGTGTTGCGTGGTGTTCGGAAATAGGCTTCGCCGATCTTCTCGTTACAATGCGCCATAAAGGCTTTCATCGCTTCGTCCGGCACCAGGTGATTGGCCTCGTCGCCCGAGGCGAATACACGACGAATATTGGCGAGTAGCACATAGAGCTCCTCCGGAGTCAGAGACTGCAGCCGAACAACAGGCCCGGTGAGATCGACGAGTCCGTTTCTCGCAAACTGGTTCTCTGCCAGCCGGGACTGCAAGGCTTCGTAGCTGTAAACGCCACGACGGGTATCCATGAGAAAGTCCGGGGTGCCCCCAAAAACAAACCCGATACCGGATGAGTTGCCCTGCAGAACATCGTTAATGATACGGAGCAGTTGCTCATAGTTGGCATTCCGAGCCTGGGCGCTGTTTAGCTTATAGAGGTTGACCATCTCATCGATGGAGACCATCAGGCCGCCATAGCCGGTGATTTCCACGAACCTCGCCATAAGCTTGAGATGGTCGTAAACGGAAGCGTCGTCGATGATGGTGCGAACACCCAGGTCCTTGCGGGCTTCCGTTTTCGTTGTGTACTCCGCCCGCAACCATCGAAGCGCAGAGCTTTTCAGGTCGTCGTCCCCGTCGTTGTACCCGCGCCAATAGGCTGACAAGACCACAGCAAAATCGAATCCCCCCACGAGATCTTCAAGATCTGACAATTGGAGATTGATGTGCTCCTCAACCTCTTTGTTTTCGGACTTCGCCTTCCTTGCCGCGTCCGAAACGAACCGCTCGATGATGCTTTGGAGCGCACCACCGTCCGGTTTGGTTCGCGTGGAGAGGTTTCTCATGAGCTCGGCGTATAAGTTCCGTGCTTGCCCGCCCGTTGCATGCAGCCGCCGGTCCGGAGCGAGATCGGCGGATACCACGACAAGTTTCTTCTCTAGTGAAATCTGTTTGACCAAGTTCAAGAAGAACGTCTTTCCCGCTCCATATTCACCAATGATGAAGCGTATGGCCGAGCCTTCGTCGGAAATCTTGTCGATATCCTTCAGCAGCGCGTCCGTTTCCCTGGACCGTCCGACGGCAATGTGTTGAATACCGATGCGAGGAACCACCCCCGCGTTGAGAGCCTGTATGATGGCATCGCGTTCACGAGGTTTGATCCGGCGCTTGGTCATGCCGATCCTCCTTGCAGCAGCTCTCTATTGATTTCAAGGGTTTCTCCGTCTTCGATTGCCGCATCGTCATGCGCATCAAAGGCCCAGTCGTTGATGGTCTCGATCGCACCTTCCGCCATCAGCCCGAATTCGGTGCACAGGCGTTCATAGTCCTCGCGTGGCCAGTGAGTCCGCGCCATCAACTCCTCAAGCAGCGCAGTGTGGTCGGCATCGAGGCCAACGAAAGCTCCTTCTTCCGATTCCATCTCGGCTTGGGTATCGATTTCCGGAACATCCTCGACAGCCGCTTCAGGTTCGGCAAAAACCTCGCTTAGGATCTGCGAGACTTGGTGAGTATCCTGGCGTATTTGCTCGATCCGGGACATATCAAGCACAACCGGGCCGTCGACCTGTCGTTGAGGCGCCGGCTGCGCAGGGATCATGTAATCCTTCGTAGGCTCCGCTGCCTTGACCGAGACGGGGCGGTCCTGTCCGCCTCCCTCAAGGGCATGGAGGTCGGTGTAAAGTTGGTTCTTCTCCACCTCCATGAGCGCATAAACTTTTTCCAGAAGCTTCACTTCGCCGGGATCGATGCGACCGTCGGCCGCTGCCGTCGCCAGCGCGAACCTTGCGACCAGGCGGCGCCCATCCAGCGGCAGCTTCTTCAGCTTTGCTTGTAGTGAAGCCCAGGTAGGCGGGGTCGCAATTAGCCATTCGAGGTGGGCGGCCAAACGCACTTTCTCGGGTGTGGAAAGCCATTTCCCTTCCTGGGCGATCATTTCTCGAAGATGGATTCTTTCGTCCCGGCAGATCTCCCCATCGGCATTGGCCACTGCCACAGAAAGAGACAGTGTATGCGCAACGCTTAAATAGGCCTCCGAAGCCGATATTGCTGCTCCATCTTCGCTCCGAAAGACGACCATTTCTTGGCCAATTCCGACCTTTCCTCCGAAATCCGGGTGGGGTTCCAAATCATATCCGGCGATGTCCAGGACGGAAGATACGCGGCGGACTTTCGCCGCCGTCGGCTTGCCATCAAGTTCCACACCGGTCACCGAGAATATGTCGGATACAGCCACCGAGGCGAAGTCGTGGGAAATCCTTTCCTCCAACCATGCACGAAGCTTGTCCACAGCAGAGGAAGGCATTCGACTGCGGACGTCGGCGGGTAGCTGCGCAATGGCTTCGAGGGAAACGCCCTTTCCCTCGTTTTTCGCTTTGACTCGACTGTAGTTTTTGAGTTCTTCAATGCACTCTTGGGCAAGGGCATCAATTTTTTTCAGCGGCGCGGTGAGATTGCCGACATCAGGGATATCCAGCGATATGCGGATATCAAAATCACCGCTTGCAGACCTGTACTGATTTCGTATCAGTGCTTTGGGTTTGTTGAACTTCAGGCCTTCCGGGTACTTTCCAGCAAATCGAAGGCAAAACACGGAGCGCAGTTCCGAGAAGACACGGCGTACCGTTTTGGGTAATTGCCGATCGCGGCTGGCGACCCACCAATCCAGAGCCAAATCCGCCTCAATTGCTCCCTTTTCTTCGATCTGGGCCCCAATGGCCACCCTCAGCCGCAACGGCAGTTCCCAGCTTCTTTGCGGTTCTGCCATCGGCTTGTAAATGAAGTCGCCCAAATTGGCATCATGCGCAAAGATTGCGGCATCCAGGAAGCTCTGGCTGTAACGATCAAAAGATCCATTGTCACCGTAGACCTCGCGAAGCTCGTTCACTTCTTGAATGAGATTGGAGGCTTCCGTGTAGGCCTTGTCCACGAACAACCGTCGCTCAAGCCCATAGAAGAATAAGAAAACGTACCCGATTCCATATTCTGGATCACGACGCCCTCCCATGAGCCAACGAAGGTAGGCAAGGCGGCTGTGGGGTGAGATTTCGCTATAGCTTGGCCAATAGGGCATTTCTGCACCAAGGACATCCTCCCCAGCCGTCGCCACCTCGGCATCAAGGTTGATATATGCTTTTGGGGTTTCCCAATGAGCGCGTTTGCCGAGTTTGCCAACGTAGATCATACCGCTGGAAATTCCGTGGCCACTCACGGATACTTCGCGACCAGGCGGTATGTATTTTGCCTCACGAGGAGGAGATCGCTCATACCCATAGTCGCTAGATCGAGAATGAGATCGAACACCGATGTTGTAGTCATCCGGAGAGTTGCTTCCGTACGACGCGGTGGAACTGCGAGTGGCTATATGATTGTTTTGCACCTGCTTTTCTTTGCTTGATTTTATAAGCGCGCGAAAAATGAAATATCCTGTCACGAGAATAATAACGTATTCCATTGACGGCCTCTTAGATTATGTTGCGGCATTATATATTAATGAGGGTAGATCCGCATAAACAGTCATAATAGCGATAAGTGTAAGTGATGCAACATATGGGTTTTAAGGTAGATCTGGTCGTGACCAACAGGACATGGAATGCCCTGAAGAATCCGGCTACTTCCTTGAATCTTTAAACAAAGATCCCGGTTACATTCCCAGGAAATTTGGGAGCCTTACCAACCGCAACCTACGCCCAAGATCCCCGAGCGTCATACGAACTGCCCAGGGTTGATTTGATGTGCGGTAGTTTCACCATTTCGTTGCCTTCAAATTGATTGGTTAAGAATGTTGGCCCAGAAAAGAAACAAGAATCCAAAAAGCCGGGTGTGGTGCCAACAAAGCGCCTCCCGAAGGCGCACGCATGAAGAACATATTCATGATGTATGTCACATTGAGATTCAAAATATAGGAAAAAAACCTGTATAGGTTCTGGGGTGTCAAAAAGTGATATATTTCAAGTGACTTCTCCGCGAAGCAAAGGGGGGGGGAGGGGCCTTTCATCCCATTCGGTCACCTTCAATGAGAATTGCCCGAAAATCATTTACATTGGTCAAGGTCGGACCGGGCACAACCAGATCATCCAGACTGTGAAAAAAGCAATAGGCATTGTTGGCCGAAAGGTAGGCGAGGGGAGACAGGTCAAGATCGCGAGCCCGTTCCAACGTATCTGGGGTCACGACGGCCCCGGCATTGTCCTCGCTGCCATCGATGCCATCGGTATCGCAGGCTATGGCTGAAATACTGTCATGGCCGTTCAGAGCAATGGCGAGGGAAAGCAGGAATTCTGTGTTGGGCCCCCCTTTTCCGTTTCCGCTGATGGTGACCGTGGTTTCCCCACCCGACAGCAAAACGCAAGGCGGCTCAACGGGCTGGCGCCGGGCGGCGCATTGGGTCGCAATGCCCGCCATGACTATGGCCACCTCGCGGGACTCTCCCTCAATACGGTCACCCAGGATCAAGGGGGACAATCCCATCCCCTTGGCTTGCGCGGCGGCGGCGTCCAGGGACATCTGCGGCGTGGCGATCAAGACGTTCTCCACCCGGTCGAAGGCCCGGTGATGGGGTGGTAGATTTTGAGAGCGATCAAGGGCCCGGGCGAGCTTGGTAGAAAGGGCGATATGGTATCGTTCGAGAATAGCTGAAACCTGTTCCGCCGTAGTGTCGTTGGGATAGGTCGGACCGGACGCAATAAAGGCCAAGTCATCCCCCGGCACGTCAGAGATGATCAAAGAGACCATCTTTGCCGGACCGCAAGCCGCGGCCAAACGCCCGCCCTTGACCAAGGAGAACTGTTTGCGGACCGCGTTGATTTCCGAGATCGTCGCGCCGCATTTCAGCAAGGATAGAGTCAAGGCCTGCTTTTCCGCCAGCGGTACACTATCTGGCGGCTGAACCAGAAGAGCCGAGCCGCCACCGGAAATCAGGCATAAAACCAGATCATCCTCGGTCAGTCCTTGGATGCAGGAAAGGATCTCGCGGGTGGCATCAACTCCGGCTTGGTCGGGCACCGGATGAGAAGCTGCCAAAACTTTTACCGAATGGCAATCGACCCCATGCCCGTAGCGCGTCACCACCACCCCTGACAAGGGGCCGTCCCAATGATCCTCCACGGTCTTGGCCATGGCCGCCGCGCTTTTTCCCATGCCGATAACGACCGTTTTTCCTTTGGGTCGGGACGGCAAGTAGGGTGGCAGGCAGGTCTCCGGACGCGCGGCATCGACAGCCGCGTCGAAAAGGGACAGAAGGATTTCTCGCGGTGGAAGGTTCATGGGCGAGCCTCTGGATCCCGTCGTGTTTGACCGGATTCGATCAAACATGAAAAACGTGATCGATTCCAATAAAGCCGCGCGTTTCCAACGGGTCCGATTGGAGCCGACCTAACCGACTTTGAATCCAATCACGGAAACATCGTCCCGCCTGCTTTCTTCCCCTTGAAACGCGAGAACAGCTTGCTCAATCGATGCCTTCTGATCAGCTACCGGTTGATCGAATATATCGGCAAGGAGCTGGGTGAACCGTTTTTTACCGAAGCTGCGCCGTCGTTCGCCGCCGATCTGATCGACAATGCCATCCGTGCTCATATAGAAAGTCTGATCGTCACAAACGTCAATTTCCACCGTTTCGTATTTCTGATCCGCAGAAATCCCACAGTATCCGATTCCCTTTCGGGTTCCTTTTACAACCCGAACATGGCCTTTTTCAGTGACGAATAGTTCGAATCGTGCGCCGACAAAAAACAGTTTTGCCTTATCGGCCGGAATGAAGCAGGCCCCCATATCAAGGCCGTCATCTGATTCACTCGTATCCTTGTGCTGTCCCAAACCGGTCTGAATGATCTGGTGCATCCTGGAAATCAGGTCCGCCACATCTCCTGGCATGACTTCCTTTTCGGCGATCCGCAGGGCCCCGTTCGTGATCAAGGTCATGAAAGCTCCCGGGACACCGTGACCGGTGCAATCACCCAGCAGAATCAGCAAACCATCGCCCCATTGACGGCACCAGTACATGTCGCCACCAACGACGTCGCGGGGTATCCAGAGCACGAAGTGATCGGCGAGATTTTCCGCCAGAAGGCTATCGTCGGGAAGAATAGACCGCTGAATACGACCGGCATAGGTAATCGAACCCGTGATCACGCCATAAGCATTGGTCAGTTGGCGTTCGGCCTCCTTGCGCAGGGAGATATCGATGAAAGAGATCACCGCACCAACCAGTTCCTCGCCCCTGCGAACCGGGGTGCTGTGATACTCGATTTCATAAGGGGTGCCGTCCTTGCGCCAAAGGACCTCGTCATCAATTCGGTAGGATTCCCCAAATGTGAAGGATTTAAACATCCAGCATTCGTGGACCGGATAGTTCGAACCGTCTGAACGGGTATGGTGGAACAGGGGGTGAGCGAGTTCGCCAATCAGCTCTTCCGCCCGATAGCCGAGCATCGCTTCGGCCTGCGGATTGACGAAGGTGATGCGGCCTTTCAGGTCGACCCCGAAGACTCCTTCGCCCACTGATTCGAGCAGCAGGCGGGAGCGCTCTTCGGCCTGACGCAATTCCGCGGTTCGTTCCTCAACTTGGATCTCGAGGCTTTGCCGCGCCGTCTCCTCGATTTGCAAGGAGCGCAGCTTTTCCAATCCCATGGACGCCACCAGATTGGCGAAATGGACCAGGAACCCCATGATCGGTGGGATGCGTGCCTCATCGACTACCGGCACCTCGTCCAACGCCCCCATATAGTCTGCGACCGGCAGCCCGAAGGTATTGGCCTGCTGCTCGAAGAAGCTTCGGTCCGGCTGTTTGATCAAGAATTGGCCAATAAACAGGTTGGCCACATGCTCGCCTTCGATGATGATCGGCGAGGCGCAATCAACCAGCCCGTTTCGGCAGCCATACATGGTAAATTCAGCGCCGGACTCGAGCTCGTTCGCCAGTTCCGTGTCACTTTCTATGCAGCGTTCGCAGGTACCCGGATAGGCCCTGTGGAAATCAGTGCATAGCCGTTGCCATTTCGATGACGCCAAGACATTTGCGTCGAGATCGATAATCGCCACGGAAACGCCGACCATGGCGTTGAAATCCCGTAAGATCCGGTTGACGCCCTCTGTTTCCAGCAGCGATCTGAGCAAAACATAGTTGGTCCGAAACTTTTCTGATTTGTCTTGAAGGAAATCGGGTAGGTCGGGTAGCGCCTCGGCTTCACCTTTTACGACTCGTATGTCACCGCTCACCCGGGCTCTCCATCATGGCATTTGTTATGGGGTATCTTAGCAGCCTGCTGTATTTGACCAGTTTGGAAAAATCTTACAATGAACCCCTTGGCTATGCAGTAAAAATCGCCTGCGTTGCGAGAAACCGGAATAGGCCGTAGACGGCGGCTGCGTGTCGGACATGGATGGCGCGATGGCTGCCAGTTGGTCGATTGAACCGATCTTTTTTGAATTCGACAGCCGGAATCGATGCGCCTGATCAATGAAGAGTCTTTGGCTCTTATTGGTGCGTCACAACGTTGCTTGGTTCGCCCCGAACAAAGTTTTCGATGTTGTCGATCAGTTGATCGGCGAGAGCCTGCATGGCTTCGTCACTGGCCCAGGCCACATGAGGGGTGAAAATGACATTAGGCCGATCGGCGATGCGCATCATCGGATGGTCCATGGTCGGAGGCTCGGGCATCGACACATCGATGGCGGCACCGCGAATCAGGTTTTCGTCCAGGGCCCGGACCAGATCGTCATCGTTGATCAGACCGCCGCGCGCCGTATTGACGATCAGCGGTCGTTTTTTCATTGCCTGAAACTCGGTCCAGCCCAAAAGGCCCTTGGTGGCGGGTGTGAGCGGGCAATGCAAGGTCAGAACATCAGCGGTTTCGAGCACGTCGTCCCAGGGCGTGTAGGGCGCTCCCATGCCCGTCGATCCTTTGTGGGCGGCGAACATCGGCTTCATGCCAAAGGCCTTGGCCAACGCGGCGACACCGGTTCCGAGGCTGCCTTTGCCGATGATTCCCAGGCGCTTGCCATGCAGTTCCCAGATGGTGTGATCAAAAAAGCAGAACTGGTCGGCCTTGATCCATTTCCCATCAATGACATCCTGCCGATAGGCCAGGATCTGTCGGGCGAAGGCGAGGATCAGTGCAAAGGTATGTTCGGGAACCGTGTGGTCCGCATAGCCCCGAATGTTGGACAGGGTGATTCCCGCCTCGGCGCAGTATTCCTTGTCGATGCAATCGGTCCCGGTGGCGGCCATGGCAATCAATTCGAGATTCGGCAGCTGTTCCAGAATCTCCCGGCGCAGAGGGACCTTGTTGTTGATACAGACGGTGGCCCCTGCCAGGCGCTCGATCACCTGATCCACGCTGGTGCGGTCATGCTCGACCCACTGATGATCGAATGCCGGGTGGCGCAGATTGATCTGCGGCGCGATGGTATCCCGGTCGAGAAAAACGATTGTGTGAGCGGTCATGATCGGGGGGCCTCGTCTATGGAAAGGTCGGATCGGGTCGGGGAAACGAAAGAGATTCCCGGAGTTTTGCCCGAAGGAATCCCGGAAGGCAATTCAAATGCTCATGGTGTTTAATGGTGAGGTCTGGCAACAATAAGTCGTTAAGCTGAAAGTATAATTGTCGGGGTACAATCCGGTCTGTATTGTTACCTCCATCCCCAATGCGGAATTGATTCCGCCGTCCAATAAGGGGGGGCAGTCTGTCGGGGTAAGCGACAACCTTGTCGCGGGAGGAAGGGCTGGCACGACACAGAAATGATCGTCGACCGTTTTCCATTCATTCCGTAGGCCAAGACGCTGACAATGAAAAATGAAGAACGAACAATGAGCGAGGGGTAAACGTTTGATGGGTAGTGGTAAAATTCGGGCGGTTCTGCTTGGTACAACGCTTTTGGTTTCAGGGTGTCAGACCTTGGACCTGGATTCCTTGGCGGTGAGCGAGGGCGTCCAGAAGCCGGTGGAACGGTCGAGTATCAATCCAGCGGAAGAAAGCAATCCCATCAAGGAACTGGTGACCCTGAGCCTACAGTCGGTGGAAGATGGCGAGCTGAAAGAGGCCTCTCGGTATATCAATCTGGCCCTCAAGCTTGATGTGACCAATCCGGACCTGCAATTCCTCAATGGCCTGACCTATCACCTCATGGGGGTGGCAGGGGATGCCAGCAAGTATCGGCTGGCCGAACAGGGCTATAAGCAAGCGCTCAAATTTAACCCTGGTTACCTCTCGGCCCGCTATCAGTTGGGGCTGCTGTATATGGATCAGCGGCGCTATTCCCTGGCCCGCGGCCATTTCGCTGCCGTGGCCCTGCACCGTGGCGATGATCCGGCGGTCCTCTACAGCTTGGCGGCGTCCTCTTATTATTCCCGCGATCCGCAAACCACCGAAGCCGCCCTCAAGCGGCTGATGGAAGTGGACCCGGAAGCGGCGAAGAATCCGCAAGTTCTGAAGGCCTCGGCGCTTTCCCTGGCGGCCATGGATGATCGCGACGGGGCCAAAGCCTTTGTGTCGCAATATCGGAACGTGGTGGCCGATGCCCAGAGTACCAAAATGCTGGAACGCCGGGTCAACGGCTGGAACGCCTTTTATGAAAACGATGCCAAGGTGCTGATGGCCCAGTTCGGCCAAGATGATCCATACGCCACGCCGTCGGACGACCCCTATGGCGCTCCTGCCGAAGATCCGTATGGACAGCCCGATGGAGCAGCTCAGGACTATGGCAACGAAGCGGGCCAGGACGCCGCCGCCGGTACTGAACCGGACATGGTTGTGGTCGATGTGGTGTTGATCGGTACCCAAGAGGATGTGCGCGATTCCCGGGGTGTTAATCTGCTCAACGGGTTGCAGTTGCAGTTTGGCGATCCGCAAGCGGGCACGCTGGCCTGGGGTATCAACACCTCGCGCAAGAATGATTGGTTGGAATCAGGGCTGGCGGAGAGCACTCAAACCATCACCAGCATGATCGGTATTCCGGCGGTGACATATTCCCTGAATATCGCCAATTCCCTGGACTCCAATAACCAGATCCTGGCTAAGCCCAGCTTGGTGGCGCAAGCCGGACAAACTTCGGAATTCTTTTCCGGTACCGAGATCCTGGCTGCCGCTGTGTCCGGTGGCAATGGCGACAGCGTATCGGTCCAAAAGGAAGTGGGTGTCAAGCTGGCGGTGACTCCGGAAATCCTGCCCAATGACCGGTTGCGACTGCATGTGGTTGCGGAGCGGACGTTCTTGACTGACCCATCAAACTCCGTCGTCTTCGAGTTCCGGCTTGATACTACCAAGACCAACGTCAATTCCACGGTCACCATGAAGTTTGGTGAAACTCTGATCCTCGGCGGCTTGAGCGAGCGCGAGACATCGAAAAGCTCCGACGGTGTCCCGGGGCTGATGGATGTGCCGGGTCTGAAATACTTTTTCTCCGAACGGGTCGAACGTGAATTCGAGCGGTCCATCCTGATTCTCATGACTCCTCGACGGCCGCAGTATACGCGCCGTTCAGCCGAGGATCGGGCGCAGATCGACGCCACCTTGTCGGACCTGGAGCGGGATCTGGAACGGTTGGAACAGCGTCACAAAGACTGGTTCACGCCGCGCCCGACTTTCAACCAGATTGTTGATAAACTGCAAGGCCGGGAGTTCTTCGAAGAGTTCCGTGTCGGCGACGTACAGGTCCAATCCTGGCAGCAAACCAAGGCAGCGCGACAGTCCCTGGCGGCACTGAAGAACCGGATTCTGGCCAATTGAGTTCCGGCTAACAGTGATTTGAAGAGGGGGCTTCCGTGAGCCGATCTCCGACCCGATTTCCGTGGCGAATGATCGGACTGGCCTTGTTGGTCGGTCTCCTTTCGTCGTCGATCCGGGCGCAGGAAAATCCACCGTCCGGCCCCCTTTGGACCGAGGTACCCGGCAAGACCATCGATTTGTCGATCAATACCGAAGGGCAGGCCTATCGCCTCGCCCCCGACGGACGGCCCTGGCGCTGGGACGCCGAGCAGCAGCGCTGGCGCCCCATGTCGGGCCGCTTCGTCCGTATTTCGGCGGCCACCGGCAACCGCCCCTGGGCCATTGATCGAGAAGGCGTGGTCTTCCGCTACAACGGGCTGTGGTGGGAAAACAAGGCCACGGAGGTGGCCGACGTGGGCGCGGATGCCCTGGGCAATGTTTATATCGCCCGCCAGGACGGGCGCATCCAGAAATGGAACCCGCTCCGCAGCGAATGGCGGGACCAGCCGGGCAGCGCGGTGCGGATTGCCTTGGATACGGCGGGACATCCCTGGATCATCGACAAGGACCGGGCCATCCACTTTCACGATGGCACCCAATGGGTGGATCTGCCCGGTCGCGCCAGAGATATCGAGGTCAACGGCAAAGATGTGGCCGTCATTGCCGATGGCGAAGGCCGGGTGCGGACCTGGAAGCCGACCCAGGGGCGCTGGGTTTTGGTCGAGGGAGTCAATAATGCCATAGGGATTGCGGCCGCCCCCGACGGCGGCCCTTGGGCGGTGCTTGCTAACGGAACCATCATGGCCACTACCTTGCTGGTCGCGCCGGAGAAAATCCGTAAGGAGGAAGGCGAAGCCGAGACCCCCAAGGCCAGTGTGCCCCGGGCTCGGGAAGCCAGGGCGGATCCGGCCATCGCCTCGGACCTTCAGGCGCCGCCGGTCGTCGCGCCGGTACCCGCCGCGCTTCCCGCCGATGCGGCCCCAGTGCAAGCCTCGAAAATCGTAGCCAAACCGGTTCAGGCCGAAGCCGCCACCGCCCAGACGGCGCAAGCACCGGGCTCGGTCAATCCGACTATCGGCGACATCGACGGGGGAGTGGATCCCGCCGCTACTTCCGCCAGCGGCGATCTGACGTTCACCAACACCCGCAAATCGGTGACCCAATTGGCCATTGGCAAAGACGGCAGCGTATTTTCCCTGGTCTCGGGCGGCAATTTGGCCAAGTGGTCCAACAGCCGCAGTCGTTTCGAAAGTTTCCCGGGTTCTTTGGTCCGACTGGCCGTGGATCCCGATGGCAACCCTTGGGGCATCTCGGCACTGGGGCGCGTTTTCCGTCACACGGGGTTGGCCTGGAAGCAGATTGTCAATGCCACGGCGTCGGACCTCTCGATCTCATCCAAGGGAGACGTTGTCGCGGCGGATGCCTTGGGGCGTCTGTACAAGCTCAATGCGGCCATGACCCGCTTCGATCTCATCTCGGGCACCAATGTGGCGGTGGTCGCTCTGGCGCCCGACGGCACCCCTTGGACCATCCGCACCGACAAGCTTGTTCAGCGCTGTGACAGCACGCCTTGCAAGGTATATTCGCAAAAAGCCATCAGCCTATCCGTTGGTCCGGATGGCAGTGTCTTCATTGTGTCTGATATCAATCAGTTGATGCGCTTCGATGCCCAGAAACAGAGATTTGAAAAAATCAATATCACCGGCCATACACCGCTGTCCGTGGCGGTTGGCCCCAAAGGGTATCCGTGGGTGGTGACCTCTGCCAATCTGGCTCTGGCTTCGAAGTTTTTCGATCGCGACGAGGCCGGCGACCGGGTGGCCAGTATCCGCAGTACCGGGGACACCACCGGCAGCGGTGATACGGCGGCGGTGGTGTCCACCCAGGCCTCGGGTTTCACCTTTTCCAAGAACATGAAATTCGAGACAGTCAGTTTCACGGCCCTGGTTGGCGGCCAATATGCCTTGCTGCAATCGGATCCGGACGGCGTTATCTGGGCCTATACGGTGGGCGGAGACCTGGAAAAGTACAACAGCGGCAAACGGAAGTTCGTCGACGAAGAAACCACATTCTTCAGCAACTCCTATGATTTCACCGATTACGATATTGGACTGAATGGCGATATCTGGGCGGTTACTTCCAACCCGACAACCGGTATTTTCCGTGAACGCAATAATGCGCTGAAGGAATACACGATCTCCAGCAGCCTCACGCCATCGGATATTGCCGTGGGGGCGGATGGGACCGTCTATGTGGTTGTCTTTGATGCCCTCAGCAACTACTACCTCTACACAAAGGGCCCGGATGAGGAAACCTTCACCAAGTGGAGCACCGACACGGACCTGAACTATATCGCCGTGGGGCCCGGCGGCGATGTCTGGATGATCGACCAGCAGAGCTACGTCAACCAATGGACCGGCAGTAAGTTCGAGTTCCGCCCGACCAACAAAATCAACAAAGCCCTGACCATCGGTATCAGCGATGTGACCGGCACCGTCTACATTTCCGACGACAGCAATGTGCTGCGTAAATGGAACGGTACCAACGGCACGTTCGATAAGGTGAACAACACCACCAGCCATTGGGTGGCCGTGGATGCCGAGGGGCGCCCCTGGTTCAACGAAAGCAACACGCCGGTGATCAAGAAGGCCCGCGATTGAGCCGTCCGGCTATTCCACCTTGGAATAGCTGTTCACCGCCAGATAGGCCCGCCCATAGCCATTGACCATGGCCATGGTGCCGTTGCGCCCCGCCGCGATGAGGGTTCCCCCACCATGGAACTGCTGGTACTTGGAACCGTTGCCGGTCCAGTTGAACAGCGGACCGCCGTACTTGCTGGCCATCTGGGTCAGCCAGATCTTCGGCGTCTTGTCGGAACTGGTGGTGATCTCCACGCCCCAGGCCTGCTGCGGCGCCCAATTGTTGTAGTGGCTCTTCGGCTCCCAGACTCGCCACTGCTTGATCGGTGACTTCGGGTCATGGGCCAGAATCCAGGCTCTGTTATCCCGCGTGGCGTCGACCCGCAATCCAACACCGTTCGACGTTTCCCAACTGAAGTTGGGGAACTGATCGAGGGGCGCGCGCATGATCATGCCACCTTTGGGGCCGTCGGCGCGGGCGATCCAGATATGGGTGGCACTGGCACTCACGTCCATGGCCCGCATGGTGCCCTGGGCCGGCTTGAACGGCTGGCCCCGGGAGGAGCTGAAATAGACCCGCCCATTGCGGTCAAGGGCCACCGCTCCGGTGGGGTACTGGCCCGATCCGATCACCCCGTCGATACGGAACAGCGCCGCGCCTTTGGGCCGCTTGATCTCCTGGGCGCCCTGGAACTTGCGATAGCGGCCATCCCCGTCGCGGTTCATGCGATGGCGGAAGGCCCGTCCGTCACGCAGCACATAGAGCAGGTCGTTCTCATAGGTCAGGCTGAGATCGACAATATCCTTGGTGAAGATTTCCGGGTTGCTCCATTTGCCGGGAATGTGCGGCAGGTTGCAGCTTTTGAAGAAACAGGATGCCTTGTCGGCCACATTGACTACGGCCTTAAAGGTGCTGTTGAGTACGTTTTTTACGCCACCGACGGCGGCGAAGGACATTTCCACGGCGGCTTGGGCGGCCTGATCGGCGTTTTTCATGGCCTCGGCGGCTTTTTTTGCCGCATTCGCCGCCTTGTTCAATTGTCTGAGGGCCTTTTTTGCGCCCTTGGTGCCGACTTTCGCCGCGCTAGCCGCTGCCTGGACCCCTTTTTTGGCCATTTTGGCCGTGTACTCGGCGGCATCCTTGAGGCCTTTGGCGGCGCATTCGGCGACCATGCCCGGCTTGGGAACCACCTTGAGCGGCAGCGAGTCGAAAGACAGTCTTCCCAGGTTCGCCGATCCCACCTCGGCCTTGACGACGAACGCCGTGGCGCACTCCGCCGGGCTGTGGAAGTGGGCGCCGTTCTTGTTGAACGAGGTTCTAAATGACCGGTTTGCCAGCGGCCCCGCCTTCAGGTCCCCCGACAAGGACAGGTGCAACGGCTTGGTCTTGTCCGGGCCGATGTAGGTGCTCACGTTGCCCGTTGTCCCGATGGATCCAAACGGCCCCAGCTTGATTTTGTCGCCGAAGCCGCCCCGGGCTTCCAAGCCGCTTCGGGACAGTTCCCCGTTGAAGTCGGCCAGATTCTTGCCCAGCAGCGTCCCATGGCCGCGCAGGGCAATCAGCGGGCCCTTGCGCTCGTCCTTGCCTTCGCCCATGGATCCATCGGGGCCGATGGCGTGGATATTGAACATTCTAGGCGGTGGAAAATCGCCGGATTTCGGCTTGTAGCCGCGTAAGGGATTGTGGGTGATCTTCAACACGCCCAAGGGCAGCTTTGAGGCCCCATCGCGCAACAGCTTGCCCGCGCCATTGAAGAAGCCGCCCACATCGTTGATGAAATTGAGGCTCTTGCCCGGTGAAGTCGGCACCTGCAGCGACAGCATGAGGTTCAGGTACTGAGCATAGGAAATCTCGGCGGCGCCCAAGGCGAAGGCCAGATCCTTGAACTCGCTGGGCGGCACGTTTTGGCGTGGGAAGGGGCCATTGTAATAGAGCACCGCCTTGTTGTTCTTGTTGATGGTGCCATGGCCGGAGACCAGCATCTTCAACTCGGTGTTGATGCCCACCGTGGAATCCCACAGGGTTACCCCGGCCAGATTAAACGGCTTGCTCCATTTGCCGCGTCGGATCAGTTCGGCGTAGAAGGTTTGTCCGGAATCGTCGCCTCCGGCCTCTTCCGGTTCGTCTCCCCCGTCATTTCCCATGACGCTGTATTCCGGTTGTTCCATGCCGACACGCAGGGTCAGGTCCTTGTGGGGAAAGCCGAAGGAGTCCAGGGCTCCCTTAAGCAGCCCTTTGGCCTCGATGGAGGCCAGGGCTTGAATGGCGGGCGGGAATGAGACCATGCCCTTGTAGGTTTTCTTGATCCGCTCGCGCAAGGGCTTGGGCAGGTCGGCGACCTTGATATCCTCGCGCTTGCGGCTGTCGCGGTTTGTCTCCTTCGGTCCCGTGGCCACGCCGGAGACAATCAGGTGTTCCAGGTCCGCGCCCTTGAACAGGGCCAAGACCCGGCCCGGCAGGTTGGGGGTGAGGCGCCCCGGAATATGCAGGAACATGCTGGCGCCGACACCCGACCCACCGGTCCCCTTGGTCGCCCCGGCGGGCTTTTCGATAAACAGCCAGAGGTGATGCTTCTGCTTCCAGGTCAGCCGGGTGCCATAGTAATTCTCGTATTCGGCCCATTTGGCCTGACTGTTGGCGGCGAAGATCGTGGCGATCTGGCTGACCAAGTCGGATCCGACCAGGGGGATCCTGGAAAGCAGGTTTCCCTCGACGGTCTTCTTCAGGTTCTTGGCGTCGAAAGGCAGCTCGCTCAGGGATTTGAGGGTTTGCGAGGGTTTTTCAGCCGGTTTTTCAGCCGTGACCACCAGATAGTCGAACGGCGCCTTGGCCACTTCCTTGCCCCGATAGGGGATATTGCACTTCCCCTTGTAGGTTTTACCCGGGTAGGTGCCTTCCTTGTGCTTGGCGCGGCAGACCCGTTGATCGTTGGCGCCGCCGACGAGGCTGCCTTTGGGTGGCTTGCTTCCCTTGGCGGGAACCCATTTGATCGATGGCGCGGGTGCGACCAGAACCTCGAAATCCTTGGTGGCCTTCTGCTCCTTCCAGCCCCAGCCGAAAGAGCAGACGCCCTTGGCGACCTTGCCGATGTGCTTGCCGTTCTGGAACTGCGACCGACAGACGGCGAACTTGCGTCCTGGGATTGACCCACCGATGACGCTATTAGTCGGCAGCTTACCGTTTTTGACCGCGATCCATTGGGCGGGGGCGGCAAAGGCGCTCGCCGGGAAAAGCAGGGAGACTAAAAGTCCGAAGCCGATCGTCAGTCCAACACCATGCCGCAAAATAAGCCTCCGAGGTTTATCATAGGGTTAGTTTTCTGGAATTACTCTCCACCGATCCGGAAATACAACTGATCTCCCACCTTGGATCGACATCAGATTATCCGAGGGTGGACCCGCGCAGGAAGGAAATATATTTCTCCCGTGCAGCGTCCCTCTCTTGGGCGTCAAACCGTTCGTCGGCAAAGAGGAGATCTAGAAATCCGAACACGGCGGGCCTGGGGATGCCCGGGTCATCCATCCGGTCGGACCGCTGCACGTATTCGGTCGTGGTTCCCTGAAAAACCACCGAGCCGTCCTTGAACAAGGCGACGTCGTCGGCCCATTCCAACACGAGGTGCGCGTCGTGGGTTGCGAAGACAAACGTGGTCCCGGTTTCTTCCAATCGATCGAGGCATTCGATCAGTTTTTTTGATGCCCAGGAATCCAATCCGGCCGTTGGTTCGTCCAGCACGATCACCTGAGGTTCCATGGCCACAATACCCGCGATGGCCACTCGTTTTCTCTGTCCGTAGCTGAGCATATGAGGAGGGCGGTCAGCCAACTCGGATAGATCCAGCCACGCCAATACCCGGGTGGTTATCGTCTCGACGTCGGAAACGGGAAGGCCCCGGTTTTTTGGACCATAGGCCACATCTTCGTAGACAGTGGTGGCAAACAGCATGTCATCGGGGTTCTGTAAAACCACCCCTACGCGCTGCCGCCAGTCCCGAAGTTGCGCCCGTCCATAGCCCATGGGTGCATCATCCAGCAGGATCTCGCCCTTGTCCGGTTTCAAGGCTCCGTTCAAATGCATGAGCAGGGTTGATTTCCCCGATCCATTGGCACCCAGGACCGCCAGCCGCCGCCTGCGGCGGATGGTCAGATTCAAATCGCTCAGCCCGAAGTCGCCACCGGGGTAACGATAGGTGACACCGCGGACTTCCATGGCAGGCAAAGTCTGCCCTTTCATGTCCATGGCATTCCCTGCTCCATCCAGAGGCTGGCCGCTAGAACAAGTATCAATCCAGCACCAATGAAACCAAGGCGGCGATAGGAGAGGGTGCCTCCGCGCGATACGGTTTCAAAACTGCCCTCGAACCCGCGACAAGCCAACCCGGCTTCCATGCGGCGTCCCTGGGCCAGGGCGCGACCCAGCAAGGTTGAAGCAAGGAGACCGCTGGAGGATAAGCCGGTCCTCAGGTTGTCATAGCCACCGCGAGCCTGTTGAGAGCGGAACCCGTTGACCAGTTGATCGAACAGGATGAAGGAGAAGCGATAGATTAGAAATACCATCTCCAACACCGGTTTGGGCAATCCGCGGGCGCCGAAAAAAACCAGAATTCTGGGGGCAGGGGTGGTCAGGATCAAAAATGCAAGGCAGCTCATGGCACCCAGGGCCCGGGCCAAGACCTGTCCGCTGGCCGTCAGGGTCTCCCAGGCCAAAGTGATCTGAAACGCAGGGGTCCAGGAAACCGAGATCAGCAGTATCGGTAGGCTGACGATCAGAAACCCGGCGGGAATCGCGACTGTTTTCAAGTAGGTGGGCAATGGTACGCCGGCGCCCAGCCAAGCCGCGCAGGCCATTACCAAGGCAACCAGGGGAGCAGCTGCGAGAGGATCAGCGACGTACAGAATTGCGATCATCCCGAAGGCGAACAGCAGCTTTTCACCTGCATGGTGATGGGACCACCCGTTGCAGTGGGCACTGGCATCCAGGAACCGCATGGTTGTCCGACCTCATTCGGTTTCCACCGTCGAATTCTCCGCTTTGCGGCGGGCTCTCCGTGAACCGATGAAGTAGCCCAAAAGTCCGGCTCCCAAAGCGGCCTGTAGCGTGAATAGCATACTCTCCACTTCTCCGGAAGGCGGGCTCCAGACATGGTCGACCCAGGGCTTGTAATTGGGCGAGGTATCCTCGATCACGCCCACCGCCTGACCATCGGTACCGGCGTACTCGCCGTCGATCCCCAGCAGCAACGGCACGGCAATCACCGCCACGGCGGCCAGCAGCAACAAAATATTGGTAGATGACGCGTTCATCCTTGCCTCCCGGCAAACTTCAATAGCACCAACTCCTGCATGGCATTGGTGCGCAGGAGATTGATGACCACAACGGTCAGGAGGGCCTCGCTGATCGCCAAGGGCACCTGAGTCAGAGCAAAGACGCTGGTGAATTTGATCATTGAGCCGCCGATGCCGCTGATTGGGTCGGGAAAGGCCAAGGCCAACTGCGTGGCCGTGGTCATGTAGGTGCCCAGATTGGCCACGATGGCCGCCATGAACACGGCAACCGATAGGTTGGCATTCATCCCCATCAGACCCCGATAGACCATCCAGGCAAGCCAAGGTCCGACCACGGCAAGCGAAAAGATATTGGCGCCCAATGTCGTAAGGCCTCCATGAGCCAGCAACAGGGCTTGAAACACCAATACAATACTACCGATCAACGGCATCACCGCCGGTCCGAACAAGACGGTCCCCATACCGATACCGGTGGGATGGGAGGTGCTGCCCGTGACCGACGGCAGCTTCAATGCCGACAAGACAAAGGCAAAGGCACCAGAAGCGGCAAATAAAAGCTTCAATTGAGGCTTCTCGGCCAACAGCTTGCTGGTCTTTCGAACGCTGTAGGCGACGAACGGCGCGGCGGCAAGGCTCCAGCCGATCGCGTGTTCGATGGGAAGGTAGCCTTCAACAATATGCATGGTTCAGTCCCCCAGAATCGGGATCAAGATACAGGACGCTGTAGCATTTCGCCACTGATCGTCATACAGGCCAATTTGCCATCCGCGGTGCCGCAAATGGCGGTATGGGTATCACCGCCCCAACAGGTGGCGGTAATCGACCCTTGCCCGGTTGGCCGGGCGATCAGAGCATCTCCTCGCTCGATATCGCCGATCAAAACCGTGCCGCTGTCGTAGCCTCCGATAACAAGGGGTAGATGCGGGTGGACGGCGACCGACGAGACGACGGCGTTGAAGACATAGCCCAGTTCCAGTGGCGGCCTGCCGGATGGCCCCGATCCGTCAAAGGACCAACTGGTCAGCACATCGGCCCCGGCGGCAGCAAGGAAACGCCCGTCATGTGTCCAATCCAATGATCGGATCTTCGCCGGATAACCGCTCATTTTCATGTCCTTGCCGGTCTCGAGATTCCAGCAGTGGAGTTCCTTTTCCTGGGTCGCGGTGACCAGATACCGATTGTTGGGGCTCAGCGTGACACCGGTATGGGAGCCTTTCCAATAGAGCTTGTTGGAGGGCTTGTCGGCCCCAGCGGTCCAAAGGGTGGCCCCATCGTAGTGGGAGGCCGCGACCATGGTTCCATCTGCCGATAGCGCCAAGCCGGAAAGGGTGCTTTGATGAGGCCCGCAAACGCCAACCGCGTTGCCGTCTCGATCGAGAAGATGGATATCACGACCCACGGTGACGGCGATGGTGCCGGTTGCTTCGTGAACCGCCATGTGTTCGACCCATTGATCCTCGAAGTGATGCAGTTCCTCGACACCACCGTCAGGTCGGCTGAACAGCACGCGCCCATCGTCACCGCCCGAAATGAAGCCCTCGCCAAAAGGAGCCAGGGCTGAAACCACCCCTTCGTGGCGACTGATCTCTTTCAACGCGTCCATGCGAGAGATCGGGGCGGCCAATACCCGGCCATCTCCAAGACCAACCGCCACCTTGTTGGATCGCGGACCATGGCAGACCCCATTTACATAGGCGCCGAGGTCGAATTCCTCGGACGTGACATCCGGCGAGACCACCATGGCCCCGGCATCAATGCCGCCTTCGCCGCAGCCGGGATCCTCGCAGCCTGGTTTTACACAGCCTGAGTACATGCCTCGAACTCCTTCTGCAGAAGCGATCCGTCCAGATCGCGCCCGATCAGCACCAGGCGGCTGTTGCGTTCGTCGTCGCCCCAGGGGGCACTCCAGTCGCTGTCCATGACCATGTGAACGCCTTGGAATACATAGCGGTTTTCTTGACCTTCCAGGGATAAGATCCCCTTGGAGCGGAAAATATCGGTGCCCCGGGTCATGATCAGGTTGCGGATCCATGCGGAGAATTTCTCGGCCACCACGGGAGCCCGGGCGGTCAGGGAGACGCTGGAAATGCTGTCGTCGTGATCATGGTCTTCCTC
Source organism: Magnetospira sp. QH-2 (assembly GCF_000968135.1). NCBI lineage: Bacteria > Pseudomonadati > Pseudomonadota > Alphaproteobacteria > Rhodospirillales > Thalassospiraceae > Magnetospira > Magnetospira sp. QH-2. The sequence continues at coordinate 2,362,828 of NZ_FO538765.1, read as the reverse complement.
TTCCAGGAATCCCGGGTCCACTTCCAAGGCCCGTTGCAGGTCGAAGGCGCCCTGATCCATGACCATGTCCAGCGGGACGGCGGACTTTTCCGTCTCGATGATTTTTGCGAAGCGGTTCAGTTCGCGGACCCGTTTGTGCACAGCCGCCAGCCCGGCGGCATCCACCAGGTCCACCTTGTTGAGCAAGATCAGATCGGCGAAAGCCACCTGTTCCTCGGCTTCGTGGGAATCATCCACCCGGTCGAGGAAATGGGCGGCGTCCACCAGGGTCACCACTGAATCAAGGGCGAGTTCGTCCTTGATATCTTCGTCGACGAAGAAGGTCTGCACCACGGGCGCCGGGTCGGCCAGGCCGGTGGTTTCGATGAGCATGCCATCAAATTGGTCTGGTCGTTTCAAAAGATTGCCAATGATGCGAATCAGATCCCCGCGCACGGTGCAACAGATGCACCCGTTATTCATCTCGAATACTTCCTCGTCGGCACCGATTACCAGTTCGTTGTCGATGCCTTCCTCGCCGAACTCGTTGACGATGACAGCGTATTTCTTGCCGTGGTTTTCGGTGAGGATCCGGTTGAGAAGCGTGGTTTTACCGGCACCCAGGTAGCCGGTGAGCAGGGTCACGGGGACTTTCGACATGGCGCGCAATCTCCTTTGACTGTTGCCGATGATCGGGAATAGGGGGCCGGCGGGCGCCGTTACCCGCCGGTTTCGGTTTTTAGTGTCTTAGTAGCGCTTGTAGGGCAGGAATTTGCCGTTCAGCATCACAATGACTCGATCGCCTTTCGGATCTTCCTCGCGGGAAATATCCATGGAGAAATCGATGGCCGACATGATGCCGTCGCCGAATTCTTCCTCGATCAGCGCCTTGATGGTCGGACCATAAACCTGAATGATTTCGTAGAAACGGTACACCAGGGCGTCGGTGGGCACCGACTGGCCCAACCCACCGCGATAGGGGCAGGTGGTCAGCCATTTGGCTTCCTCGTCGGTCAGGTCGAAGATCTTGGCCGCCGTGGCCGCCTCTTCCTCGTTCATCTGCATCTGGCCCAGCAGGCCGGTGGTGGCCCATTCCTTGGACTGGCCAATTTCCTTGGCGACATCGGCCCATTTGAGGTCTTTGGCCAATTTGGTGGCAATAATCTTCTCCGTCACATCCAAGCGATTCATTTTCGGGCTCTCCTGTGGTTGTCTTGGTGATTGAAAAAGCGTTAGGCCGCCCCGCGGATCGGCGGTTCCGGCTCTCGCGTGGGCCGGGCGATGGGCGGGTGCTTGGGGTCGTAGTCGCTGGCCGCCAGTTCGTCCTTGAACTGCTTGGAACGGTTGACCAGGAACTCGATCAGATGGTTGCGCATGGGGTAGTAGTTGGCCTGCTTGTGCATGTCATGCTTGGTGCGATTGCGCGGCAGGGTGTTCTCAACGATTTCGCAGACCTGGGCTTCCGGACCGTTGGTCATCAGCACGATGCGGTCGGCGAGCAAAATGGCTTCGTCGATGTCATGGGTGATCATGAACACCGTCTGTTTGGTTTCCTGGCAGATGCTCAGCAATTCTTGTTGCAAAGAGCCTCGGGTCAGGGCGTCCAGGGCGCTGAAAGGTTCGTCCATCAGCAGGATTTGCGGCTGGATGGCAAAGGCCCGGGCGATGCCCACGCGCTGTTTCATGCCGCCGGACAGTTGGGCCGGTTTCTTGTCCTCGGCGCCGCTCAAATGCACCATGTCCAGGTACTTCTGGCAGTGGAGGCGGATTTTTTCCTTGTTCCACTTGGGCCAACGGGACTTTACCGCGAAGGCGATATTGCCCAGGGCCGTCATCCAAGGCATGAGTGCATGGCTTTGGAATACGACGGCTCGATCCAGCGAAGTGCCGCTGATTTCCTGGCCGTTGACCACCACGCCCCCGGCGCTGGCTTCGTCGAGCCCGGCGAGGATGTTGAGTAAGGTGGTCTTGCCGCAGCCGGAATGGCCGATCAGACAGACGAACTCGCCTTCCTGGACATGGAAATAGAGATCCTTGAACACCGAGACGTCGGCGCCCTTGCCGTCGGGGGCGGGAAAGCGGCGTTCCAGGCCTTCGATACTGATTTTCGGGGCGGGCAGGGTCATGGATCGATCTCCGCTCTCGGGTTATTCGGTGTAGGTGATGAACTTGGCGATGGTGGCGAGGATCAGATCCAGCACCATGCCGAACACGCCGATGAAGAAGATGGCGCTGATGACGCTGGTGATGGACAGGTTGTTCCACTCGTTCCAGACGAAGTAGCCGATGCCCGTACCGCCCACCAACATCTCGGCGGCGACGATGACCAGCCAGGCAATGCCGATGGAGATGCGCATGCCGGTCATGATGGTCGGCGCGGCAGCGGGCAGGATGACGAACAGCGCCGTGCGCAGGCGTCCGACCTCCAAGGTGCGAGCCACATTCAGCCACTCCTTGCGCACAGAGGCCACGCCGAAGGCGGTATTGACCAGCATGGGCCAGACCGAACAGATAAAAATAACAAAAATGGAGGAGATGCCGGAATCTTGGATGGTGTAAAGGGCCAGCGGCATCCAGGCCAAGGGCGAGATGGGCTTCATGATCTGGATGAACGGATCCAGCGCCCGATGGAACATCGGCGACATGCCGATCAAAAAGCCCAGGGGAATGGCCAGGATGGCGGCAAAGAAGAAGCCGACCAGCACCCGGGCCAGAGAATAGGCCAACTGAATGCCGATGCCTTTGTCGTTGGGGCCGTTGTCGTAGAAGGGATCGGAAACATGCTCCCAGATGGCGCCGCCGACCTCCAGGGGGCCCGGTATGGACGAGCCCCCCTTCGTGCCGCCGGTGAAACCCATCATTTCGGCATACTCGGGGTCCATTCCCTCCGGGATGGTCTGCTCGGGGGCCAGCACCGCCACATGCCAGACGATGGCAAAGACGGAAAACAGGGCGATCGAGAGGACAAAGGCCCGAAGTCGTGGTGAAATAGTCATCGGAATGAACTCCTTTCTGCCGAAATCACGCGGTTTTATCCGCGCTTGATGGCGAAGCTATCCACATAGGCCTCGGGCTTCGACGGATCGAATTCCTTACCCATGATGGTGTGCTTGTCGTAGGTCTTGTCAGGCGGCGTCTGACCCATGGAGGTCATCAGCTTCTGAGCATCGGTGGCCAGATAGACCTGCTCGGCCACGCCCTTGTAGTCCACGTCGCCCTTGACGTAGCCCCACCGCTTCATCTGCGTCATGATCCAGATACCCATGGAATGCCAGGGGAACGGATCGAAATCGATGCGGTCGGGATCGTTGCGGACCTTGCCCAGACCGTCGGCGAAACGACCGGTCAGAACCTGCTTCACCACCGTTTCCGGCTGATTCAGATAGTTCTTGGGCGAAATGGCCTTGGCGATCTCGGCACGGTTGGCCTTGTTGGACGAATAGGCCGTCGCTTCGAGAATCGACTTGAACAACGCCAGGAAGGTGTTCGGCGCTTCCTTGATGAACTTTTCGCTCGAGGCGAATGCACAGCAGGGATGGCCGGACCAGATTTCCTTGGTCAGGGCATGCAGGAAGCCAACGCCATCGTAGACCGCCCGCTGGTTGAACGGATCGGGCGACAGGTAGCCGTCGACGTTTCCAGCCCGCAGGTTGGCGACCATCTCTGGCGGCGGCAGCACGCGGATCTGGATGTCCTTGTCCGGGTCCAGGCCATGTTCCGCCACGTAGTAGCGCAGCAGGAAGTTGTGCATGGAGTATTCAAAGGGCACGGCGAACTTGAAGCCCTTCCACATCTTCGGATCGCGCTTGTCCTTGTGCTTGTTGGCCAAGGTGATGGCCTGTCCGTTGATGTTTTCGATGGCCGGCATGGTCCAAGGATGAGCCGTGGAACCGGCACCCATGGTGATGGACAGGGGCATCGGGGTCAGCATGTGGGCCGCGTCGTATTCCCCGGAAAGGGATTTATCGCGGGCCACCGCCCAACCGGCGGTCTTGATGACGTCCACGTCCAGGCCGTACTTCTTATAGAAGCCCATGGGGTGCGCCATGATGATCGGCGTGGCACAGGTGATGGGCACGAAGCCGACGTTGAGATGCTTCTTTTCCAGCGGGCCGCCCTTAAGATTGTCGAGCACCGCCGCCTTGGCTTCCTGCAACGGGAAGAACTGGGAAATAGCCGCTGCGGCGGTTCCGGCGCCCACCGCCTGCAAGAAAGTGCGGCGTTGCATGTCGTTGCCGAAGATGCCGTTGAGCACGGCGGATTCCACCGCCCGCTCCATGACCGCTTCCTGGTCGAGCATATCGGGTTCATCGTCGTCGATGGCGCTATCGGCCATCATCGGCGTGTTGATCGCGGTTTCGGCTTCCGGTTCAATGGTCTCGCAGGCAAACCGGGATTCCGATTGGCCGCTCATGGCCATCTGGTGTTCGAGCAGCGATTTATGCTGCCCACAGGGACAACCGGCCCAAAGGACCTTGTCCGGATCAAAGGGATTGGCAAAAGCTCCCATAATGTACTCCGTCTGTCTTCACATGCGGCGCGGAATCCCTCTACGAGTGGAATCCATCACCACGGTGCGAGGCCGACGTTGGCCTGCTGGGAACCTCGAGACCGCCATTAGCCCGTCGGTTTTTAATGGACGTTCGATCCCCGTCCTTGGGGATCTCGCGCGGAATTAGTTCACCAGTTCATGGGCCTCGATCACCGTTTTGGCGAGAGCGGCCAGCCGCATGTCGCGGTTCATGGCCGTGCTGCGCATGAAGGCATAAGCTTCTTCTTCGTCCAGGGCCTTGGTCTTCATGATGATGCCCTTGGCTCGTTCAATCATTTTGCGTTCGGCCAGCGCCGTGGTCGCCTTGGCCAGTTCGCCCCTCAATTCCTGGGCTTCCGAATAATGGGCAAAGGCCAGATCAATGGCCGAATGCACCCGATTGGCATTGACGCCCACCAAGACATAAGAATTGACTCCGGCAGCCACTGCGGCCCGCATGGTTGCCGTTGTCCCATCTTCGCTGAACATGAGAATGGGGCGGGGCAGGGTCGCGCGAATGTCGCTGATGACTTTAAATTCAGGTTCGGCCGGCTTTGGATGGGCGAAGACCAACAAATCCGGCTCGGTCGTCTGGATCATTTCGATGACCTTGGCGGGATCGTCCAACCGCACGGCCAATCCGTATCCGGCATCAAGCAACACTTTTTCGAGCTGAGCCCCACGCTCCTCCCCCTTGGCGCAGAGAAGGACGTTCAAACCAACGGGGGTTTTCAATGTGAGTGTCACGGTGGGCTCTGCCTATTGTTGCCGTAATTATTGGCTCTCGTTCCATGTTTGACGATAGATAGCAAATGGCATGCCATACGGTAGTATGTTGCAAAATAAAGAGTAATTATTTCCGGTGTTGGAAAATGCCTGTTCAATGAGCTTTGTTGTGCCCCAAAAGATGTATGTGGCTAAAAATTAGGCATTAGCCGTTCGGTGGGCCTGATTTGTGTGTTGAGGAGGCAGCGATCACGATGTAAGTGCACTTTGAATGGGCGGTTCAGTCGAGACTCCGCTCAATCAGTGTTCGCCCAAACGGATGACGATCCGTTTAAACGGTCCATCCAGGACAATCCGTGCTGCCTCCCAGGTGGGCGGGGCCAGATTAACCGGCGCTTGATTGGAGAACGCATAGGGCTCTAACGGCAGGCCAAGGAAATTGCGGTCCAGGCGATCATTGTCGTTGATATCGTGATAGGCCGAGACGGCATAGGTTCCTGGAGCCAGACCTTCGAAACGGGCGACGGCCTGGTCCCCGTCAATGGCAACGGCCTGGTCGATCAATGCCTTTTCCAAAAAACTTTTGGCGTCGGTGAATAGCGCCACGACGACCCGGCCTTCGGTATTTTCCATTTTTTCCACGCGCACTTCCAAAATCATGGCGTCATCTGCCTGCACGCCGCTTGCTGTCAGACCCAACAGCGCCATAAGGCTAAAGCATTTTTTCAACATCTTCGGCCGGTATCGGTTTGCTGATGAAATAACCCTGCACCTCTTCGCAGTCATTGGTGCGCAGGAAGCTGAGTTGGTCTTCCGTTTCTACCCCTTCGGCGATGACGTTGAGGTTCATGCTATGGGCCATGGAAAGGATGGCGGTGACGATAGCCTCGTCGTCCGAGGCTATGGCCAGACCGTGGATGAAGGATTTGTCGATTTTCAAGGAATGCAGCGGGAAGCGCTTCAAATAGCTGAGCGATGAATAGCCCGTACCGAAGTCATCAATGGAGATCCTCAGGCCACGGGATTTAAGGCCATCGATGACGGCAATGGTTCGTTCCACATCGGCCATGGCGATGCTTTCGGTAATTTCCAGTTCCAAAGCGCTACTGGGCAGGTGCAATTCTGTCAGAATTCCTTCGATCTTTTCCGTTAGTAAAGGGTCTTCGAATTGACGGGCGGATAGATTGACGGCGATGGTCAGATCTTCATTGAGCTTGGTTCGCCAATTTTTGATCCGCGTGCAGGCCGTTTTCAATACCCATTCGCCCAAGGGAACGATCAGGCCTGTTTCTTCGGCCAGGGGTATAAACTCGATTGGTGAAATCATGCCCTTAGTGGGGTGATTCCAACGGACCAGAGCCTCGAAGCCAATAATCCGATTATTCTCCAAGGCGATTTTCGGTTGGTAGTGGAGAGCCAATTGGTCCTGATCGATGGCGGTCCGCAGATCCGCTTCCAGGGCAATGCGGCGACCGGTGTTATCGTTCATCTCATTGGTGAAGAAGCGATAGGTCCCGCGTCCGGCCTGCTTGGCTTGATACATGGCCACGTCAGCGTTCTTCATCAGGGTTTCGTCGTCGGCTCCATCCTCCGGGAACAAGGCGATGCCAATGCTGGCGCCGATGAACAGGTCTTGTTCGCGGATATGGAACGGCTTGGTCAAAACTCCGATGATATCGTCCGCCAGGGTGCCCAGATCCACGCTGTCTCCGGGGTCGCGCAGGATGACGGTGAATTCGTCACCGCCCAGGCGGGCCACCGTATCGCTCTTGCGTAGGCATCCTTTGATCCGTTGCGCCACCGCGATCAACACTTCGTCGCCAACATCGTGGCCCAAGTTGTCATTGATATTCTTGAAACGGTCCAGGTCGATGAACATCAGCGCCAAAGGATGGGTATCCCGCCGGGCCATCTCCAAGCCCTGGGTCAGGCGATCTCGGAACAAGGCCCGGTTGGGCAGCTTTGTCAGTGGGTCGAAAAAGGCCAGCCGCTCGAGCTTCCGTTCGGTGGATTTCTGAGCGCTGATATCCGTGAAAATGCCCACATAATTGCTCACATGACCATCATCATCTCTGATGGCGTTTATACCAAGCCATTTGGGGAAGATTTCTCCACTGGCACGCCGGTCCCAGATTTCGCCTTCCCAACGGCCCGTCGCATTGAGAGTGGTCCACATATCGGCGTAAAAGGCCGCGTCATGACGTCCCGATTTGGCCATGCTCGGATTGCGCCCCAGAATGTCTTTGCGGTGATATCCGGTGACTTTCTCGTAGGCCGGGTTGATATCAATGATCTGTCCGGACGGGTTGGTGATCACGACCGCTTCGCCGGCTTTTTGAATGATCTCATGGGCCAGTTGCAGCTTTTCCTCGGTCTCTTTGCGTTGCGTGATATCAGAAGAGACGGCCATATAGCCTTCCACCAGATCGTCGCGGTCGCCCAGTCGGGTAATGGTCAGCCGCGCGGGAAAAGTCCCACCACCGCGCCGTACCAGATGACATTCGGTTTCGTCGACGCGGCCCCGGTCCGCGACAAAGGTGAGGGCGTCGAAGGGTGACGCAATGGTTTGCCCGCGCTCACGGCTCAACGTTTCCGATTTTTTGACCAAGTCCTCATGGCGATGCAGCACCAGGACCGATCGTTTGCCGATCATATCCGGTGCCCTATATCCAAACATGCGCTCGGCTGTCGGATTGAAGGACATGATGGTGCCCAAGGGATCCATGGTGACGATGGCATAGGTGGCGCTTTCGAGGATGGCCGATTGCAAGGCCGAAACCTTACGCAGTTCCATTGTGGCCGTCTTCTTGTCTTGGAGCTCTTTGTTCAGTGCCTGTGTCCGTGCCTCGACCAGACTTTGCAGGTGCTGGCGGGCTAATTGGGTTTCTCGGGCCATTTCATCAAACCGGCGGCCCAGGCTCTGCAATTCAACCACATGTGATTTGAGGCTGGCTGATTCAACCGATTCTCCATTGATGATCCGGGCTGTCATTTGTTCGATTTTGAGCAGCGGTTGGACCAGGGTCCGGCGTCCTACCCAAAAGGTGATCAAACCGATTGCCGCCACCAAGAGACTGCCGACGAAGATCAAATTGACCGCCAGCTCTTGCTGTTCACGGCGGATCTGGCTCAAATCTGAGGTATACCGAATTTGGACTCCTAACTGGGGCAGTCCTCGTCCAATGGTCTTCCCCATTGCTTGCCAAGAGTCCGAAAACAGGGTTTTGCTGTCTTGAAGGATTTCCAGCTTTCCATGCCCGGTGGAGAACATCCGCGCGCTCAAGAACCCCATGCGGTCCATGGGAATTTCGGCGATCAGAACACCTTCGGTGCTGCCACGCCATGATATGGAGGCACCGAGCCATAAGGCGCTTTTCCCCCCAGGGAACCATGAAAAGCGGGCTAATGTGGGGCTGTCGCTTTCCAAAAGCGCCGTGAGGATCTCTTTGGGGGGCTGCCTGGGGGCGGCCGCCGTGTCATGGATTGGCATGGCTTCAAAATCAAACAGCATCAGCCGAACCCTTTGCCCGGCCAAACGTGAACTCTCCAAATGATCGACCGCGTTGGGGAGGCCGGTTTCCTGCTGCATGACTCCCTGCAAGAGAAGCGGGGAGTGAGCGATGTCGCGGAGCATGTCGGTTCGGGTTCTCACGAACTCGTGGATCCCGGCAATCGATGTTTCTGTTTGGGAAAGGGTCAAACGGGCCGCATGTTGTTCAAACGCACCGCCAAAACTTTTCAGTGTCACCAGACCCAGTACGCCGCCGATCACCAACATGCCGCCGATGGAAATCAGGCCCAGTAACCAACCAATGGGGATTTTTTTTCGGATCAAGGCCCTTGAACCCCGGTCAACCGCCGATCAGCGCTGTGGATCATCACCGAGGCTCCATCAGAATGCGGCCTTGTTCATCGTATCGAGCCATGACGTAGTCTTCGCGGCCCAAGGCTTCGTGGCCATCGGAATTCTCCGGGGACCAGGGACTGAAGGGTTTTTCATAGGTCTTGATCAGCCCGCGCACCGGCTTCCTCAAATCCAGCAGGGCTTCGCGCAGGTTTTGTCGATCCGTCGCCAGGTCTCCGGTCAGCTTGGCCTGTTTTGCCGCGGCAATCAGGAGCATGGTCAGGTCGTGGGCATGGATAAAGGCGGCCGGGGGCCGAATGTCCTCGGCCTTGGCGATCAACTCGGGAAACATCTGGCGGGTGACGTTCAGCACGTCACCTGCATGAGCGATGTTTGGCTGCCATAGGAACGAGAAACGGCTTTGAATGAACTCCATGTCCAAGCTGTTGAGAGCCTCCGGGCCGATCTTTCCCGCAAATCCGCCACTGCTGCATCCCCAATGGCTTTGGAAAGGACGTCGGAGCGAGGGCTCCAGTTCCATCGCGGCCTGCGCGAAGACAACGCATTCAGCCGGATTGGTGACCAGGAGAATGGCATCCGCCCCCCGATTGGTGGCCTGTCTCAAGAGGATTTTCGCCGCCGGTTTCGAGATGCCCCAATTGGACCAAAGAACCTGAAATTGCTCAACCTTTAGCTCCCTGGCCATGGCCGACATGTTTTTGTTGTTGAAACGGCCCCAACCGGTGTCCTCGGCAATCAAGACCAGGTTTTTAAAGCCTCGGTTCTTAACCGCGTGCTCGACGATGACACGTCCGGCGACCGCATCATCCACTGAGAGTCGGAAGATCCAATTGGGTTCCGGGCTTCGGGTGATGGGACCGGCAGCGGCCCAGGGGTCTAACGTGAGGATCTCGTTGGTATTGATGAATTGCTTGTTGGCCAGCAAGGGAGGGGAATGGAGGCCGGTAAACACGGCCAAGGCTCGGTCATCGGCGAGAATGGTTTTCTGGTTTTTCAAATGGCGCTTGGTATTGGCGCGATGGTCGATGCGGCGGATTTCCATGGGAAACCCGCTGATCTTATTATCAATGGCCCTCAGCGCGGTCTTGATTCCCCATTCGATTGCCCGGCTCGAAGGCAGCGAATGGGTCCAATCCGCATCGATGTAGATATGGTACGGGGCGGGGGTCTCCGCCTTGGCCCGCCAGGCAATCGGTAACACCATCTGAAACATCAGCAGGGTGATCAGACAGGAGCGCCATCGCCGACCGGACACACCTGGGTTGCGGACCATTGTCACGTCTCCTCCAAATTTGACCATCCGGGTCCAGTGGATACTTTTGACATGTTTTTAGGTTGGAATGCGGGGCAGAACCCGCCATGAAAAACCCGGAGCAACGGACCCGGAATTTTGGCCCATAAATTCGGCAAAGAACACATTTTAATGTGAAATCAATGGGTTTTAGCCACTCATCCAAGGAAAGGCGAGTGTTTTGACATGTCCTGGTTGATCTGGAGCGGCGCTCATACCGTTTTCGGTAAGACAGGGAACCCTACTTGGTCCCGCCTGAATCATTCAAAGGGGCCTGGGATACTTGAACCACCGGGTGGCACTCATACTCATAAGTGAACGGGCTTCCCGAGGCGACGAAGTTGTCGGCTCTTTTCATGCCTGCGATCATGGCGGCATTGATGCGGCATTGCTCTTCGGATTTGTAGTTTGTCGGCGGCATGACGTAATGGCAGATCGGATTGCTGCATGCGATCACGATCAACGAAAAGAACAAATCCATTCACAAATGCCTCATGCCCTGAATGAGAAGGTTTTCTTACAAAAATGTTACAGGAAGATGACAATTGAGAAAAGTTACAATTCGCATGATGGAGAAATGGCGCGAATTCCAGGCATGTTTTGTTGATTGTCGGTGGGGTCTTGATCGATGAAAAGCAGGTGGCTTAACCATTGAAATCTGGTGGCGTGATGCCGATTATAGGACCTGTTCCAAGACAGGGCCGGAGTCCGTTCAAGGACAGGGGATCCGGCCGATATATAGGAGGAAACAGAAAATGGGTTACGCGGACGTGGAAAAGACTGCCAATGGCTATCTGGTCGATACCGCCGATTGGAGTGAAGACATGGCACGGGAGATCGCCGAGGCGGAGAGCCTGGGGGAATTGACCGAGCGCCATTGGGATTTGATCCGTTTCCTGCGCGAAGAGTACTTTGACAACAATGGCAATCAGCCGAACGAGCGCGCCATGGTCAAGGCCATGTCGGCGGCCTGGGGTGAAAAGATCTCGGCCAAGGATCTCTTTACGCTGTTCCCCATGCAGCCATCAAAACAGGGGACCAAGGTCGCCGGGCTGCCGGAAACCAAGCGCAAGGGTGGGTATTGAGTTCCACCCATATCGCATTGAAGAGCCCCGGGAGATAATTGTTTCCCGGGGCTTTTTCTGTCTCGGGCCTATTTTTCATCCTGATTATGTATTATGATGGTTATCCCGAATTGGTCGTGTGGGAATGGGAGGGGCAGCCCGTGAACTTAGGTGACAATATCGAATATGTCCGCCTGGGGGCGAGTGGGTTGAAGGTATCCCGGCTGTGCCTGGGGACCATGATGTTCGGTGGTCCGACCGAGGCTGATGATTGCAACTGGATCATGAGCTCGGCCCGCGACGTGGGGGTCAATTTCGTCGATACGGCGGATATCTATCAAAATGGCCGCAGCGAAGAGGTTCTGGCGGACCTGATCGCTGCGGACCGGGACTCATGGGTTCTGGCCTCCAAGACCGGCAGCCCCATGGGCAAGGGCCCCAATCAGGGGGGGCTGGGACGCAAGTGGATGATCGAAGGGGTCGAGGGCAGCCTGCGCCGTCTGCATACGGACACCATCGACCTGCTGTATCTCCATCGCGACGACGAAGCCGTACCGGTGGAGGAGGTGGTGCTGACCTTGGCGGGCCTGATCCAAAGCGGAAAGATCCGCTATTGGGGCATGAGCAATTTCAAGGCTTGGCGCATCGCTGACTATGTGGCCACGGCCCAGCGATTGGGCGTGCCGGGTCCGGTGGCCGTGCAACCGCTGTACAATATCCTCAATCGGCAAGCCGAGGTGGAGACCCTACCGGCCAGTCTCTATCATGGTCTGGGCGTGGTGCCTTACAGCCCCTTGGCCCGGGGTGTCCTCAGCGGCAAGTACGAACCCGGTGGGACGCCGCCGGCGGACTCCCGCGCCGGGCGGCAGGACCGCCGCATCCTGCAAACGGAATACCGGCCCGAGTCCCTAGTGTTAGCGCAACAACTCAGCGAGCATGCCGTGGCCCGGGGCATGACTCCGGCCCAATTCGCCTTCAATTGGGTGCTGAACAACCGCCTGGTGGCTTCCGCCATTGCCGGTCCCCGCACCTTCGACCAATGGACCGAGTACCTGGGCGCCCTGGCCCATGTGCTGGCCCCAGAGGACGAGGCCATCGTCGACGGCCTAGTGCCACCCGGCCATGCCTCCACCCCAGGATACACGGACCCAGCCTACCCGGTGCGGGGACGGCTGGCGCGGGGGTAGGGGGGCTGATGAGGTACCCTTGTCGTCGCAACCTGCTATTTTGTGGAGTGTCACCGAAATATTCGTAGTCTCTGCTCGGCCCCTTGAGCAAGGGGCCCGTTTAAAACCGCAATGTGTTGAGGATATCAGGTTGTTTTCTGAGGTTAATACGCAAAAAATTCCCCAGGGCGTTTTCGGCCTCCAATTGTTGGCGTTCAACAAACATCAGTTCGTCATCAATCCACAGCCAGTTTTCTGTCCCAAACGGCAGGGCCTCGGTTTTTAACGTTGTCCAGCGCACGGGCTGAATACGCTCAATCAAATTAATGTGAAGTAACCCATGGAAGGCCTTACGGGCACCATCGAGGGTTCCATTATTCGTCCTTGTGGACAGCCAATAGGCCTCATGCTTGTCTACAATATGCCTCAGAAAAATCTCCGCACCCACTGACAATCCACCCTGACGAGTGAGTAAAACACCATCGATATCTAGAAACATCTTCATGATTTTCTCCCACCGCCGTGAAGGTGTGGTTATTTGTCAGATTTGGAAATTCTCTTGCTAGAATCAGGACTGCCCATTTGGACCAGGCCGTGTTTCGCCAATATTATCCTCATCGATAAAATCGGCTCTAATAATCATCGTGTCGATGTATCGGGCTGTTGAGCCATCTTTAGAGTGTCAACAACGGGGCCGTGACCAAATTCTTGTGCAAGATCAAGAGGTGTTCTTCCATTCTTGTCTTGGGCATGGATATCGGCCTGCTTTTCGATAAGCAAATTGATAAGAACCAAACTTCCCATATGCGCGGCAAAATGCAGTGGCGTATACCCTGATCGGTTGGTTGCGTTGATGTGCGCGCCATTGGTCACAAGCAACGCGACCATATCGAGAGCCGTACGACGTCCTCGAAAAATAGCAATATGAAGAGGCGTAAAGCCGTCAAAAACTTCGGCATTCACGTCAGCGCTGTTCTCCACCACCGATGTGTTGACGTCCGCCCCCTTGGAAATCAAATATTCCGCAATTTTAAGATGGCCACCTCCAGCGGCAAAATAGAGCGGTGTTTGACCGTTTTTTCCCTTGGCGTGAATATCCGCACCCTGGTCAATCAGCAGCTTGGCAATGGGGGTCCGTCCGCGAATGATCGCCCAGTGAAGTGGGGTCAGGCCGCTTTGATCCACGGTACTAAGGTCTTCTCCGTTCGAAATAAGAGCCTTCACCTGCGCGATATCCTTGCGTTCAACAGCCTCGTGAAGGGTGTCGGCACTCACCATGAACAAGCAAAAGGTTGAGAACGAACCAATGAGAAATAGCTGAGCGAAAAGAAATTTGAACATGCGTGACTCCGACGCCAATGGATGGGGGTGCTCGATGTTTAAATATGATATTGGTAAAAATATGGTGATATGCTGCCGGTCCAAATTGATGGCCTGAATAGGTTTTAAGTTTTTGAGAGAAGGAGGCAAACCATTTTGCGATATGGAGTTCATGGGCTAGCTATGATGGTCCTGTTGTTTGGACAGACCTATGCCTTGGCTGGAGGTGTCGCTGCCCCGACCCTGGACACAGCCATTCGCGATGCCGTGGCTCACTATTACGAGTTGCCACTTGAGCAAGTTCAGAACGATACAAGCCTCTATAAGGTAGCGGAGGCCTCCACTCAATTGGGTATGGACTTTCGCATCCTGGGGGTCCGGGATTCTCTTGAAAAAACCGTAAATTGCCGCATAGCCGATGGCGTTTTCGAGACGATCCGGACGGTGGGGGACCTCCTGAAAGCCGCACACGAAACCTGTGCGCGCCCCTAGTGCGTGTCGGGTCCAATTGGACCCATCGGACAGGCGCGACCTTATGGGAAACGATCACGTCAGGTCCGGCGGGCCATACTTTTGACAAAACCGGGACCCTCAGTGCGCGCTGCCTACAGAAACATTTTCATGACACGTATTCGGGAGCAATTCACCCTCTTGCAAATCCCAAGGCGGCCGAAATACAAAACCTTATGGGATCGCATTTTCCTGACCATTGAAATCTGGCCATATTTTTATTTTAATTACGCCACAAAAGCCCGCCAGGAAGAAGATATTGCGGAGCTGGTTAAAATCGTGGACACTCAGAATTTCAAGAATTATCTCTTAATTATACTTGATATTCATTACATCGCGTCCATTCTCAGCCTCGGGATACTGGAAATATGGACAGACAAAACATATCGGAGTCATTTTGAGCATATGCACAGGGGCGCTTGGGCTGTCATGGATGCACAAGCTGAAACGCCCAAGGAGTTGATCGACAGAGCGCTCAATGAACTCATGTATGACGACGTGACTTACCATTGGAGCCGCTCAGCAATGTTGGGTTCGCAACAAACATTTTGTAGCGTTAAACCTTTTCTATCCGCGATCCGGAAGAGACTTTAGGCCTTTAAACACCGTGGGTGACTGGTTCATGTGCAAGAGATGGGAGCCACGTTTAGTCGTACACGAGCAAGGGCCCTGAACGCCGAGAGGCGAACTTTTCACAACACGGTCGACACACAATGGCGGGGACTTCACATCAAGCGATACAAATGAAAGTTGGTTATGCCCTTTGTGAAATGTGTTTTCGTGTCGATGATTTTCCTTCTGATGACACTCCCGCTAAAGGCGGCAGAAACAACATTGTGCCAGTCAGATGAAGGGACCGTCCAAGCCCATCCATCAATGGAAGGTGGAACCCGCCCGCGTGTCACGGTTACATTTTCCAATGGTGAACACTGCACGGCCCAAGCCGATGGGTGGTCGGCAACACGGCCGGGTGATCAAAGTATAGAAAGCTTTTTTATCGTGTTCCGGTCTTCCGCGTGCGCGTTCTATATGAAGGGGTGGTTGGGTTCACTCCATACACGAGACACTTATCACATCACGGTCGGCGGGGGATCTGGCTCAGAAGAAATCAACTTTCAATGCATTGTTCGCCGACACGCACCTGGGCAGTCAATCTATCAAATGTTAACGGGCGTCAAGCTCCCAAATACGCCTCGAACTCCTGGTCCACGCCGCCGCCATCCAGGGCCGTGACCATGTTCCCGAGGTTCTTGTCCCCTATTTTCCAAGTGATCCCGATCATTCATGCCGCAAGAAGGATAATTTTCTATATGAACTGATATGGTGAGCAAATGATGCCGCGGCATGTATGGCCCACCCGGAGGGTGAATCAAAACGGGGCGGACTTCGGGGCGATTTTGATCGCCGCCTTATGCTGGAGTTTCACGGCATGGAAAAAGGATGTTGGAGCAGATTAGTTCCAATCCCTGCAACAAAGACCATTCCCATGAATGGTTGAGGCCATAGAAATAGTGCCAAAAACAGGAGGAATATGGGAGCCTTGATCTATTCTCTATTGAAATATGTAGTTTGACACCTAATCAAAACGGTTTAAATCATGTGGTGTCTAGAGATGCTCTAAAAAATACAGGCGGAAACCATGAAACTAAAATTGCTTACATTTTCCTTGGCCATGATGCTGGCCGCCAATTTTTCTCAGGCAGAAGAATTAGAAAAAGAGCAAATAAAGACTATCGCGCATGCTTTGACAATTACCCAGAAGGAATTAAAAGAGAAATGTGAATCGTCGGACAGCGCTAGCCAGGCAATATGCTCTTTTCAGATGGGGTCTGTAATTTATCTAATAAAATATTCTAACGATAAAAGAGGGCGGGATTCTTCCTGCGAAGATGTGGAGCTAACAAAAGATCAGATGAAAAATCTATCATTAAAGTACTTTGAAGATAACCCAATTCAAAAAGGATGGCCAGCAAAGCTATTTCTCGTCACATAC
This sequence comes from Magnetospira sp. QH-2, assembly GCF_000968135.1. Lineage (NCBI taxonomy): Bacteria > Pseudomonadati > Pseudomonadota > Alphaproteobacteria > Rhodospirillales > Thalassospiraceae > Magnetospira > Magnetospira sp. QH-2. The sequence continues at coordinate 2,346,383 of NZ_FO538765.1, read as the reverse complement.
TACAAGAATGTATACCCTTGCTTGTAGCATTGTCTCATTAATTGTACAGAGAGGGTAATCACCTGACAGTAGCCGCTCCGGGGCTTGGATAGTTTATGCGGCTTTTTTCGATTTTTCCTCCTTTGAGTTTATGACCAATGGAGTCAGATTAAATTGATAACTGGGCACCCCTGTTACGACACCCTTGGCCATTCTGGCGGGCAAAGACGAAAGGCGTATCAGGGTCTTTTTAAGGAAGGCATTCCGGATCGAGCGCTGGAGGAGATCCGGTTGAACACCAACAAAGGCTGGGTACTCGGCGGTGATCGCTTCAAGGGTGAAATCAAAAAAATGACGGACAGGCGTATAGAGCCAATTCCCAGAGGTGAGGATCTGAGGTCAAAAAAATATCGGGAGGCGGCAAATGCCTAAATCGATTTACTCTGACCCCTTTGATTGAAAAAATGACGGACAGGCGTATAGAGCCAATTCCCAGAGGTGAGGATCTGAGGTCAAAAAAATATCGGGAGGCGGCAAATGCCTAAATCGATTTACTCTGACCCCTTTGATTGTGACCCCTTTGATTGCTCGGCCCAATTCGCCTTCAATTGGGTGTTGAACAACCGCCTGGTGGCTTCCGCCATTGCCGGTCCCCGCACCTTCGACCAATGGACCGAGTACCTGGGCGCCCTGGCCCATGTGCTGGCCCCAGAGGACGAGGCCATCGTCGACGGCCTGGTCGCGCCCGGCCATGCCTCCACCCCAGGATACACGGACCCAGCCTACCCGGTGCGGGGACGGCTGGCGCGGGGGTAGGGGGGTGCTTGAAGGCAGGGCATGGAAAGGTCGGACTGCCGATAATTAGTGGAGTGTCACCGTAACCCCAACTTCCTCGCCATGGTCAAACTGGCCGCCATCCGCGTCTGGCTCAGATCAATTGAGTCCACGGCCTAGAGCATTTCCCAGAAAGATTGAATCACAAGGGATTCCCTTTGAGGCGGATTTGTGATTCAAGCTAAGGGCTGGAGAAGGAGGCCAGCCCTTATGACGCGACCTCTCTCGAACGATTTGCGCAGGCGTGTGGTTGAAGCCGTTGACAGTGGCATGACGCGGCGGGCGGCGGCCCGCCGTTACGGTGTCGGCGAGGCAACGGCGATCCGCTGGGTGGCCCGTTGGCGGCGCACCGGAAGCTGGGAGCCGGAGAAGATGGGCAGTCGGTCTCCGCGCAGCCCGTTGGAAGGCCTTTACGAAGAGATCCTGGCGCTTGTGGAAGCCCGACCGGATGTGACGCTTTCCGAGGTTGTCGAGCACCTGCGGGTCAACCACGGTGTCGAGACGTCGACCAGCGCGGTGGACCGGTTTTTCGTTCGCCACGAGGTGACATTCAAAAAAAGACGGCGCATGCCGCCGAACAGGAACGACCAGACGTAAAGCAACGCAGATTGGCTTGGTTCGACGGGCAGCCGGACCTCGATCCGGAGCGCCTGGTGTTCATCGACGAGACCGGGGTATCGACCAAGATGGCCCGGTTGCGCGGTCGGTCGGCGCGGGGGGAGCGTTGCCGGGCACCGATCCCGCACGGCCACTGGAAGACGACGACCTTCGTTGGGGCGTTGCGCCTCTCGGGCATCACCGCGCCGATGACCCTGGACGGCGCCATGACCGGAGTGGCCTTCGAGGCCTATGTGACGCAGGCCCTGGTGCCGACGCTCCGGCGCGGCGACATCGTCATTCTGGACAACCTGCCCGCCCACAAACCGAGCGCCATCCGCGAGGCCATCGAACAGGCCGGAGCCCATTTGCTGTTCCTGCCGCCCTATAGCCCGGACTTCAACCCGATCGAGATGGCGTTCTCCAAGATCAAGGCTCTCCTCAAAAAGACCGCCGCCCGGAAACTCGAAGACCTCTGGGATGCCGTCGCCTCGGCCATCGACGCCATCACACTCGCAGAGGCGCGAAACTTCTTCTCCGCTGCTGGTTATGAACCAGAGTAAGTGGGAAACGCTCTAGCATTAAAGGTGCTCATAATTGTATTAATCACAATTCTCTAGATAGGACAAATTTGCCAAATCTCACGAAGACTGATATAAATATCAAGGCTGCTGGATTCAAATTACAAGCGCAACACCGATTGATTTGGCGAATGCCTCGATTGGCGTGAGGAAACCGAGGCATTTTCGGGGCGTTGTGTTGTAGGTCCATGTGATGTCCTCGATGTCTTGATCGGAGAATTTGATGAGGCGAATGTGCCTGGGCAGGCTGCGGCGCAGGACGCCGTTGGCGTTCTCAATGGAGCCGCGCTGCCAGGGGGAATGGGGATCGCAAAAGAAGGCGCGCACAGGCAGGCTCTTGTGGTCGTAGAACTCGCCGCCGTTGTCCAGGGTGACGGTTTTCCGGGCCCGTTTGGGCGCCCGATTGAGCAAACCGGCCAGCGCCTCGGCGGTGGTGCGGGCGGTTTTGTCTGGAAGGGGCGCGGTGAGCAGCAGCCGAGACCGCCGCTCGATACAGGTGAGCAGACAGGCCCGTTGCTTGCGGAAATGCACCAGATCGGCCTCCCAATGGCCCGGCTCGGCGCGCAGATGGGCCTTGGTCGGGCGCATATGGATCGGCATCCGGTCGGGGATCGGCGGATCGCGCCGCCCTTTTCGGGCCCGTCGTCCGCGACGGGATTTGGCCTGCGGCAACAGGCGGTGGAGCTTCCGCCGCCGCCCGTGGGGCCCGTAGATCCAGGCATAGATTGTCTCGGCGCTGACGGTATGCTCTGATCCTTCGAGCTTGAGCCTTCCGGCGATCTGCTCCGGGCTCTGTTCCATAGCAAGCGCATCCAGGATGTGGGTTTTCAGAGGGCTCAAGCGCTCGATTTTCGGCAGGCGGCGTTTGCGCGCCCAGGCCATGCGCTCGGCCATGGCCGGCTTGTATCCGGCCCGGGGCAGCGCGTTGCGCTTCAATTCCCGGCCAATGGTCGAGGCCGAGCGGCCCATCAGCCGCCCAATGGCCCGTTGAGATTTACCGTCTGCATGCAGACGGTAAATCTCGCATCTTTCGTCCAAGCTGACGTGTGCATATCTCTGTCCCATAGCGTTCCCAGCATACCTGGGTGGTGCACTTGGGGTCTGAATCTAGGGCTTTCTTAGCAGCTTATAGTTGCTAGACAAGATAATTTGGACTGGGGATACTATATTTGTTTTTCAAATCACATATCATTGCCATAGGGGTGCTGATTGCAGCTCTTTTTATAGAGCCGTCTATCGCAATCGGTAGTAATTCCAGTATTTCCCTCACTCAGACGGAACAAGATTGGATCAAACAGAATCCAACAATCAAAATCGCCAATGAAACAGACTGGCCACCCTTTGATTATGTGCGTAATGGCCAGCCTTATGGTTTTTCAATTGATATGATCCAAAAGGCAGCAGAAATTGCTGGGCTTAATATCGAATTTGTTAATGGTCTTACGTGGCCAGATCTTATCAAAGAATTTCATGCTGGGAATATTGATGTTCTCCCTGCTGTGTATTTCACGCCTGAACGTAGCGAAACAATGCTATTCACAGATGGCTATGCGGTCAACCCTGCTGCGTTGGTGCTTCACAAAGATCGTACAGAATTAAACAACCTTGATGATCTTCGAGGTCTTAGCCTTGCCGCAATTGCCGATACATCTTTTGATCACCTGATAAAGGAACGTTATCCAAACATTACTCGCACCCATGTAGATGGTGCTCTTGATGGAATGACTGCCGTATCGTTTGGGAATGCAGACGGTTTTATTGAAAGTCTCAGCGTTGTAACCGTTTTATTGGAAGAAAATCTACTTTCCAACTTAAAGGTAGTGGCTGCTACGGGACTTCATCGTGATGATGAAAATACACTCCGCATGGCGGTTAAAAAAATAGATGAACCTCTACGCGATATCTTACAAAAGAGCCTTAAAGCCATCGATGATGGAGCAAGGAATAAGCTATTCCAAACCCATTTCGCTTCCAATGGTGCCCTTTATGAAATCCGTAACACGGGGCAAACAAAGATCAACTTTTCTGAGAAAGAAAAACAGTGGTTAAGAGCCCACCCAGTTGTGACTTATAGTGAAGTAAACTGGAAGCCTATGTCCATTATTGAAAACGGAACAATGACTGGGGTTATGGGTGATTATCTAAGCATTATCTCTGAGGAAACAGGCATTCGCTTCGACTTTGTTGCAGCAGACTCATGGCCTGATGTATTGAAAAAATTTGGTGAGCAAAAACTTGATATCGTTCCCGGTGTTGGTAACTCAGCCAATGAAAGAGCATTGGGACTAATTTCAGATGCCTATTCAAGATACCCCCTTGTTATCGTTGGACGCAACAATGCCAACTTTGTCAATGGTCCCGAAGACCTTGAAGGTATGACGCTCGCTATACCAAAATTTTATACAAGCTACAATTACATCAAAGAGAATTTCCCCGAGTTGAACGTTCGCGCAACCACAAGCATTGAAAAAGCACTCTCTCTTGTTTCCTCAGGTGAAGCTGATGTCTTTATCGGACATAAGCTTGTCTCTATCTACAACATGGAGGCCCTTTACTTGCGGAACCTAAAGATTATCGGTATTACTGAATTTGAATTTAGACATAGTATTTTGGTTCAAAATTCAGACCCAGAACTTCTTTCTATTCTCAACAAAGTGATTGCGCGCATCGACGTTAAAACAAAGAAAAAAATCTATGATGATTGGGTGAAAATTAGTATTGAGCAAGCCGTCGATTACATATTTTTATCTAAAATCGGTGCAGGCATATTGGCCTTCTTATTGGTCATGGTTTATTGGAACCGAAAACTTGGACGCGAGATTGCAGAAAGAAAAAAAGTCGAGGCAGCCTTAGGCTCAGGACCCATAAAAGGGATTCCCAATAGTCGGTGGACATGATTCCCTTCCCTGGAATTTTAGGGAGGGGAAAGCCGATGCAGAGCCATCATTTCTGGTTGTCCGACAAACAATTCGAACGCCTTCAACCGTTGCTGCCGAACAAAACAAGAGGCGTCCCGCGCGTCGATGACCGGCGGGTGATCAGCGGCATCATCCATGTTCTTCGCCACGGCTTGATGTGGCGTGACGCGCCCGTCGCCTATGGACCGCACAAGACCCTGTACAACCGCTTCGTCCGTTGGAGCGAGGCCGGAGTGTTCGACCGGATCTTCGCCACCCTGGCCGCCGAAAGCACGGCCACCCATACGGTGATGATCGACGCCACCCATCTCAGAGGCTGGCTGAAAAAGAGTTGAGTGGAATCAGTCACTTGTGATTCTATCGTTGTGACCAAACAATGAAGGAGACACAAGATGTGGACCGAGACCACTCGTCCCAAGTATGAGCGCAACAACAGCCGGTATGCAAGCGACCTGACACAAGAGGAATGGGAATGGATCGAGCCGCATTTACCCGAGGCGAACCGATTGGGTCGGCCACGCGAGACGGATTTGCGGGAGGTTGTCAATGCGTTGCTCTATATCGCGGCGAGTGGATGTCAGTGGCGACTGTTGCCGAAATGCTTTCCGCCCTATTCGACGGTACAGGGATATTTTTACGATTGGCGCGACGACGGTCGGTGGGCGACGATCAATCATCATCTTGTCATGGCGGCACGCGAGGCGATGGGCAGGGAGGCCTCCCCAAGTGCCGGAGTGATCGACAGCCAGAGCGTGAAAACCACGGAGAGCGGCGGCCCCCGGGGCTTTGACGCAGGCAAGAAGATCAAAGGCCGGAAGCGTCACATCGTCACCGATACCGAAGGCTTCATGGTTGCCGTCATGGTGCACGAGGCGGATATCCAGGATCGCGACGGTGCTCCCGGGATCCTCGCCTCCTTTCGCAGCCGCCTCCCTTGGCTACGCCATGTCTTCGCTGACGGAGGCTATGCTGGACAAAAGCTGCGCGGCGCGCTGGAAAAGATCGGACAATGGACCATTGAAGTGATCAAGCGCTCCGATGCGGCAAACGGTTTCGAGGTTCTACCCCGGCGCTGGGTCGTGGAGCGTACCTTCGCTTGGCTCGGTCGGTGTCGTAGACTGGCCAAGGATTTCGAGGCGACCATCGAAAGCGCCGTCGCTTGGATTACCATCGCCAGTATACGCCAGCTCACCCGGCGTCTAGCAAGAGATTGAACTCGAAAGCTTCTTTCTGAGTCCGACTCTCAAGGCCCACAGGACGGCGGCGAGCCTGCTCAAAAAGGGGCTGTTCCCCGCCGTATCGGGCGCACCAAGGGCGGCCTGAATTCGAAACTGCATGCCGCCTGCGATGCCGATGGAAAGCCCCTGATCCTGCTGCTGACCGAAGGACAAGTCAGCGACTATCGCGGCGCCGACACCATGCTCCCTGCATTCCCTGATGCCGACGACCTGATCGCCGACAGGGGATACGACAGCGACCGTTTCCGCCAGGCCCTGCTTGATCTCGGCATCGAGCCCTGCATTCCAGGTCGCTCGAACCGCAAAGAGGAAATCCTTTACGATAAAGCCCTCTACAAGCAGCGAAACTTGATCGAGCGCATGTTCGGTCGGCTCAAGGACTGGCGGCGTATCGCCACCCGCTACGACCGTTGCGCCCATACCTTCATGAGCGCAATCTGCATCGCCGCAACCGTCATCTTCTGGTTATGAGTCCTGAGCCTAGCAGAAAAGGAAGCTTATTTGCGCATTGCCATGGAAAATATGCCGGGTGGAATTTGCTATACGAATGAGAATATGGACGTGGTTGTTTCAAACAAACGCTTCGCTGAAATGTTGGGGCTTCCTGCTGATTTACTTAACCCGAATTATTCATGAGTCTCCCTGGCATCGCAACGGCCACGGGCCCTCGGCCGTTGCGATGCCAGGGAGACTCATGAATAATTCGGGTTAGGTGTTTGTTACCTACCTAATGAAAGCGAGAAATTCTTTTTTTCTGGTGCAAAGTTCGATTTGTTCGAAATCAATAATGGCAAAACCCAAATAACAAAGGGAACCAAGAAAGGCATTGGCTATCGCAGCATTCCTCATGATCAAAAGTATGATATCCATGAGATTAGCATCACTCAAGATCAAGCTTTTTATATGACTTCTGATGGCATCCTTGATCAAATTGGCGGACCAAAACGTCTTGGCTTTGGTAAAAAAAGGTTGATGAATTTGTTGGTTGAAATACAAGGCAAATCTATGAGTGATCAAATGACGACCATCAATCAAGCTTTGTTAGAATACCAAGGTGATGAAAGTCGACGTGACGATATATCTGTTATTGGGTTTAAGCTGTAGTTTTTTGTCACATTGATAGTAACAATATTCAAAGAATGCCAATTTTATTGAGTTATATCGGGTTGCGGTGGTTACGGTTGCGGGTTACGGTGACACTCCACTAATTACAGCCTCACCTCACTGCCCCCCAGGCCTTTCCAGGCTCCCGCCCTCACAAACTCGCCTTCACCTGGTCATAGACCCAGCGATAGGTCTTTTCCATGCCCTCGACGAGGGGGATGGAGGGGGCCCAGCCGAGCTTTTCCTGGATCAAGGTGTTGTCCGAGTTGCGGCCGCGCACGCCCTTGGGGGCGTCCAGGTTATAATGGCGCTCCAGCTTGATCCCGGCGAAGCTTTCGACCATGTCCACCAGGCCGTTGATGGTTACCAGTTCGTCGCTGCCGACGTTGAGCGGCTCACGCACATCGCTGGCCATCATCATCTTGGTGCCTTCGAGGCAGTCATCGATATACATGAAGCTGCGGGTTTGCAGGCCGTCACCCCAGATCTCGATGCTGTGGTCGCCGGTCAGCTTGGCCAGGGCCACCTTGCGGGAGATGGCGGCGGGGGCCTTTTCCCGTCCATCGTTCCAGGATCCGTCGGGGCCATAGACGTTGTGAAAGCGGACCACCCTGTTGTCGACGCCATAGTCTTCGTAGAAGTGGCGGCACATGCGCTCGGAGAACAGCTTCTCCCAGCCGTAGCCGTCCTCGGCCATGGCCGGATAGGCATCGCTCTCCTTCAAGGCGGTGACGTCGGCATCGGTTTGCTTGTCGGCGGCATAGACGCAGGCCGAGGAGGAATAGAGCATCCGCTTGGCGCCCACTTCCCGGGCCGCCATCAGCATATGGGTATTGATCAGCACCGAGAGCATGCAGTCGGCCTTGTGAAACTCGATAAAGCCCATGCCGCCCATGTCGCAGGCGAAGTTATAGATCCAGGCCGCGTCTTTGGCGGCTTCCATGCAGGCCGGTTTCTCTCGCAGATCAAGGACCTGGTTGTCCACGTCGGGGAAGGATAGATGCCAGTTCTCGACGGGTTTGATATCCACGGCGCGCAGACGGCGATAGCCCGCCCGGCGCAGGTCGGCGATCATGTGGCCGCCAATGAAGCCGCCGCCGCCCGCCACCAGGATCAGGTCGTCCTTGTCCGCCTGCTGGAAAAAATCAAACATATGTCGCGCCTTTCGAAAAACGGGAGGGAGGGAGTCTTCAGGCCAGGATACCGGCCCCGAGATGGTGCAGTTCGCAATGGCCAGCATATTCGGAATCGTCGAGCATTCGCCAGCAATCAATGACCTTTTTGCCCGCGAGCAGACTCGGGTCGATGTCCCTGTACTGCGGCCAGGGAGTGGCGAGGATGACGACGCTCGCCTCCGCCAAGGCATCGGCAATGTCGGCGGTATACTCTGCCTGATCGCCCAGAGCCTCGCGGGCATTGTCCAGGGCCATGGGATCATGCGCCATGACCTTATGTCCGTTGCCATGCAGGTCCTCGATCAGCCGCAGGCTGGCGGATTCCTCAATGACGTAGGTATGGGGCTTATACGACAGGCCCAGCACCGCCACGGTGCATCCCGATGGGGCCAATCGCCCGACGATATCGTTCATGCGCTGGGATTGGTACTGGTTCAACAAGTCGCTGGAACGGGGCAGATCGGCTCGGGCCCCGATGCGATCGGCCACCACCCCGAATGCCCGGTTGTCACGCGGGAAACAAGGGCCGCCGAAAGCCATGGCGCCCTTCAGGTAGTGACGGCCAATGCGGCGGTCCAGGCCCAATCCGGCAGTGACCTCGTCCACATTGGCTCCCGGTAACCGATCACAGACATCGGCCAGCATATTGGCAAAGGAAATCTTCATGGTCACATAGGCGTTGACCGAAATCTTCGTCAGTTCGGCATTGACCAGGGCCATGCGGGCGATGGGCGGATCATTGTCGCAAACGGATTTATAGATGCTTTCGAGCCAGTCTCCCGCCGCCGGGTCGGATTCTCCCATCAAGATGAAGTCCGGGTTCAACAGGTCATGGACGACGCTCCCCAAGGCGATGAACTCGGGGCTGTAACAGTAGCCCAGACCTTCGCCGATCCGCCGTCCCGAAGCTTGTTCCAGCACCGGGATAAGGGTCTGGCTGCTGCTGCCCGGCATCACCGTGCTGGTGACCACCACCAAGTGATCCTCGGTCTTGTTGCGTAGGGCCTGTCCGATGGCTTCCAGAGTCTGGATCACATAGTCATTGGTGAACTCGCCATTCTCGACGCTTGGCGTGGGCACGATAATAAAGGTCGCCGTGGAGCGGGCGATGGCGTCGTCGTAGCGCGTCGTGGCATCCAGGTTGCCTTGCGCCTGATGGATCAGGTCTTGCAGATCCGGCTCTTCCACCGGCGCTCGTCCGGCTTTCAGGTCGGCGACGAAAGTTTCATTGTAATCAACACCGATGACCCGATGACCTTTGCTCGCCATGATCGCGGCCATGGGGGATCCCAGCTTCCCCAATCCAATTACGGAAATGTCCATGACAGTCCTTATAGATTATCCATTTTATGCCAACCAATAGCATGATCGGGTGGCCTTAAAATCGTGTTAAGCCAGGGGGACGGATATCAGGAATCCCAGGGTTTCTCATTGCCGTTTCGGAAACGGTATTTTTCTGCTATGATGGACAATCGGGTTCAGAAAGAACACCGCGCAGCGCTAGAAGGAGCTCTAACCCATGGCCGTCCTCATACCGGGAAAAACGTCGAATACCGTATCGCAGTATTCGTCGAATATGCTGCTCTCTCAGATGCAGGTTCAGCAACAAAAGAAAATACAGGCCGAGAGTGACAAGATCTCCAACGAGTATCAAACCAAAATCAATGGCAAACAGACCGAGATCGACTCTTATACCAAGTTGAAAGCCGATATCGGTGAGGTCAGCACGTTTCTGTCCAAAACCGTCGGTCAGGCCAAGAGTATTTTATCCAATGTCGATGCGATGATCCGGCTGGTGGTTTCCGCCGAGCAGACGGACAGCGGATATGGCAACTACGGCACTACCTTCGACAATTTTCTCAAGCGCCTGGACGCAACCACGGAATCCGGGGGCGTGACCAAGAACCCTCTGAGCCGGTTGGAGCCGGATGTGTTTTACAAATCCAGCCGCTATGGCGGATCCCAGCGGGTGCAGGGAAACTATCTCGGCGACAGCTATCAGATCATTGATTCCAACGATAAGGTTTGGATCCCGGACCATCAGTCCAAGCTGCTTAAACAATACAACTCTTATCCGGACGATCCCACCAATGTGAATTACAGCCTTGAGCATGGGGTGCGCTTCGATAGCGTGACCGGCAGCAGCGTGACCTTCACCCTCAATCCGGATTCCGGAACACCCGAAGCCTTGACCGGCACTCTGACCGGCAAAGGGCTGGAAATCGTCAATGCCTGGTACTATGAGAATTTGAACACCACCGACGGTCGGACCCGCGCCAAGGCGGACCTGGATGATGCAAAAGCTGCCGCGAAAGTCGAGGTGGCCCGCTATGAAAGCGCCTTTGCCATTGCGAAATACTTCGAAGAGAAAGCCAGCACCGAGGCCAAGGGGCTGACTTCCGACGTCAATGAGCTGTTGATTGAACGGGCACAGGAAGTGCAGCAGCGGCAGTTGGAACTGGCGCAGGAATTCGAAGCGGCTCAGGGGCGGGTGGTTGCGGCCATGTCCTTGAAAGTGGACTATCAGTTCATGTTCCGCGGATTGACCGGCAACAACAAAGTCGCGCAAATGCTGCTTAGCATCACAGCCTGATCAGGATCTAACCGGCTGCTGAAAAAGTGTTGTCCTACGACCCGCCTCGCCCTTCGACAAGCTCAGGGTGAGGCTAGCGCGTGTCGGGTCCAATCGGACTCGCTAGACACGCGCGATCTTATTGGAATCGATCACGTTTTTCATGTTTGATCGAATCCGATCAAACACGACACGCTCTAGCATATTGAAAATTCAAAGGCCCTCATGCTGAGCTTGTCGAAGCATGTGTCGCCACACGCTCGAAATCGGACTTTTTCAGATGGCGGTAATCGAGCAGTCAGGGATTGCCTAGACAGTCAGCTGGTCTCCACACTCGGTCTTGATCAAGGATCCGGGTCAATTCCTGGACATGGAACAGAGGAGACCAGCTATGGAGTATTTTGTTGGAATGGACGTATCGATGGCAAGCATTTCGATCTGTGAGATTGATGCAAAGGGAACCGTCATTCGCGAAGGCAAGGTGTCAAGCACACCCGAGGCGGTCGCCACTTGGCTCGAGGAAAGCGGGCGTGGCTTTGCGCGAATTGGGTTGGAAGCTGGCCCTCTGGCGCCTTGGCTGTACGCAGGACTGTCCAGTCGGGGCCTCCCTGTGATTTGTATCGAGACCCGGCAAATGAAGGCCTTTGCCAGCGCCAGCCCAGTCAAGACGGACCGTCGCGACGCCCGCTTGATCAGCCAGGCGATGCGGACCGGTTTGTACCGCGCGACCCACGTCAAGACCGCGCGCAGTCAGGAGCTCCGGATGGTGCTGACCCATCGGGAGACCCTGGTTCATCAGGTCCGTCAGTTGTCCAATACGGTACGAGGAACATTGAAAGCTTTCGGCCTCAAGGTCGGTATGGCGCGCGGACGCCTTTTCGCGGCGCGGGTTCGGGAATTGACGGCTGATAACCCGCACCTCAGCGCAGCCGCCGAGCCGCTCTTGCTTGCGCGCCAAGCCTTGCTCGAACAACTCGACAAGCTCGACCGGCAGGTTCATGCCGCTGCGCGCGATGATAGCGTTTGCCGACGCCTGATGACCGTTCCCGGCGTCGGCCCGGTTACCGCCCTCGCTTTCAGGACAGGACTCGACGTGCTGGAACGGTCTCAAAAGTCGGTCATGGTCGGCGCCCACTTCGGGCTTGTCCCACGCAGATACGCCTCGGGAGAGCAGGACCGAAGCGGCCCCATCAGCAAGTGCGGAGATGCCATGGTTCGTTGGCTTTTGTTCGAGGCCGCCAATGCACTTCTCACTCGAACCCGCCGTTGGTCCTGGCTCAAACACTGGGGGCTCGCGGTCGCCAAAAGGCGCGGGATGAAACGCGCCAAGGTAGCCGTTGCCCGGTGTCTCGCCGTAATCATGCATCGCATGTGGATCGACGGCACGGACTTCCAGTACCGCAAGGAGGAGACCGCCATCTAAACACAACGAAAACCGAGATCGCCTGAAGGGCGGCCAGGACGCGTGGCGACGCGCGGGGCTCGGATGACAGCGCGCAGGCTGCAGTGGCGTAAGACCACGCTTTTCAGATTGCTGCACCCGATCCCCCTTGATCCCCATCATGCGGCGACGACGTCGACCGCGGACAGAAGCAAAGGGCGCCACATAACCCAGGTTCAAACCGACGGCTTGGAAATCAGCTTGACTCAAAAGACTCGATTACAGAAGCAGCCTGCTAAAGTCTTTCGCTCGGGTCGGGGGCAATGGAACCCGGTGAACCTGCGCGAGCTGATCTGGCCGCTTTGGCTTGGTCTATGTAGTCATCATAGGCATCCAGCGCCGTCTCGGTAATGCTTGCACACATGATGTCGAATTTATCGAGAAACATTGCTAAGAATTCTTGGCGCAGATCCTCGTTATCGATTCTTCCCGCCATATAGGCTCCGACGCGTATGGCCGATGCCATGCTTTCGCGGGCGAGCACCAAGACACCCTTCAAATCTTCTTTGTGTTCAAGAAACCAGTTCTGAATCCGGTCTTCCAATTCCGAAAACAGCCTGTCCTCGGCGCGAGCCTGTTCGATGATCAATTTGATTCCGCTGCCAAAAGATTCCACCGATTCCTTATAGGTCTTGAGGTTCTTGATATTCAGGCCCTTGCCCGCCGCATAGTGCGGCAATTGCTCGCGTACCGATCGGATGACCGCCTCCCTGGGCAGGTCCATATCGCTCAGTCGTAGCGCGGCTGCGGCCTGCGGGCGGGCGCCGGCAATAGCCGCTCCATCGCTGCAATTGTGGATATCGAGATTTTTAAGCGATTGGATCCGGGAAAACTGGGTGCGGGAGTAGGCGAGTTTCCACGATGTTATGATCTTGCCGCCGAAGTTGCCCTCCACGACTTGATTGAATGACTCTTCCAGTCCCTTGAGACTCGAGCCCGCCAGCCAATTGTCATAGTCGTCTTGCAGATAGACCACATCCTTTGAGTGATGAGAGGCATCGGGTCGGCGTCCGCAATCCACGCCAAACAGATACAGCCGCCGAAACCCCAAGGCGCTAACTGCGGCAAATCCCGCGTTGGCCACCAAAGGCCCGGCACTGATGATGGCGTGATAGCCTGGGTTGAGTAGATGGTCGCAGCTGAGGCCAGAGCGGTAGTAGTACCAAACCTCATCGAACTGTGCCGAGGCTTCCGGGTGGATGGAAGAGGAACCCAGCAAAACGATGCCCTCCAACCCGTACTCTTCTTTAAATTTGATCAGGTTATTGACCAGGGGGTAGGTGTTCTCGTTCTCCAGATGGAAATCGGGTCGAATGCCATGCTTTAACAGGATACCCAAGGAGGTTCCGCAACTGAGAATGATCGCTTGATCCCTCAGGCGGGCAATATGCGGCAGGTCTTTATCCAACGATGGCCCGGACCCCACCACCAGAACCGGGGTGTCTTGGTGCAGACGCTGTTCCCAGGGAATGATCGCGTGGTTGAAGCGCGCGAAATTCCCGACCGTATTGCCCATCATGAGCAATTCGTCTTCAAAGTAGCCCTTCGACCAGTGATAGGATTCCATCTTGGTATTGATCAATTCCCGGATCCTTTTAAGGGTCCAGGAATAGTAGTGATGGTAGGCGTAGGATCCGTTGAGGAAGGTGCGACCGTGTTTGTCCTGAATAGAGAAAATGGTCTCAGAGACATGCTCCGGTTCCGAACGGATGACAACATAGACATCCTGACCCCGGGCAGCAGCCTGTTCCCATAACGCAACCCAATCGATGGCCCGCATGGAATGAAGCAGCAATTCCGGGGTGGGTTCGACGATGATCATGGTGCGGCAGTGAGTCCGCTCCAGAAGTTCTTCCAGGTGATATCCCAGGCCGACGCCGAACACATAGCAATAACCGATATCGACCACCGGCAATTCGACAAACTCTTCGGGGGACATGTGTTCATCGATGAACGTTCGGGTGCTCTGGAATAACGCCATCGACAGGCCGATAAGATTGCAATGGGAAACCGTGCTGAATTTGAGCCGGTCCGGTAGCTTGAAGTACTCGTCCAATTGCTGCCGCGTGACCTCACGGGCATCTCGGTCATAGAGGGACACGGATCCCAGGTCGATATTCATCGCTCCATCGGGGCCCGAAACCAATTTGGAGACGGGTGTTCCTATGGTTTCAAGCAATTGCCAGACCGATGGCATGTGAGTTTTGAAGGCCGCGAGGTTCCGCTCAAAAAAGGCGTCGGATCCTGGGGGGGCTTTCGAAACGGTATGACTCATTATGCTCCGGTCTCGGCCTCCGACCACAATGCGGCATAGGTGGATTCCATGGATCGCGCTCTTTGCTTCGGATCAAAGAGAGAGGCCCCTGACATACGATCCCGGATGGATTGACGGAACTGGGTCCGGCGATCCACGTCGCGGGCCCAGTCAGCCACGATTTCCACATAGCTTTCAATGGAGTCCGCAACCATATCGCCCAAGCCCAACTGATTGAGCAGGCTGGCCACTTCCCGTTGCCGTCGATCCGGCCCATTGAGGGTCACGACAGGCAAACCCTGCCAAAGAGCCTGAGCCGCATCGGCCGGGTTGCCGACAATCAGCGGAGCCAGACATATGTCTCCCATGTGATACAAGGCTTCAGTTTGATGCGGCGCGGCCAAATCAATCCTGTGGGCAAGACCGTAATCGCCAAACATGCCGATCAGCCGCGATATGACCGCCTGATGGCCATAGGCATAGTCTTGCAGCACCAAGGAGGCTTCCGGCAGTGCGAAGAGCACGCGAGCCCAAATGGAAACTTGGTATGGAGACAAGAATTCCATAGGAGCATTGGCCACGAGGGTGACGGGTTCCTCTCCGCTTCCAGCTTCACGCATGGGGAGCTCCGGGGAGGGAAGATTGATCGGTGGCAGACCATTCTCCTGCTTAAACAGGCGCTCATGCAGGGCCGGGTCGGAATCGCTCGGATCGAGCACGGAATCCGTCAACATAATATCCATTGCGCCCATTCCGCTTCCGGCGGGGGCTCCGAACCAGGAGACCTGAACCGGGGCCATCCGAGTTCCGAACGCAGCCAATTGCTCTGGTGATCCATAGCCACTGGCGTCAACCAGGATATCCACGGCCTCCGCGGCGACCATGGTGCCAAAGGTGATGGGATCCAGATTGCGGACATCGTGCCAGGTATTGAAGCATTTCTGGAATTTAAGGTTTTGTTCCTGAGTCAGCTTGCCCCAGCCAAATCCGATCAAGCGATACTTGTCGGTATCATGGGCGGCAAGGGTATCGGCCAACGCATCGGCGTGGCCGCGTGCTCCCGCTCCGCCAACAAGGTAGCCAACGGTCAATTGTGACCTCGGACCCGCCACGGGATCTACAGCCCAGGGTTCCGGCTTGCATCCGAAACGCTCTCCCCAACCCTGTATTTCCTGGCTAATACTGTCCAAAGGATCCATGGAATCTGTCAGCCGGGAGCAAATGGTATCGAATTGAACCGCCGCATCGTCGGGGACGATGGATCGGGTCAATTCACCAAGCGCCCGGGATTGATCCCGGTATCCCGCATAGGCGAGATTGTCTGAAAGCTGACTGAGAATGCTGGCATCGCCTGGCAGGGCGTGGGCCGCGGCGCGCAACGAGTTTACCGCTTCGTGGAAAAGCCCTGCGCCTGTCAGGGTATGGGCGAGAGCCTTGTGGGCCTTGCGGGATTCCGGATTGAAAGCAATATGCTGCCGCAGCCAGTGAACCGCCTGGTTGCGGTCTTCGTCCCGGGTCGCCAGAACGGCTTTATTCATGAGCGGATTTTCACGCACTTTCCCCAGTGCTTGCCCGAACGTAGCTAGATCTTTCGGCACCCAGCGTGAATAAGTCTCGTTGCTTTGGACCGTCATCGCTATTTTTCCATGAAAAAGCGCTTGGGACAGCTCACCGGCAAACACATACAAAGAGGACAGAAGCTCGATCGTTTCGCGAACGGCGGAGTCCTTGGAGAAGGCGATTTCCGCGAAATCAACGGCCTCGCGGATGGAATCTTGCTGGAATGCCGCGACAGCCGCCAAAAAATACGCCTCGGCGCTATCGGGGTCTTGATCCAGGTAATCAAGAGAAAGGCTGGCAAGTTCTTGCCAGTTTTCGCTGTCGACCAGGGCATTGGCCTTTTCGACCAACTGGGCCTTATCGGCCGCGACCGGGGCGCTCATGCGGAAACTCCACCATCGGAAGAGGAGGGCTCGTTGCCGGTTTCCGCTGGGTCGGGGGCGCCTTCAAGACCCGCATTCAATCCTCCGGACAGTTCCCGATTGATATTGATCAAGACATCAATCTTTTCCTTGGTTGGAGAAGGCATGATCTCGAGGGTATGTTTGTCGACGAAGTTGGCCAGCGATAGAACGCTGCTGCGAACGTCATCGGGCACCGTACAATTGGGAGAGAGCAATTCCGATTGGAAGATGGTCCATAGCTGCCAATTGAGCCGCAATGCTGCTTGCATGTCCTCAATACTGCCGCTTTCCTTGGCCCGGGTCAGCCGAATTCCGGCCTGTGCCAAAGCCCATGCTTCGGTGGCTTGAGGGTTCCCCGGGGTCGGGGCTTTTTCATAGCTGGCTACTAAGTTCTTCTTGTACATCTGCCAATAATTCCTTCTCGTGGAAGATCAGTTCCTGGCATTTCTTAAGCGCATGGTAAAGGTCGCTTTGTTCGACCATTTCCCGGACAGCGCTGGTGATAAGGCGGCTGCTTGGTGCTGCCTTTTCGTAATTGTCCAAGAAACTCATAAACTGTTTGTGGTGGGGATTGTCGTCGGTTCCCGGAAACACGTACATGCATTGCAGCGCGTAATAGGTTCGGCTGGCAGGGGTAACGGCATCTTCGGGGGTGAGAATATCGGAATCGCGCAGAATGGCGGCATCGTTGGCGATCAACAAGGAAACGCTGCGCTGTGAAGCGTTTTCCAATACGGCACCGTTGATGATGATCTTCTGGCTCTTCTTGAGCTGAATTTTTAGGGGCATGAGGACCTTGGGGAGCGCTAAACGTTAAGGTCGACCGGGGGAGCGCGAGGCCCCCCCGAGCCGTTTCGAAACGAAGGTCCTTAACGGAACAGACCCAAGATGGACTGTTCGGCCTGACCGGCGAAGGCCAGGGACTGAATGCCCAACTGCTGGCGGGTTTGCAGGGCCAGCAGGTTGGCGCCTTCCTCGTTGAGGTCGGCCACGGTCAGCTTACCGGCACCGGTGTCCAACACATCGACGTATTCCTGCGTGAAGTCCGACCGGACTTGCAAGATGGCGACGTTATTGGCCATGGAGCCTGCTTTCGCTTGCAGGTAGCTGATGGTGGAATCCAGGCGGGAGATGGCAACGTCCGCATGGGCATTGAAGGAGGCCAGTTCGGTCGCATCGGTCAGATCGTAGCCTTCGAACGACTGTCCGAAGCCCAGGAACGATTCGACGAAGTTGGCCTGACTGGCGTCAAGGGTTTGCCCCACAAAGCCGGTACCGAGCGAATTACGATACAGGGCGCTGGGGTTGATATCGATGCCGGTCACTTCGAGCTTCGAGTCAGACTTGTCCGAGAACCGGACAGACAGCTTCGAGGCCGAGGAGTTCAACAGGTTCAAGCCCTGATAGGTGGCATCGGCAATGAGCTTCTCGATCTGCTTGGCCAGTTCGTTGACCTGGGTTTGCAGTTCCGCCCGTTGGGCATCATCCGCGGACCGGGCACTATCGACCAGACCTTTGAGCTGAGAAGAGAAGTCCTCGATGGATTCGAGAGCCTTCAAGGTCGCGTCCAAGGCCTGGATGCCCTGATCCACCGCAGATTTACGTTCCAATAGGGACGTAGCGCGGTTGCTCAAGGATTCAGCTTGGAAGAACTTCACCGCGTCATCGACCGGTGAAGCAACCTTCAGGCCCGTGGAAAGACGACTTTGAGTCCGGTCAATCAAGCCTTGGGTGTTCTGAAGGGATAGCAGGTTCGAACGAACCGCATCGGATAGTGTAATATCAGCCATTTGTAAGTCTCCCATTCTTGGGGTGCTGTGATGCTACATGTGTGTTTCTCACACACAGAATAGACTAACACGGGTACGGCCTTCCGCCAACGAAAATTTTTTTCGATAACGAAACTAATATGACGCCGTCCCCGAAGATGAAGACCCGGCGCCGGGATCGATACAGACGATTTCTTCGTGTCTTTCCCAATCACTTTAACGGGTATGAGATTACCTCAAATTAAAAACGGAGCAAACCTCAAACAGCCTGGATCAAGTGTGACAGCAATCGTTCGAAATCACGGGCATAGGCCACCGCGTTCGTCATCGGCGAGGCATCCATTTCGGCCCGCAGGTTTTGATGTAAATGGACCAAATGGTCCGTGTCGCGGGCCAAGGCATGGGCGATCTGGACAAAGTCGTCCTCATCATCGGCCACCAATTCCGCGCGTCCCATGGTCCTTAGGTGGGCGGCGCTGTGGTTGGCGGCCATGCGATCCCCCGGCATGGTTACCACGGGCACGCCCATCCACAAGGCTTCCAGGGTCGTCAGTCCCCCGGAGTAGGGATGGCTGTCCAGGACAAGGTCCAATGCCCCATAGGCGGCAAGGACTTCCGCGTTTGTGGCCGGTCCATGGAATTCGATCCGGGCCGGGTCAATCTCGTGGGATCGGAAGAGCGCCCGGAAGCGTTCGATGGTCTCCTCATACTGGAACGGTGGTGATCGCAGAACCATCCGGCTATCGGGCAGCGCCCGAAGGATCTGGCTCCATAAGGCGATGGTCCTTGGCGTGATTTTGAAGGCGGCATTGAAACAGCCGAATGTGATGGTGCCCTGTTTCAAGCAGGGGGGCGGCGTGGGGGCCGGGGCATCCATCGGCGGGTCGTAGCAAAATAGGTTCTCTTTGAAGCGAAGCACGGTTTCTCTGTATTGGTCCTCTTGAGACGGGGGCACATGGTGTCCGTCTACCAGCACCGCATCGACCTGCGCCAAGCCGGTGCTCCCCACGTAGTCAAGCCACGCCGCTTGGATCGGTGCGGGTCGGCGGGCCAAAACCGGCAGGCGGTTGCCCCAGGTATGGCCGTTCAGGTCGATGAGGATATCCAGATTGTCGGCGCGGATCCGAGCCGCGGCGTCGTCGTCGTCCAAGCTGCTTATATCGATGAAATCATCAGCTAACTGGCGGAAAATCCCGGTTTGGCTGTCGGGTGTCTGGGTATTCGAATACAGCAAGGCGGACCAGACCGAAGGGTCGCGCTCGCGCAGCAACGGTGGCAGGAAAAACCCGGTGGCATGACGGCGGTAGTCCCCTGACACCAGTCCCACCCGCATCGGTGATCCCGGTGCGCGGGAAATCGGGGAGGGGCGGGGAGGATCGGGAAACGCCATGCCATAGTCTTTGTGAGCGGTGGCGATATCACCGGCGGATACAGCGTCGGCATAGTGCAGCGCCATCAAGTAGGCCGAGTGATGCGGTGAGTCTGGAGCGGAGGCTTCCGCCGCCGATTTCAAGTATGGAAGGGCCGCTTCAGCATTGGCGAAGGACAATAACAGCATGGTTCCCAATTGACCCGAGGCGGCAACCAGGTTCGGGTGTGCCCGCAAGGCTTCACGATAGGCGATTTCCGCTTGCCCAAGGGCACCGCCCGCTCGATGAGCATTGGCGAGATTGACCCAGGCCTCGGCCGCGTTGGGATTGAGACGGGCGGCTGTTTCGAAGCAATGGAGAGCCTGATCACTCAGGGTCAGGCTGTTGAGGGCCAAGCCAAGGGCATTATGATGCAGAGCGTTTTCCGGGTCCGATCGAACCGCTGCGGTGAGGTGTTTAATCGCTCCGGGGGCCTCGCCCCGGCGCAACAGAAAGTTGCCCATGGCCGCCTGCAGATCCGCGTCATCGGGGCGTTGCGCCGTGCCTTGGTCCAAGACCTTGCGGGCATCTTCGGTTTTGCCGCCGCCCTCCAGCATATCCGCTAGGTTTATCAGGGCCTGACCGTCACCGGGCGACATGTTCAGGGCATCCATGGCCGCGGCCGCGGCGTCATCCCAATGCCCCATTTCGCCAAAAATCCGGCTGAGATTGGTGCGGATGGCCGGGTTTCGCGGGTCCAGGTCAATGGCTCGCATTAAGCTTTCGGCGGCTTCTTGCGGGCGGCCCAGGTCCTTGTAGACATTCCCCAAATTCGCATGGGCCGGACCGAAGTCGGGGGCCAGACGGATGGATTTCTCGATCAGGGCTGCGGCGGCAGTGGGGTCGCCGTTCTGGTGTTGCAGCACGCCAAGGAGATGCAGGGTATCGGGTTGGTCGGGAAAGTGATCGAGAATGGTCTTATAGGCGGCCTGGGCCTCGACCAATTGCCCAGACTGATGCAGGCCCAAGGCATTATTCAGCATTTGGGATAGAATTTCTGCGGCAGACAGGCCGGGCGGATCAGGATCAGTCATGGCGCGCGTGGGCGGGCCGCGCTTCGAAAAGCGCTGCCCGGATCCGGACTAGGCCTTGGCGCTTTCCAAAAATCCTTCGGAGATCTGAAGATTAATGTTGATCAGGGTATCGATCACTTCGCCCGGAATGTCGGCACCATATTTCATGGTGGTCTCGGCGACAAACTGGCTCAGGCGGATCAGATTGTCCTTGGTGTCTTGCTGCAAGGCTTCTCCGGCGCGAGAAACCATGATGCGCATGGCCACCCAGACTTCCATATTGCGTTCAAGGGCGGTGGCTAGTTGCGTGCTATCTTCGCGTGCTTGGTCAAGCTGAATAGCGACCTGGGAAAGGTTAAAGGCGTTTTCCTCGGTAAGGCTCAACTGTTCCGTCTCGGTCATGGACCCGGTCTCCCTGGATTCTAGCGTTGGCTCAAACGTAAATGGCAAAAGTTAACAAGTTACGCAAAAAGGCACCGGTTTCTGGTACGCCGGCGAACTTATTCTAAGCACCGTCCGAAATGCGTCGGAGGTATCATATCCTGCGAAAAGCTGCCTTGCAAACCCAAGATATGGTATTTTTCTGAAAAGTCATCGTATTCGGTGGACAATTCACAGGCCCTTGGTTCCGCTTGCATTTCGGGCCGTCCCGACGCAGGATCCCCCCCCATCGCAAAACGGATCGAACCGCCGGAGAGCCAACATGACCAACATCCTCAAGCTCGGGATCCCAAAAGGCAGCCTGGAAGGCGCCACCATCGACCTGTTCGATCAGGCCGGTTGGAAAATCAGCACCCGGTCGAGAAACTATTTCCCCAGCATCAATGACGATGAAATCACCTGCTCCCTGGTGCGCTCTCAGGAAATGGGCCCCTATGTGGCTGGCGGGACCTTGGATTGCGGTTTGACCGGTATCGATTGGGTGATGGAATCCGAGGCCGATGTGGAGGTGATTCGACCGCTGGTCTATTCCAAGAGTTCTGATCAGGGGGCTCGCTGGGTGCTGGTGGTTACCCAAGATTCGCCGATTAAAACGGTCGAGGATCTCCAAGGAAAAGTCATTGCCACCGAGCTGACTGGATTCACCAGCCGTTACCTGCGGGCCCGCAACATCGAGGCCGATGTGCAATTTTCATGGGGCGCCACCGAGGCCAAGGTGGTCGAGGGGCTGGCCGATGCGGCGGTGGAGATCACCGAGACCGGTTCGACCATCCGCGCCCATGGTTTGCGCATTGTTTGCGACCTTTTGCATACCCATACGGTGTTCATTGCCAACAAAGAGGCGCTTAAGAATCCGGCCAAGAAAGCCAAGATCGATCAGATCGCCTTGATGCTCAAGGCCGCCTTGGATGCGCGCGGCAAGGTTCTTTTGAAACTCGATGTTCCGAAAAAACACCTGGACGGTGTATTGGATATTCTACCGAGTATCCATGCGCCGACCGTGGCACATCTTTCGGACCCCGAATGGGTTGCCGTGGAAACCGTATTGGACCGGGGCGCCGTCCGCGATTTGGTGCCGCAGCTCAAGGGAGCCGGGGCCGAGGGGATTTTGGAATTGGAAATCCGCAAGGTTTGTTGACCGGCTATCCACTTTCGCTTATGTCGTTACTATGTTTCGAATCGATTCCATCAAGATGCCGGAGAAACGGCACCATCGGTTGGCCCTTGGTTGGGCTTTGGTGGTTGGCGGAATCTTCGGGATCTTGCCCGTTCTCGGATTTTGGATGCTGCCTGCCGGGTTGATGGTGTTGTCGGTGGATGTGCCAAGGGTTCGGCGATTGCGTCGGCGCGGCCAGGTCTGGTGGGGACGACGGCGGGCCGTTGAAGCTTCGGTTTAATTGAGGCCTTGCACGGAATAGCTATACTTTTTCGGTGAATTGCCGTCAGATCCGCTGACCATGATCGCATCCGTGGCGGTCTGAATATGCCGGACTCCGTATCCTATGACGCTGCCTGCTTTCACCCCCGCTCAGAAACCGGCGACCGCCGTGATCCGGGGCGTGTTGTGGATGTCTTTGGCGGCCTGTCTGTTGGGGCTCGTCAGTCTGCTGGCCCGTGAGGCGGCACGGTTTTTGCCGCCTTTCGAAGTGGCTTTCTTTCGCAATTTGGCGCAATTGCTGCTGATGCTGCCGTGGCTGATCCTGGTTGGTTGGCGGGCGGTGAAAACCCAAAGGCCCTGGGCTCACGTGCGCCGCTCACTGTTTGGTATCGCCGCCATGCTGACCTGGTTTTCCGTGGTCACCATGATGCCCATCGCCGAGGCCACGGCCTTGAGTTTTTCCGCGCCCTTGTTCACCACGGCAGGGGCCGCGCTGTTTTTCCGCGAAACCGTCGGCTTCCGGCGCTGGGCCGCCACCCTGGTCGGGTTTGCCGGGGTTTTGATCATACTGCGCCCCGGATTTCATGACATCGAAACCGCACAGCTTTTGGCTCTGATGGCTGCCGTGTTCATTGCCGGGGCCATGCTGTCCAACAAGTCTCTGGCACGCACCGAATCTCCCAATGCCATGGTGCTATGGATGGGACTGTTCATGACGATGTTTTCCTTTCCCCCGGCGGTGATGGTTTGGGTCTGGCCCGAGGCAACCATCGCCTGGTTCTGGATCGGGGGACTCGGTGTCGTCGCCACGGGGGCGCATTTGGCCATTAACCGGGCTTTCGCTTCGGCGGATGCGTCCCTGGTCGCGCCTTTCGGATTCGTCCAAATCCCTTTCATCGCTCTGGTTGGTTTCTGGGCCTATGGAGAAATGCCGGATCTTTGGACCTGGATCGGCGCGGGGATCATCGTCGCCTCCGGGGTTTATATCGGGCAAAGGGAAGCCCGGCGCGCGCAGACCCTCGCGGTTCCTTCGGGATAGGTCCAGTGAAGGTCCTTTCGCGGACCCACCCTATGTCAGCGCTTGGTACGACAAGGGAAATTCGACCCAGTTTTGACAGATGACACGACAACTTATAATAATATAAAAAAATATAACATCTTTTTTGGTAGGTGTTCGAAGAAGGGCCATCGGGTGATCCCGCCTCTGAATACTCGAAGCATGAACAGATCAAGGCACAATTTCTGAGAAAAGTGTGAAATTAATAGGAAAAATTTGTTAGACTCGAACCGATGAGCCTGGGGACTCGTTATTTCAACAATGGCTTCAGTGGAATCCATGGCAACGGAATATCTGCGCGCGTATTTTGGGAGATGTTTGTATTGAGTGTATTTATATGAGCATATAATAAATAACCTTACTTAAATATGTGAGCAGATTTGAAGTTGCCAAGTTTACATATGGATAAAGGTTGAGTGATTTGTTTGATTTTTCGCCTGCCACAAATATGGGGATATAAAGATGGTCACTAACCCGCTAACTAGTTTGTTTGGTCGCTCTCCTTTCAAGCAACTTCAAAACCATATGTTGGTTTCTGTCCAATGTTCTTCTCAGGTGCCCGATCTATTTGTGGCGTTGTTTGACGGGAATAGTAAGGCTGTTGAAGAGGTGCGTGACCGTATTTTCGCGTTGGAAGAAGAAGCCGACAAGGTCAAAGAAGAAATGCGGTCGCATCTTCCTAAAAGCCTGCTGATGCCTGTCAATAGAGGCGATCTTCTGGACCTGTTGCATATGCAAGATGAGATTGCCGGCGTCTCGCAAGATATCGCTGGTTTCCTGATGACACGAACCATGCCGCCCGTCGAGGAATTGAAAGCTCCGTTGATTGCGTTGGCTCAAAAATGTGCGGATACCTGTGCCAAGGCCGGCGAAATCGTCGCCTTGCTGGATGAGTTGGTTGAAGTCGGATTCGGTGGTGGCGAGGCCGACAATGTCCACCAAATGGTTCATGAACTGAGCAAAATCGAAAGCGAAACCGATCGATTGGCCATCGAGGCCGTCAAGGTTCTGTTTGCCAACGAGGACAAGATGGGCCCCGTTGATGTTGTCTTTTGGAACGAGTTAATCAAATGGACATCGAACCTTGGTGACAACGCGGAGCATGTGGGGAATCGGTTGCTTCTATTGATCGCCCGCTAACCACTTCGGTCTTTTCACTCTTAGCTGCCTGGACAAATCATCATGGACATTCTCTCTCAATACGGCACCATTCTGATCATCATCGCTATTATATTCGCGGTCTACATGACCTGGGGCATCGGCGCCAACGATGTTGCCAATGTCATGGGAACATCAGTCGGATCAGGAGCGATTACCGTCAAGACGGCAATTATCATTGCCGCAATTTTCGAATTCGGTGGCGCGGCCCTGGCGGGCGGACATGTGACGAAAACCATCCGCAAGGGGATGGTTGACCCCAGTGGTATCGCCGACCAACCGGAGATCTTGGCATTTGGTATGCTAGCGGCATTGCTCGCTGCGGCCATATGGTTGATGATCGCCTCCATGCGTGGCTGGCCGGTTTCGACCACCCATTCAATTGTCGGTGCCATCGTCGGTTTCGCGATCGTTGGCATTGGCTTCGATGCGGTCAAATGGGATGCCATTGGTAAAATCGTCGCCAGCTGGGTGGTTTCTCCGGTGCTCGGCGGCGTCATTGCTCTGTTGTTGATGCTCAGCATCCGCAAATTGATTTTGAACACCGACAACCCGTTTGAAAAGGCGAAGGCCTGGGGCCCCGTCTATGTGTTCCTGGTCGGCTTTATCGTCGCCCTGGTCACCTTGTTCAAAGGGCTCAAGCATCTGAAAGTCGATCTCAGCATCCCCATGAGCTTCCTGGTTGCCGCGGCATTTGGCGTGTTGGTTGGATTCATCGGCCACTTGTTGATCAAAAAGGTCAAAGTAGACCCGGAAGCGGACAAGGACTTCCACTTTGCCAGTGTCGAAAAGGTCTTCGTGCCGATGATGCTGTTCACGGCTTGCGGCATGGCCTTTGCTCACGGTGCCAATGACGTTGCCAATGGTATTGGCCCGCTTGCTGCTGTTTACGGCCTTGTCCAAAGTGGCGGCGAAATTGCGCAGAAATCCGCCATGCCCCTATGGATTCTGGTCCTTGGTGGTGGCGGTATCATCTTCGGTCTGGTCACCTATGGCTACAAGGTTATGCAGACCGTCGGGACCAAGATCACCGAACTGACCCCGACCCGGGGTTTCTGTGCAACCATGGCCGCGGCTATTACCGTTGTTATGGCCTCTCGTTTGGGGCTGCCTGTTTCGACGACCCATATTGCCGTCGGCGCGGTGATCGGTGTCGGCCTCGCACGAGGCGTTGGCGCTATTGACGTCCGGGTCATTGGGGGCATCTTCCTGGCTTGGATCATCACGCTCCCGGTGGGCGGCGTTCTGGCGGCCATCATATTCTTCGTGTTGAAGGGGATCTTCAACTAAGCCGATCCCGCCATCCCCAAAGACCAAGACCCGCTCCACCACCATGGGAGCGGGTCTTTTTGTTCCATCGCGATGCTTTTTCAGTCCAAGCTATTCATGAGGTCCAGCAAAGGTTCCGATGGAAACTCAAGGGGGGTCAATTTAGAGCCTTCGCAAAGGAATATGCCGGGTCCATTTGTCCGGCCGCTATACAAAATATGGTGCCCTTTGATATCTCCGGCATTGAGCCAATAGGTTCCATACTGGGAAAGGGGCGTGTGCCCAACAATCAAGTGAGACTGCTTGGGAGTCCCCAGACCCTTCCGCAATCGTTTGATATCCCCCTTGGTGTAGCTGCCTGGGGCCCCCGAGCGGTTCAGGCGTGAGGTGAGGACTTCTTGCGCTCTTTGAGGCGTCTTACGAAGATCGATGATTTCTTCATAGGTCATGGCGCGACTGGGAGGCCCGCCATGGCAGGCCGCGAACTCGTCGGATTTTGCGATGTAAGGCAGGGTCTCGAATAGACGCTTCATATCGGCAATATATTCATCACCCCTTAGTTCCCGTAGTCGGCGGCAGAGCAAGACCCCTTGCAGCACGCCTTGTTTGCTGATTTCCGGGTCGAAGCTATCGTGATTGCCAAGAAGGTAGAATACGCGGCTGGGAAACCGGAGCATCAGGCTGAATATAAGATCCATGATCAGGACGGAGCTATCCATATTTTCAAGCTCACCATCTTCTTCGGAATGCACCGCATCCCCCAAGATGACGAGCGAAATGGTATCATTCTCCAGTCCGTCCAGAATATTGATGCTGCTCAGGACGTTTAACAGGTTATCCACTTGTGCATGGAGATCGCCGACGATCACGGTTGTCTTGCCATAGGGCAACTCGATAACGGCTCCCGGCTGTCCGTTCGAATCTTTCGGTTGGCAGGGCTCCTGCTCTATTTGGGCGATGACTTCCCGGAGCAACACCAAGGCCGGGGTCGGCGGCAGCGGTTTCATGGGCCATTTATACAGGTCTCGAACGCTCTGGAGGGCCTGGAGCCGGCCAACATTGATACCACGGACCCGTGAGCCCAGGGGCCGTCCGATATTGGTGAAATCATCCTTGCTGCGATGGAGGGCCGAAAGAGTTGTTTCATACTCTTCATCAAGAACCCGCAGAATCAGGTCGCCGTTTTCATTGATGATATTCAGGTGGCGCTTGGCGACCTTTTTTGGCAGGTCAAGCGCCTGGGCACATTCTTCGTTTCCACGGCCCAGCAGAAGTATCTCGCCTTCCTTGATGCGCAGAAACGAATACACACCCTTCTTGGCGGATTGGGCGTTGATGAGAACCCAGTTTTTCTCGATCCGCTTGCGGCGCGCTCCATAGGGGATTTCTGGAACAATATGAACGTCCATGCCGTTCAGGTTGAGCACGAGGGGTTTTCCATCATAGGCAACCCGTGATTCACCATGTAAGACCTGTGGCACTTTTTCCGGCACGACCCACTTCACGCCATCACGACCCAGAATCGATTTGATGGTTTTGCCCAGATCAAAGTAATCCGTCACCTTCTCCGGCGCATTGATGGCCCATTCGGGTGGTCTTTCTTCACCATCCTCGACAATTCGCATGGGCGGGTGATCGAGGGTTTCGCGGACATAGACCTGCATTTTGCTTCGGTGCAAGTGCAGAGCCGTGGTCGCATAGGTATTTACCTGGCGCCGAATGATCTCCAGGTTCAGATCGTCATCAACCGTATGATAGGAATCAGTTTTCCGGGACATTCTGAACGCCAGTATTGTTTCGGGAGACGGCAGAAGAAATTCAAAAATATAGCGTTCCCGCCAATTGGACTGGAACAACCCTTGCCCGAGGGGAGGGATCATAATTCGGTTTGTTTCAAGTTTGGGCTGCTCACCCTTTTCCAGCCATTCCCGATCAAAAACCGTCAAAGCTTCCGAAAAACCAAAGAACGGCAAACCCAAATGAACCTCGCGGGGGCGATACACCAACGTACGATCTCGCCACCAATTGGTCTGAGTCATATCGATATAGCCCTCATTGGGCCAACCGTGCAGTTTATTGATCATATATGTTTTGCCGGAACCTGGCGGCCCCGTAACAATCAACTGGCGAAACTTCAGCCCAATGGGCAATTCAACCCCGTAAACCTCCTGGAGTCCTTCAACAGGTAAGAGTTTCTTGTTGATTGAGACTCCCATGGTTCTTTCTCTCCTTCCGCCAAAGCACGATCAGCATTCAGCGGTAGCAAAACGATTAATTTCGCAGGATCGTGATTTCCAAGGCAACGATTCCACAGTACTTACGATGCCGACTCATTTCAACACAGCCAAATCCAAGGTTTGGCGTGATTGATCGGCGGAGGGTCTGACTCCGGCAAATTCGGTGTAGTTCAGAGGCGAAAGGTGCCCTAGGCAGGGAGAGCCTGCTTGTGCTTTTTAAAATCCGAAACGCAATCTATTTCTTGCTTTTCAGGTGTTTCAAAGCCTTGAGGCCTTTCTTTCTTTGGGCATGGATCAGATGAAGCTTTTTATCGATCTTTTTCTTCTCGACACCACTGGCCTGGGCGGACTTTTTCCGTAGGGAATTCTTTTTGTGTTTCAGTTTTGCCAATACTTTTTTTAGGGAATCGATCTGCTTGTGCTTCTTTTTATCGTCCTTCAGCACATTGCCCAGTGATTCCAACAAGGATTGAGTTTTCATTTTGACACCCTTTGTTTTGACCGAACCAGATTAACACCCCTTTGATGGTCAAAGGGATATTAATCTGAAGCGTCATAATTAATTCACAGAACCAGATTCAGATGCCAGTTCATCAACCTCTTCTTGGTCCAGGGATACGAGGAGTTTGGCCTCACGCTGATCAAGGCTATCCTTGCCAAACAAGCTATCGGCCAGGTCTGCCAGGTTCCAAATGATGGTCTTGGCATAACTCATATCATTGATGAGCGACGACCCCATGCCGGAGGTAATCCGCCCATCACGAATCAATCCATCAAGGGTGCCATTGACGACAATGTTCTCTTCCGCGATCGCCACCTTGAATTCATCCAGATCGAGTGAATCCACATCCTCATTTTGGCCGTCGCGGAGTTGCTGAATCATGCGCAGCAGTTCCGCAATTTGAATGCGAATGCCATTGTACTCGCGGCGAATGAATTCGTTGTCGGAGTTGGCATAGGCTGACATGTTTTTTCGCAGATGCTTCACTTCCTTGACCGACTGAACAATGGTGCCACAGACGTGACGCAGTTCGAACAGTTCATTGCCGTACTCGTTGGGCAGGCGGGTTTGCGTGCGGCTGATGAAGTCGATGATCGCCGAGTATAGCGCTTTGACCTTGGTCAGATAGACGTCGTCGATTTCAATGTCGATGACCTCCCTGCTGGAAGACAATTTCTTTTCCAGGTCCACATCCGACAAAATGTCATGTCGATGCAAATTGAGGCCGTGTGCCATGATTTCAAATGCATTGTCATAAAGATGCATGGCCTCGTTGCGGACGGCTTCCAACATGGTTTCTGGAAAATCTTCCACGGACTCATTGAGGTAGCGCGGTTGCACGACCGTCTGTTCTGGCGCGGTAATTGATTTCTCGAGAAAGGCCACCATTTTCCCAATCAACGGCACCATGATGATCACGCCGAGAAGATTGAAAATCGTATGGAAAACAGCCAGCTTGAGCGAGTAATCGTCCTCTCTGATACCGACATTGTTGGCCACGAACTCCACCGCAATGACAAGCTGGTGGATAAAGATGATCGCGACCATGCCGGTCACGAGATTGAACATCAGATGAGCCCCGGCCAATCGTTTACCTTGGTAGTTGGCGCTCATTGCACCGATGATGGCGGTAATTGTTGTGCCGATATTCGCGCCAATAGCCAAGGCCAAGGCGTTTTCATAGCTGATCTGTTGTGCGGACAATGCGGTTAGAATTAGTACCAAGGTGGCATGGCTTGACTGCATGATGACGGTCGCGGCGATGCCGATCCCGGTATAGATGAGCAGCCCGGCATAGCCTTCAATGGCAAACGAAGACAGGTCGATGGTATGGCGGAAGGCTTCAAAGCCTTCTTTCATGTGGTGGATGCCGAGAAAAAGGAAACCCAACCCTGCCAGGATGTAGCCGATTCCCTTGAGGCTACGGGAGCGCTGAAAGACGAGAATAATGCCGAATACCAGCATGGGCATGGCATAAGCCGAGATCTTCACCTTCAACCCGAAACCGGCTACCAGCCAGGCGCCGGTCGTCGTACCGATATTGGCACCAAAAATAATCCCGATACCAGATGTTAGGCCAATCAGTCCAGCACTAAGAAAAGAGATGGTGATGACAGAAACAAGAGAGCTGGATTGCATTATGGTAGTGGTGGCAATACCAAACCCTATGCTTTTCCACAGCTTGTCTGTTGTTTTTTTCAGTAAGCTTTCTAATAGGCCACCCGTGAATGACCTAAACCCTTCTTCCAAGAAGAGCATTCCAAATAAGAATATGGATACGCCAGCGGAGATTTCCTTGAAATTCGGACTTACCCAGAATCCATAAACCAATATGGAAAATATGACGGGAAGAAATATTTTCTTGAGCATTCTCTATGCCTTTTTAATTCAGATACATATTTTCATAGCAGCAATCTTGTGTGCTGCTATTTGTTTGGTACGCTATGTTTTTCTATTCCAGCACTGGATGTGTTGGGATTTTCTTGTTGGGGGAGGTGATTGTAACAAATCTGTCACCTAATGGAAACATCTCGTCGACTAAATCGACACCCTCATTCCAAACGTGGTCCGATCAAGGGTCTGGTTGTGGTTCGGGCGGAGGCCTCAAAGGGGGTGGATTGACACGAGCGCGTGTCGGGTCCAATCGGACCCGTTAGACACGCGCGACCATATTGGAATCGATCACGTTTTTCGTGTTTGATCGAATCCGATCAAACACGACGTGATCTAGCGCGTGTCGGGTCCAATCGGACCCGTTAGACACGCACGACCTTATTGGAATCGATCACGTTTTTCATGTTTGATCGAATCCGATCAAACACGACGTGATCTAGCCAGCCTCCCGCGGAAGCCGTTCAAGCTTCCTCGCCATGCCGCCGTCTCGATCCTCGGCGAGTAGGGCATATCAATTCGAGATATCGCAATGCTCGCTATGGCCCAAAAGAAACAAGGCCCTAGCGTCCATGCTAAGGCCTTGATCTAAATGGTAGGCTGTGAGGGATTCGAACCCACGACCCGCTGATTAAGAGTCAGCTGCTCTACCAACTGAGCTAACAGCCCCCAACGGGGAGGCCCGGCATATAGCAGAGTCCAAACGGACTTGTCGAGGGGGTTGTTGGTCTATTTCAAATGTTTTCGGCCCCTGTGGGGGCCAATCCCTTGACAAAGGCTCGGGTCCATGGCGTTTTGCGCCCCAGATTAATGAACGAGATACCCCTCCAGGAGACAGTCATGCATCCCTATCGCTCGCACAACTGCGGGGAATTGCGCCCCCACAACACCGGACAAGAGGTCCGCCTGTCGGGCTGGGTGCATCGGAAAAGGGATCACGGCAATCTCTTGTTCATCGACCTGCGCGACCATTTCGGGGTCACCCAATGTGTCATCGACGTATCCAGCCCGCTGTTTGCCCAGGCCGAGGCCATGCGCCCGGAAAGCGTGATCATTGTAGATGGAAAGGTCGTTGATCGCACCGAGGACACCATCAATCCCAACCTGCCCACCGGCCACGTGGAGGTGCAGGTTGCGACCATGACCATCGAATCTCCGGCCGAGCAACTGCCCTTGCAGGTCTTCGGCGAGGCGGAGTATCCGGAAGAAACCCGGCTGCGGTATCGCTTCATCGACCTGCGCCGGGAAAAGGTCCATGCCAATATCGTGCTGCGCTCGCGGATCATCTCGTCGATCCGCCGCCGCATGACCGATTCCGGGTTCCTGGAAATGCAGACCCCGATTCTCACCGCCTCGTCGCCGGAAGGGGCGCGGGACTATCTGGTGCCGTCGCGCATCCATCCGGGGCAGTTCTATGCTCTGCCGCAGGCGCCGCAGCAGTTCAAGCAGATGCTGATGGTTGCCGGTTTCGATAAGTATTTCCAGATCGCGCCCTGTTTCCGCGACGAGGATGCCCGTGCCGACCGCTCGCCGGGCGAGTTCTATCAGCTCGACTTCGAGATGTCCTTCGCCACCCAGGAGGACGTGTTTGAAATCCTCGAGCCGGTACTGAGCGGCGTGTTCGAGGAGTTCGGCGAGGGCCGCCATGTGACCGAGCATCCGTTCCCGCGCATACCTTACCGCGAGGCCATGCAGAAGTACGGTACCGACAAGCCCGACCTGCGCAATCCCATCGAGATGAGCGATGCCACCGAGACTTTCCGGGGCTCGGGCTTCAAGATCTTTGCCGGGATGATCGAGAAGAATGATCGTGTGCGGGTCTATGCCATCCCCGCCGTCGGCGGCGGCAGCCGGGCATTTTGCGACCGCATGAACAGCTGGGCCCAGTCCGAGGGGCAGCCGGGCCTGGGCTATATTTTCTTCCGCGACGGCGAGGGTGCCGGACCGGTGGCCAAGAACATCGGCCAGGACCGGGCCGCCGCGCTTCGGGACGAACTGGGTCTCAAGGACGGCGACGCGGTATTTTTCGTCGCCGGGGTGCCGTCGGAGTTCGCGGCATTTGCCGCAGCCGCCCGGACCAAGGTCGGCGAGGATCTGGATTTGGTCGAAAAAGGTTGTTTCAAGTTCTGCTGGGTGGTCGATTTCCCCATGTACGAACTGGACGAGGAAACCGGCAAAATCGAGTTTTCCCACAATCCCTTCTCCATGCCCCAAGGCGGTCTGGAGGCTCTGGAGACCATGGATCCGTTGGATGTCCTGGCTTATCAGTATGATATCGTCTGCAACGGGATCGAGCTATCCTCGGGCGCGGTGCGGAACCATCGCCCGGACATCATGGTCAAGGCCTTCGATATCGCCGGGTATGACGAAGCGGTGGTGGAAAAGGAATTCGGCGGCATGCTCAATGCCTTTAAATTCGGGGCGCCGCCCCATGCCGGATGTGCCCCGGGCATCGATCGCATGGTCATGCTGCTGGCTGATGAGCCCAATATTCGCGAGGTCATCGCATTTCCGATGAATCAACAGGCACAGGATTTGTTGATGGGAGCGCCGGCTGTCATTGATGAGACCCGCTATCGAGAATTGCATATCCGGGCTCAGTTGCCGAAGGTGAAAGTAAAGAAAAAACAAGAGGGTGAAGACGCGTCGGAAGACTGACGCTCCGTCGGGTCCCTGCCTGAATCGGCATGCGATACCTTACCTGAGTATGGGGGAAACGGGGCATGGGCGTGGACCGTCGCGTCTATTCGCCGTTTGTTAACCCTTGCGCTCTAGCCTCAAAGTCAGGCATAAAGAATAGACGGGGATCGGAAATTGTTGCGGAATCACAATAGTTTCCGTTGTGAAGGATGAGGCCATGAAAAAAGCAATCGTTGTTTTGGCCCTGCCATTATTGGTCGGGGGCTGTGCGTTACCCATGTCGGTTCGTATCGCCACATGGGCGGTGGACGGCATCAGCTATCTGGCGACCGAGAAATCCCTGAGCGATCATATGCTGTCGGCGGTGACCGAACAGGACTGCGCGGTATGGCGTGGTATCAAGGGCGACGACATCTGCATCGATACAAGCGACGAAATTCAAGTGGCGGCGGTCGAAGTGGCCAAGGCCACGGGTGAGCAGCCGCCGGTGGGCGCTGTCTCCGCGATGACCGAAACACCGGTCGCGGAAGCTGATGAACAGGACGCGGGTGAAGATCTGGCGACATTCGTCACCGCTGCTGGGCCGGTCCAAAAAAATGAAGAGACCGCGCGCCAGTATTCCGCTACCGAGACCCTGTTGGCCGGATTGCCGCTTCCCAAATCCAAGCCCGTGGCCCCTGTCAGCGAACAGACACTGATCGCCAAGGCCGACCGGCTTCCGGTACACGAAACCGATGAGCCGCCGCTGCGGTTGGTCAATAGTGAACTGGTCTATGTGATTGGGTCCTACGGCACCATGGAAGAGGCGGCGAGCAAGTCTCTCAAGCTGGCCGGTTTGCGTCCGGTGGTGGTCCATCGTCCCATGGATGGCGGCATGGTCTATCGCTTGGTGGTTGGCTTCAGCGAAGCGGATCAAAAGAGAGTACGGAGCCGCATCGTCAAGGCCGGTGTCCGAAATCTTTGGGCTGCCCGGTTCGAGCAGGAAGCTTGGCCTGTGGTTTCCGAAACGGAACTGGCCAAAGCTGCCGGAGCCGAAGTGGCGGACGTCCGCATTCAGTAATTCTTAGATGGACAGGTTGGTCGGGTTTTCGATCTGCCTGAGCACCGTGACGATGTGGGCGACCTTATCCAGGGTCGCCCGATCATCGGTGTTGTGCTTCATCTCGAAATCGAGTTTTTCCTCCCATTGGGCGACATAGTCCCGGGGAGTGTCCGGGGCCGCCGGGCGTCCGGTCAAGGCACCGACCGTGGCGTCATAGTCTGGATGCAGGTCCGGCTGGAAGGCGAGCAGGGTGTACTCATCCCAAGAAATAATGTTCCCGGCATAGAGGTCCAGGCTGAGATCCACCATCTGTCGGGGCGAAAGATCCCGTACATCCCGGTTGCCCACAAGCTTTTGCAGGGCGGTGGGTGGACCTGACGGTTCCGGGGTCGCGACTTGTACGTCTACCCGCTCGCCGTCAATCACCAGCGGCTGAGTGGGGCCGACGGGGATAATCTCGCGGGATTTCGTTTCCTGGGGGGTGAGGTCCGGTCTGAGCAGCGGCGGCAGAATTTCGATTTTCATAACCGGTCAGGGCTGGGACAAGGCGGGCAGGCTCGAACATCGCGACCGCTTGCTGGCGTACATGGCGTTGTCGGCCTCGCGCAGCAGCTTGTCCATGGCGCAGTTTCGGGTCACTTTACGGATGCCGATGCTGGCCCGGATGGGAATTTGATGATCATGCCACCAAGCCTTTGCAGCGTTGAGAATGCGATCCAGCTCCCGTGCCTTGGTCCGTGCCGCCTCGGGAGAGGCATGGGAAAGCAGCACCACGAATTCGTCGCCACCGAGACGGGCGACCACATCCGATTGCCGCACGCTGTCACGCAGCACATCGGCAACCCGTTGCAGGACGGTGTCTCCGGCGGCGTGGCCGAAGGTGTCGTTGACCTGCTTGAAGCCATCCAGATCGATGAACAGCAGCAACCCTTGTTCGTCGTACCGGTCCATTGCTGAGCGGATCCGGCGGACTTCTCGCAAGAAGCCACGCCGGTTGCTCAGTTGGGTCAGCTCGTCGGTCAGCACCTGTTCTTCCAACTTGGCAATCCGGGCTTTCTGCTCGGCAATTAGGTTGGCCGCCTGCATGGCGGAGATCAGGGCTGCTTCGGCGGCATCAATGGTCGAGCCGGTTTCGCGGAGAGAGGAGGCAGGGGATACATCATCGCTCAGCCAGTAAATCAAATGGGTGATATGGCTGACCAGATCGTGTTCCGGTTCGTCATTGGCCGTCTTGATGGGCAGTCCGAATTGAGCGTTCATGGTATTCTTCCATTCACGTTGCGGGAGCGAACCCGGGAGAGAGGGATTACCAACACTCTCCAAGCAGGGACCGTGCCAGCTTTCAGAGGATTGAATCGAAAGCGATATATTTGTTCATGGCGAGGATAGGAAGGCTCGAGAGGCACTATTTGCCCAGTTCACCCGGCAGATATTTCCCTACCCGGCAAGACATGCCCCATGGACAGGGCGACCAATTAGGTCCAATTTCGAGGCCCATTCATGATGAACTTCGAACCGGTCCATGATGTTCTTGCTGCGCGGCCTCTTTGGTATCCTTCTGATCGTCCTCGTCTGGGGCGACGCCACCGCGCGCGCGCAGGGCTTGGTGTCGCACCGGGCGTTATATGATGTGTCGTTGCTGGAATCCCGAGAAGGCTCGGGGGTTGTCCAGGCCACCGGGATCTTTTTTTACCGCTTCCAAAGCCGTTGTGACGGCTGGTCTACCGAGAACCGCAGTCGATTGATCCTTGGTGATGCGGATGGGGGGCTGGAGGAGAATCTCTGGTCCTTGACGAGTTGGGAAGCCCGTGATGGTACCCACTATCGTTTTTGGGGCCGCGAAGTGGACAATGGCGCGGTGATCAGTTTGATGCGCGGAGAAGCGACGTTGGAGGCTGACAACCGCCAAGTGGTTTTTACCCAGCCGGAAGAGGCCTATTTTGATCTGCCGCCCGGTACCCTGTTTCCCAGCCGCCACCTGATCGAGCTTCTAAAGGCAGCACGCGACGGAAAAAGGATGATGGCGGTTCCATTGTTCGATGGGGCCGATCAAGGTGGGGCCATGCAAGTGTCGGCAATGATCTCCGGCTCGAAACCGTCTGACAAGGGAGCGGGCTCTTTGCTGGAGGGGGCCGGATTGACACCGCTTCCGGTGACCCCCATTCATATGGCCTATTTTGATCCCGCGAGTGGCGAGCCCCTGCCGGTGGTGGAACTCTCCGCCCATTACAGGCCCGACGGGATCGCTGAATCCCTGGTTCAGGATTTCGGCGATTTTGCTATTCGCGGTGTCCTGATGCAGTTGGAATTGCTCCCCGACGAGGGGTGTTAGCCTGCCGACGGCCACAGCCATGCAGCGCCCCGGACGCCGCTTGAATCGCCATGGCGGTTCTTTCGCAAAGGCGTGTCGGCGTGGTCGGAGAATACCCAATCTTGCCACAGCTTCGGGACGTTGTTGTACAATCGATCAATATTGGATAGGCCACCCCCCAGCACGATAATGTCCGGGTCGATTATATTGATGACCCCGGCAAGAGCGCGCGCGAGGCGGTGTTCATAGGTCTGCATGGCTTGTTGGGCCGCTGGGTCGCCGTCCTTGATCCGCTGGCAGATTTCCAGGGCGCCTTGCACGGTCTGGTCGGCCCCCGCGCGGCGTCGATAGTCCCCCGCGAAACCCGGCCCAGACAAATGAGTCTCAATACAGCCTCTTTTGCCGCAATAGCAGGGCGGGCCGGGCCGTTCATCGTCGGTGGGCCAGGGCAGGGGGTTGTGGCCCCATTCTCCGCCAATGGCATTGGGTCCCACATGAGCTTGGTGGTTGAAAACCAGGCCGCCGCCCACGCCGGTGCCAAGGATCACGCCGAATACCACCTGATAGCCCTCTCCCGCGCCATCCATGGCCTCAGACACGGCAAAGCAATTGGCGTCGTTGGCCAGATTGACCGGACGATTGAGACCTTTGGACAGGTCCCGGTCCAAGGGATGGCCGATAAGGCAGGTTGAATTGGCGTTTTTGATCAGGCCCGTGACAGGAGAGATTGTGCCGGGGATGCCGACACCCACGGACCCTTGCTGTCCGGTTTTTCTTTCAATGGTTTCCACCAGTTGAATGACCGCACTCAGGGTGCCTTGATAATCTCCGGCTGGGGTGGAAATGCGGTCCCGGAGGAGTTCCCGTCCCTGGTCATCCAGAGCGATCCCTTCGATCTTGGTGCCGCCCAGGTCGATGCCGATGCGCATATTAGCTGCACAGGCCGTACAACAATCCTTCGTCTTTTGAGTCTTGAGCCAGGAATTGCCCATGAATGAAGCGGGCTGCCGGCGGCGTTTCGTCGCTGCTCTCGATCGCGATGACCGATACCGCCCCCAATTGCCGATGAGCAAGGCGCAGAGCCTGTTCTCGATCGGAAGCGTGGAGCGTCAGGCTTCTAAATGAGGTTCGGTCATCGGCCAATCGATAGGAAATATGGAAGCGATCAAGTTTCGGCGGTTGTTTGGCAGCCATCCCATTGGTTCCCTGATGGTCGTTTCGCAAAGACTTCGATGCGCAAACCTGCCGGTGTGACCTTTGGTGACGACAATTATTCCTTATCAGAATTATTGAACTATCGTCGTATTTCAGAAATTCATAATGTTTTTTGTTATTTGTATCCCAAGCACACGTTCGATTTGCCAAGCACGATTATTGTTAGAAGCGTATTTGGGCTCTGTCAAATATCGATTTCATGCCTATTGACCTGGAAATACTGAAATTTCAGCAATGGACAATTTGAAAACACTAATTTTTCACTGAATCAATTCGTGAACATTGGTGAAAACAAGAGTCACATCAAGGGGGTGGCGGATGCCTACCAAAACCCGATTCACCTCGGTGCGGTTCGAGGCAATTGGGGGATTGAAAACGATAGGGTGGAAAAAAGCCGGAAAGTGAGTCATTCTTGCAACAGCGAAAGAGCTTGTTCTCCGCCGGTTTGGGGATTAGATGAGCTTTGAAGGTTTATTAACCGGCTACCACCGCATAATTGAACCGACCAATAAAGCAGGTCATCAGGCAAGAGGGGCGCGGGCGGAAGTCGGTCCGGCACTTTTTGTTGGGATGAACGGTACAGCATATAGAGACTTGGGATCGGGGCGGACAATGACCACGAAAGCAGCGGCACCGCTGAAGAAAAAGGTTGCTGAAATGAAGCGTCCGGCGCTGACAATCTCCACCGAAAGCGTCAAGCTCGCCGGGGAGATCAAGCAGCGCTACAAGACAGGGCAACCACTATGCCTACCCGGGGAAGAGGATCGTATCTTGATGCCGGAATTCTTGCTCAACGAGCAAGTGGGCTTGTCAGGCCTGGAAGATCCCTTGCCGTTGGCCATGATGGCGACCCGTGACCCGGAGAACCCCATGGCCCTCGCCGCAGCGGCTCGATTGGGGCCTCAGGGCAAAGACACCAAGCTGGTGAATGGGGTGCTGCAATTGGTCGGCGAGACCAGTCGACATCCCGGAGTCAAGAAATGCGTCGATCTGATTACCGATAGTGCCTTCAATCCGGGCGCCATCGCGGCGGTGCGGCGCCATGCTTCTCATATGATTATTCAGACCCGCAAACAGTATTCCACGGCCTTGCGGCAGAACCTGCAGGCCCTGTTGGAAGGGGTGATCGCTCCCCGGCAGTTTGTGCGTGAGTTCTTCGAACTGACCGAAGCGGGTAATTTGCGCCACGATGTACGGCGCAAACTGGTGGCAAGCCTGTTGCTGTCGCCAACCATCCGTCCAGGGATCAAGTTTTTGTTTTTGGAGAATTTCGACCGATTGTCCACGGCGACGCGTTGCCACGTGATTTCCGAAGTCCTGCGGGTCAAGGATGCGCCGCATGTGGAAATCATCAAGGAAGAGCTCAAATGGATCGTGCAGCAAGGTCAGTTGGACGACTGACGTACGCACGCCTATGGACTGCAAAAAGTCAAAAAGGAAATGGTCTTGGCCCGCGTATTGATCATAGATGATGACTTTCAATTCTGTGAGATGATCCGGGAAATGATTGTTTCGGTCGGGCATGAGACCGTGGTCGCCCATAGCGGAGGCGAGGCAATGGATCGGATTGAGGCCCAGTGCTTTGATCTGGTGGTCGCCGATATCGTCATGCCCGGCGGAAATGGCGCCATGGTGGTGCGGCGGCTAAAGCAGGAGTGCCCCGACACCAAGATCATAGTCTTAACTGGTTACAAAGCCATGTCTCGCCTTGTTGAGCGGGGGGCCTTGGAGGGCGTGGACGTCCTATTCCAAAAGCCGATCCCGATGGACGCATTTTTGGCGGATGTGGAACGTCTAATAGCAGCTTAAGGACAGCCGAAAACCTTTGGTGGGTTCTTGCGAACTCGCCAAAGGTCAAAGACCATTCCGCTAAATGCCTTAGGCGGCGTGCGCGGTCGCGTTCGGAGCGGGGCAGGCGGCGCTGTCGGCTTCCTGCTCACTGTCTGCGGCCATGGCTTCCGCCGGTCCACAATAAAGGCCATAGAGCGTTTCAATGACGGAACTGGCCTCTTCTCCTTCAAGGGAATAATAAACGTTCTGAGCGCTCCGGCGGGCTTGGACCAATCGGTCGCGCCGCAAACGCGCCAGGTGCTGTGACAGAGCCGACTGCTTGAGTCCAACCACTGTTTCCAATTGACCAACGGATTTCTCACCGCTCGCCAACTGGCATAGAACGAGAAGACGATGTGGATTGCTCATGGCTTTGAGCAATTCACTTGCCTGTCTCACATTGTTCTGAAAAATTTCCAGGTCCATCTCCCAGGGTTCCTCTAGTTTTTCCTGTTGGGTTTTTTTAGATTTTATGGCGTGGGACCGGTCTATCGCCAGCTACCACTTTATTTTTTTAGAATATATGAACGAAAATGGAATTCAAAATCTTTTTTTCAAAAATGATGTGCGGTGCAACAAGGTATCAGTTTCGATTTCGAAGATAACGTGAGCAAAAATGGAAGAATTCCAAGAGAATCTATCCCTTCCTTCTGCGTTGGACTCCTCGGGTCTTTGTGCTTTGCAAAAAACCGTAATGATTTTCTGGCGGCCTGGCGGTCAGGTGCTTTCCATAGGGGATTCTGCGGCCTTCTTGGCGGCAATACGCGCCGAGCGCCGCCGCCGACGAGCCAACCGGCGGGCTTCCACGGTGCCCACCACAAGGGTCAGTAGTGGCGGAATGATCAACAAGGTGAGGATCGCGGACAGGGCCAATCCCCCCAAAACCACCGATCCCAATCCGCGATAGAGTTCCGATCCGGCACCGGGGAACAGCACCAGTGGCAGCATGCCGAAAACCGATGTCAAAGTGGACATGAATATGGGTCGAATGCGATTGCGTGTGGCTTCAAGGATCGCTTCATGAATTCCCACACCCTCATCACGGAGATGGTGAAGAGTCTGATGCACCAATAAGATAGCGTTATTGACCACAATGCCAATAAGGATCACGAAGCCGAGCATGGTCAGCATGTCCAACGGTTGTTGAACATAGGTGTTGAGCAGCGCCAGACCCCCGATTCCGCCCGCCGTGGCCAGGGGAACCGAGAACAATATGATCAGCGGATAGACAAAGCTTTCGAACAGCACCGCCATGACCAGATAGACAATGGCGATGGCGATCAGCAGTTGCCAGACCATGGCGTCCCAGGTCTGTACCAGCTTGTCCGCCGTACCCGCCAGCCGCAGCCTTACCCCGTCGGGCATGCCCTGTTGCCGCAGCTTGCTCAGAACCTCTTCGTCGATCACCTGCATGGCCGTTTCCAGCGGGATGTCACGGGACGGATTGACTTGCAGGATGACAACCCGTTCGCGTTCCTGGTGGCGGATCTCGATGGGCCCGGTGGTGACGGTCACATCGGCCAGGGAGGACAGAGGCAGAATGGTGCCCGAAGCGGTGACAATGGGCAGGCCTTCGATGCCCTGGGTCTGGGTGATGCGGTTTTCCGGTCCCATCAGGGTCAGGTCGATGCGTTCCCCGTCCACGGTGA
This sequence comes from Magnetospira sp. QH-2, assembly GCF_000968135.1. Classification (NCBI taxonomy): domain Bacteria; kingdom Pseudomonadati; phylum Pseudomonadota; class Alphaproteobacteria; order Rhodospirillales; family Thalassospiraceae; genus Magnetospira; species Magnetospira sp. QH-2. The sequence continues at coordinate 2,304,916 of NZ_FO538765.1, read as the reverse complement.
TCTCGGCCACCCGCAGGCCGTCATTGAAGGCATCCACCGTGTCGCCGAACTCCCGGGCGGTGACGCCGTTGTCGGCCAAGCGCACCGGATCGGGATAAATACGGACCTCCGGCGCGCCCAGTTCCAGGCCCGGACGTGGGCGGACACTATGACCTTCGCTGCGGGGTAGAATGCCATTGATCATGCCAAAGGCGCGGCGGGCCACATCCAGCACTTCTTCCAGCTTGGCGCCGGTGATCTGTACATCCACGGTCCGGCCGCTGCCGATGGTCCGCCCAAAAATCGATGGCTGGCGCATGAAGCCCAGGGTTCCCGGTTCCTTGAACACCGGACCGCGGAGGATGGGGATCAGCTCGCGCACCCGGCTGCCCTCGGTGGAGGAGGCGCCGACGAAGGTAAAGGTACGGGCCGCGACAAAGAAGAAATTGTCCATCTTCGGTGGCTCGCCTTCGGCCGCCTTTTCGGTCGGGTCGTTGGTCCATAGGTGTTTGACCGCGCTCTCGATGTCATTGGCGACGGCGGTGGTGGTTTCCAGGTTGTAGCCTGGCGGCGGCAGGATGGAGCCGAAAATCAGGTTGCGATTGCCGTCCGGCAGATATTCAAGCTTGGGCAGAAAGGCCCAGGTTGCCAAGGCCCCCAGTCCGCAGGCCGCAGCCACGACAAGTAAGGACAGGCCTCGGTTTCCTACGATCGTGCGGGTCGAATTGATCGCGAACCGGCTGAACATCCGTGCCGCGGGGTCGATCAGGGGGATATGGCGGTTTTCATTGCCCATCTCTTTCGCTGGTTGCCGTAACAACGATTTCGCCAGCGCGGGAATAACGCTGACCGCAACGACCAAAGACAGCATCACGGCTACTGAGATGGCCACGGCGATATCGCGGAACAACTGGCCCACTTCCAGGTCCAGGGTCAGCAGGGGGATGAACACCATGACCGTGGTCAGGGCCGAGACAAGCACCGCGCCCCAGACCTGCTTGGCGCCCTGGTAGGCGGCGACCCGTCTCGGCTTGCCTTCCTGACGCAAGCGATAGATGTTCTCCAGCACCACGATGGCGGCATCCACTACCATGCCCACGGCGAAGGCGATCCCGGCCAGGGAAATGACGTTGATGGAACGGCCCATGGCGGCCATGGCGACAAACGAACCAATCACCGAAACCGGGATGGCCAGAGTGATGATCAAAGTCGCCGCCCAGGAGCGCAGGAACAGCATCAGGATCACCGCCGCCAGACTGCCGCCGATCCAGATATTCTGTTTCACCAAGTCGATGGCGGACTCGATGTAAAAGGTCTCGTCGTAGATCTGTCGCAGGTGCAGACCGGCACGGGGCAGGGGACCTTTGTTCAACTCGGTCACTGCTTCGCGGATCCCGGCCATGGTCTCGATAACGTTGGCGCCGGTTTCGCGGACGGCATTGATGCCCATGGCCGGTTGGCCCATGCGACGGATGGTGGCGCCCCGTTCCGCATGACCGAAGCGGACCTCGGCGATATCGCCGACGGTGACCCGTGCCACCTGCCCGGTGGTGGCATTGCTGTTGGTGCGGAGCAGGACCTGGCGCACATGATCCAACGAGGTGAATTCGGCTTCAGAGCGCACCACGTAGCGTCGCTTGCCTTCGTCCACGGACCCCGCCGAGACCGAAACGTTGGCCTGGCGCAGCGCGGTGACCACTTTTGGCACGGTCAGGCCGTACCGGGCCATGGCCGCCGGATCGATGACCACTTCCATGCGCCCCGAGCTGCCACCGTAGACATTGACCCTGGAAACGCCGGGCACCCGTTCGATGCGATCCTGGATGACGTTTTCCACATAGTCGCCGAAGGTATGGATCGGCTTATCGTTGCCCGGCAGGCGGGTCAGTCCGAACCAGGCAATCGGGCTGTCTTCGCTGCCTGCCGTATCCAAAGTGGGCTCGTCCACCTCCTCGGGGTAGCCATTGACCCGGTCAAGGCGGTTGGAGACCAGCAGCAGGGCCTTGTCCATGTCCGTGGCGATGGCGAACTCCAGGCGCACCGTGGCACGACCGGTGCGCGAGCGGCTGGTCATTTCATCCAGACCCTCAAGGCCGCGCAGCACTTCTTCCTGCCGGTTGACGATTTCCCGTTCCACTTCCGCCGGAGCGGCGCCGGGCCAGCGGGTGTCGACGGTGATCAAAGGCTTGTTGACGTCGGGAATGAGCTGGATGGGAATGGTCTGCAAGGCAACCATGCCAAACAGCACCACCATCAATACCGCCGCCACCACGGCGATGGGGCGATGAATGGATGTGCGGATCAAATCCATGCGATCAGCCTTTCGGTTTTGGCATTGTCTCGGCCATGCCTTTGGCCGGGTTGCCATTGGCACGGATGGCCTGACCATCGCGTAGGCGCTCGTTGCCACGGGTCACGACTTTGTCACCGGGTTCCAATCCTGACAGAACCTCGAAGCGGGTCCCGGCAGATACGCCCAGGTCCACGTTGCGGCTTTCCGCTTTGCCGTCCTTGGCCACATAGACCAGGTTCTTGCCTTTGCGCATGACCACCGCATCCTTGTGGACCGTAACCACATCGCGGGTGGCCCCCACCGGTATATGCAAAGTGAGGCTCTGCCCCGCGGCAAGGCCTTTCATTTGGTCATCGTTGAAGTCTGGGGTCAGGCGCACGGCGCGGGTACGGGTCAGCGGGTTTTCCCGGGGGATGACGGCGCGGATCCGGGCCATCAAATCGCTGTGGCTACCCATGTCGAAGCGCAGTTCCCGGCCTTGGGGCAATCCATCGATCCGGCTGGATGGCACATCGATCTCGATTTCCAGATTGCGATCATCGATCAACGAGACCACCGCTTCGCCGGTCTTGACCCAAGCGCCCAGTTCCGTATGGCGTTCGGTGACCACACCGGCATAGGGCGCGCGGATTTCGCTGTCACGGATATCCACCTCGATGGTGCTCAGGGCCGCCCGGCTGCGGGCGATGCTGGCCTGGGCCTCGGCCACCGCCGATTGAGCGGCATGCACTTCTTGTTTCTTGTCGTCCAGGCGGGCCTGACTGAAGGCGGCTGACTTTTTCAGGTTTTCCAGCCGTTTGAGCTCCTGACGCAGCAAGGCGGCCTGGGCTTGCGAGGTTCGCTTGGCGGCTTCGGCCTGGGCCACTTCGGTGCGGCGGAGGGTGAGTTCGAGCTTGGCCCGCTCGGCGTCCAGAACGGCAATCACCTGACCCGATTCCACCCGATCTCCGACCTGAACGCGAAAGGCGACCAGCGGACCATCGGTGCGGGCCGAAACCACCCCGATGCGGCTGGAGATCAAGCGCCCCAGCACCGGCACGGTCTGTGTGAGTGGTTCTTTGCGCACCATATCCACGCTGACCAAGGTAGCGCGGGATTTCTTGGCACCCGCCTTGGCCTTTTCCTGGGCCGACGCGGCACCGGTGAGGACGAGCAAGGACAGGGTCGCGACGATCAACGAAAAAGAGCGCATGTCATATCTTTATCTATTGGTCAAAAAGGGTGGCTGGACTTTCCCTGCATATCGGGAGCCAATCCCGCCAGAACAACTCATTTATTGTGTAAGGGGTCTGGCGTCATGGTGCAACGGCCTGTTACTTTGCGTTACCAAATCCATTGCCGGTCCGAGGAGCCCCACCATGTCGACCCTGTATTACACCCATCCTGCTTGCCTGGATCATGAAATGGGGGCAGGGCACCCGGAACGGCCGGACCGGCTACGGGCCATTAATCGCATATTGGAAGGCGAAGCCTATCTGCATCTACACCGGGTCGAAGCGCCCCGGGCCGATCGGGCACTGATCGAGAAGGTGCATCCGGATTGGTATGTGGACGATATTTTGGAGAATGTTCCGGCCCAGGGGCACCGGCATTTGGATCCCGACACGGCGCTTTGTCCCCATACCCCCGAAGCGGCTTTGCGTTCCGCCGGGGCGATGATCGATGCGGTGGAACAGGTGATGGCGGGCAAGGCGCGCAACGCTTTTTGCGGCGTGCGTCCGCCGGGGCACCATGCGGAGCCGGAGCATGCCATGGGCTTTTGTTTCTTTGCCAATGCGGCCATCGGCGCGCTGCATGCCCATGAGTCCTGCGGCGCCGAGCGGGTGGCGGTGGTGGATTTCGACGTGCATCATGGCAATGGCACCCAGGCCATTTGCGAGAACTATCCTTACATGCTTTATGCCTCGACCCATCAGGCGGGCGCCTATCCGGGCACCGGCGCCACCAGCGACCGGGGTAAGCATGACAACGTCTGCAATCATCCGCTGGATCCAGGCAGCGGTTCGGAGGACTTCCGCCGCGCCTATGAAGACGTCATCTTTCCAAAAATACGCCAATGGAAGCCCGACCTGTTGATCATCTCGGCCGGGTTCGATGCCCATGCCAAGGATCCGCTGGCCTATCTGCGACTCCAGGACGAGGATTTCGGCTGGGTGACTGAAGGCCTGCTCACCATCGCCGATGATTGTTGCGACGGACGGGCCGTCTCGGTTTTGGAAGGCGGGTATGACCTGACCGGGCTGGCAGGCGGCGTGGCGGCTCATGTCAGCGCCTTGATGGGCCATTGATCCGTTCAAATGTGGAAAAAACCCAAGGTGACTTTTGACCACATTAGCATAATCTGATATAGTTCCCAGGTCTGGAGTAACGCGTGCCTCGTGCGGAGGGTGCGGGGCGCGATCTTGATCTAAAGGGAGGGTCCATCATGATGAAATTCCGTATGCTGCTGGGCGCTTTGGTTTTGGCCTTGGCGGTATCCGCTATTCCGACAAAAGATTCTCAGGCGTTCTGGTGGCCGTTCGATGACGGCTGGGGCGGTGGTCCTTGGGGTGGTTATCCCGGCTACGGCTGGGGCGGTTATCCCGGCTACGGCTACGGTGGCTATCCGTATTATGGCGGGTATCCGGCCTATGGCGGGTATCCGGCCTATGGCGGCTATCCATACTATGGTGGATACGGCTACGGATATCCGGCCTATGGCTATGGATATGGCTACCCCTACGCGGTTGCTCCGGCGACCCAGGCGGCGGCACCGGCCGCCAGCCAGTAGATCTTGCAAATCCAACGGCAAACGGGGCGGGGCTCAGGCTCCGCCCTTCGTTTTTCTTGCGTGTGCGAAAAGGCGGCACTAGACTGCCGCGCCTTATAAGCGGAACAGAGACTCATGACCGATACGGACAGCACCATGCCGGACGACATCACGCGCCTGAGCTTCGAAGAAGCCCTGGCCGAATTGGAGACCATCGTCCGCACCTTGGAAGAAGGGAAGGGTAAGCTGGACGAGGCCATCGACGCCTATCAGCGCGGCAGCAATCTCAAACGTCACTGCGAGGCAAAGCTCAGCGAGGCCCGCATTCGCATCGACCGCATCGTCCAACGCCCGGACGGGAGCTTGGCGAGCGAACCGGCGGAATTGGATTGAGCGGAATCGAACGATGACCCTTTCACAAACCATGGTTCAAACCGCTGACGCCATCGAGCAGATGCTCGATCACCTGTTGGCCGCCGCCGATGGGCCGGAAAACCGGCTGATCGAGGCCATGCGCTACGCCACCTTGGGCGGCGGCAAACGGATCCGGCCATTTTTGGCGGTCCAGGGCGCGAAGCTGTTCAATGTCTCGGAGCGATCCGCCCTGCGCACCGGGGCGGCGATCGAGATGGTGCATTGTTATTCCCTGGTCCATGACGATCTGCCCGCCATGGACGACGACGACCTGCGGCGTGGGCGTCCGACCTGCCACAAACAATATGACGAAGCGACGGCAATTCTTGTCGGTGACGCCCTGTTGACCCAGGCCTTCGAGGTGCTGGCGGACGAGGATACCCATTCCGACCCGGCGGTACGCGCCGCTCTGGTGGTGGCTCTGGCCCGGGCTTCCGGTGTTGAAGGCATGGTTGGCGGCCAGATGATTGATTTGTGGGCCGAGGACAACGATCTGGATATTCCCGCCATCACCCGTTTGCAACGCATGAAAACCGGGGCATTGATCCGCGTTTCCTGCGAATCTGGGGCGATCCTGGGCAAGGCCCCCGAGGCCGCCCGGCAGGCACTGATTGCCTATGCCCATGATTTGGGATTGGCCTTCCAAATTGCCGACGATTTGCTTGATGAGACCGGCGACGAGGCTGCCGTGGGCAAGCGGGTCCATAAGGACGCGGATGCCGGAAAAGCCACCTTTGTGTCCCTGCTGGGCATAGGGCGGGCCCGGGAACAGGCCGACATGCTGGCCGACCAGGCAGCTAAACACCTTGAAATGTTCGGGGAAAAGGCAGACCCTTTGCGGGACCTCGCCCGCTTCGTTGTTGAACGCTCGACGTGAGAGCGCGGAACTAAGGACCAGTATTTTGAACGTGGACGCCCCCACACCGCTGTTGGATGCCATTCAGTCGCCCGACGATCTGAAGGATTTGGATCTCGAACAGTTGATCGAACTGTCGGCGGAAATCCGTTCGGATATCGTGCGACATGTTTCGGTCACCGGTGGCCATCTGGGGGCCAGCCTGGGTGTGGTGGAACTGACCGTTGCCCTGCATCATGTATTCGATACACCGCGCGACAAGCTGATCTGGGACGTGGGGCATCAGGCCTATCCGCACAAAATTCTCACTGGACGGCGTCATCGGATGGCGACCATGCGGCAAGGCGGTGGACTCTCCGGGTTCGTCAAGCGCACCGAGTCCGAATATGACCCCTTTGGCACCGGCCATAGCTCCACATCCATTTCCGCCGGTTTGGGCATGGCGGTCGGGCGCGATATCAAAGAGGCCGACAATCACGTGGTCTCGGTCATCGGTGACGGCTCCATGAGCGCCGGCATGGCCTATGAGGCCATGAACAACGCCGGATACGAACGCTCACGCATGGTGGTCATTCTCAACGACAACGATATGTCCATTGCCCCGCCCGTCGGCGCCATGAGCGCCTATCTGTCTCGGGTGGTGTCCTCCAAGTCGTTCCTCAGCCTGCGCAGCCTGGCCAAGGAAGTGACCCGCTATCTGCCCCGTACATTGGAAGCCGCCGCCCGGCGCGCCGATGAATATGCCCGTGGCTTCGTCACCGGCGGTACCTTGTTCGAGGAATTGGGATTCTATTACGTGGGCCCCATCGACGGCCACAATCTGGAACACCTTCTGCCGGTGCTGAAAAACGTCCGAGACGCCGAATTCGAAGATAGCCCGGGGCCGGTGCTGGTCCATGTGGTGACTCAAAAAGGCAAGGGCTATCAACCCGCCGAGGAAGCCCGCGACAAGTATCACGGCGTGGGCCGTTTCAATGTGGTGACCGGCGAGCCCATCAAGGCCGTATCCAATGCCCCCGCCTATACCAAGGTATTCGGCAATGCCCTGGTGCGCGAGGCGGAAAATGACGGCAAGATTGTCGCGGTAACCGCCGCCATGCCTGCTGGGACCGGCGTGGACAAGTTCGCCGAGCTCTATCCCAAGCGCTTTTTTGACGTGGGCATTGCCGAACAGCATGCGGTGACCTTCTCCGCCGGGTTGGCCTGCGAGGGGCTGAAGCCCTTCTGTGCCATCTATTCCACTTTCTTGCAGCGGGCCTATGACCAGGTGGTCCATGACGTGGCTCTACAGAATTTACCGGTGCGTTTCCCCATCGACCGGGCCGGGCTGGTGGGGGCCGACGGCGCCACCCACGCGGGCGCGTTTGATGTGGCCTATCTGGGCTGTATCCCGAATATGACCATCATGGCGGCGGCGGACGAAGCCGACCTGGATCGCATGGTGGCCACGGCGGCAGCCTATGACGAAGGCCCCATCGCCTTCCGCTATCCGCGCGGCGAAGGGGTCGGTGTGGACATGCCGGTGGGCAGCGAAATCCTGGAAATCGGTCGGGGGCGGGTGATGAAGGAAGGCACCAAGGTGGCCATCCTCTCCCTGGGTACCCGTCTGGCCGAAGCCTTGTCGGCGGCGGAAGAACTGGCGGCGCGTGGCCTGACCACAACGGTCGCCGATGCCCGCTTCGCCAAACCCTTGGACGAAGACCTGGTTCATCGTCTGGCCACCAACCACGAAGTGCTGATCACCGTGGAAGAGGGCTCGGTCGGCGGTTTCGGCTCCTATGTCGCTCAGTATCTGGCCCATGCGGGCCTGCTGGATACTGGGCATCTGAAGTTCCGCCCGCTGGTGCTGCCCGATACCTATATGGATCACGACGACCCGGCCAAGCAGTACGACCGGGCCGGACTGAGCGCCGGTGCCATGGTCGGCACCGCCCTGGCCGCCCTGGGCATCGAAGTGACGACGGTGGCGCAGGGGGGCTGAGGCCCAGATCCTCATCAAGTGAGGCGGTCATGGCCAATCCGAAAATGCGCCTCGATCAGCTGTTGGTTGATCGCGGTCTGGTGGAAAGCCGGAGCAAGGCTCAGGCCTTGATCATGGCGGGCTGCGTCACCTCCGAGAGTAAGCGCCTGGGCAAGCCGGGCCAGCAGGTACGCACCGATATCCCTATCGATATCAATGGCCAGGATCACCCCTGGGTCTCGCGTGGCGGGCTGAAACTGGCCAAGGGCCTGTCCGAGTTTGGCATCGATCCGACCGGCAAGACCGGCCTCGACCTGGGCGCTTCCACTGGCGGCTTCACCGATGTGTTGCTGAACAACGGCGCGACCAAGGTCTATGCGGTAGATGTGGGCCACCGGCAATTGGCCAAAAAGCTGCGTACCGACTCGCGGGTGGTGGTCATGGAACGCACCAATGCCCGCTACCTGACTTCGGAGATGATCCCCGAACCGATCGACCTGATTGTCTGCGACGCCAGTTTCATCGGGCTGCGCACTTTGCTGCCCGCTCCCTTGGCTCTGGCGGCCCGCGGCGCGGTCCTGGTGGCGCTGATCAAGCCGCAGTTCGAAGTGGGGCGCGAGCGGGTCGGGAAGGGCGGTGTCGTGCGGGACTCAGCCCTGCACGAAGAAGTCTGTGAAAGCATTCGAAACTGGATTGAATGCCAGGCCGAATGGGCGGTTCTCGGCGTGACCGAAAGCCCCATCAAGGGGCCCGAGGGCAATAAGGAGTTTCTGATTGCCGCGAGAAGGCTTTCCTCCGGCGACAGAAGCACTTAAAGTTAACGCAATCGGGATTCTTCGGAGAACATTCCATGTCGGAAGCTAAATATCGGTTGGTCACGCGCAGCGATTTTGACGGTCTTGTCTGTGCGGTGCTATTGCGGGAACTGGAGATGGTTGACGAGATCAAGTTCGTCCATCCCAAAGACGTGCAGGACGGTACGGTGTTGTTGGCCAGCACGGATATCACAACCAACTTGCCCTATGACCCCAGGGTGCATCTGGCATTCGACCATCATTTCAGCGAGACTCTGCGTCTCGAAGCCATTCCCGAAAACTATATTGTCAGTCCCCATGCTCCCTCGGCGGCGCGGGTGGTTTATGACCATTTCAAGGGTCCCGAGGGCTTCCCCAATGTGGCACCGGATCTGATGGAGGCCGTGGACAAGGGCGACTCGGCTCAGTTCACCGAGGCGGAAATCCGTGAGCCGGGTGGCTGGGAACTGCTCAATTTCCTAATGGACGCACGCACCGGCCTGGGGCGGTTCAAGGAATTTCGTATTTCCAATTACCAGTTGATGATGGAATTGATCGACTATTGCCGCAATCACACCATCGACGAGATCATGGCGCTGCCCGATGTCCGGGAGCGGGTGGAGCTGTACGAAGAGCACCAAAGCCAGTTCGAAGATCAGATTAAGCGCTGCACAACCGTGCATGGCAATCTGGCCGTGCTGGACCTGCGCGGCGAGGAGATTATTTTCGCCGGCAACCGGTTCTTGATCTATGCGCTCTATCCGCAGATCAATATCTCGATTCATGTGATTTGGGGGCTGCAAAAGCTCAATACCGTGTTCGCCATCGGTAAATCGGTTATTGACCGTGGCTCCAAGACAAACGTGGGTGAATTGGCATTGAAATATGGCGGAGGCGGCCACGAAGCGGCGGGAACCTGTCAGGTGGAAAACGATGATGCCGAAAAGGTGTTGGCGGAGCTGACCGAAATCATCACGGCCGACGGTTGACCGGTGGCACAACGTTTTTCCCTCAGATCCGGGCGAGCCGGAAACCTAGCCTATCGGTCTGGACTGCTGGTCGTCGGGTTCCTCATCGGTGGCCTGTTGACCCATGTGTTGGCGGGATGTGTCGGGGCGAATTCGGCCCAAGCCGTTTTTGGTCTGGGGCGCCTGTTCGATGACCTGGGTTCGGAAGCGGAAAAAGAGTTGTCCCGCTTCCAAGACGTCTACCTGGAAGTCTCCACGACGGACAACCCTCAGCAGCTTGAACATTTCCGCAATGCTTTCTCCAAGGTCCGCACTCAGTATGTTCAGCCCGTGGTGGACGCGGACCTGATCGATGCCGCCATCGAAGGCCTGCGTCTCTACAAACCCGAAGAGGGCAAGGAGCAGACGGATCGGCATTTGGTCGAAGCGGCGCTGGATGCGATGATGGAAAAGCTGGATCCCCATTCCAGCTATCTGAACCCGCAGGAATTCAAGGAAATGCAGGTGACCACCCAAGGTCAATTTGGCGGGCTTGGGATTTTGGTAACTCTGGACAAGGAAAGCGGTGCGGTGAAGGTTATTTCACCGATCGATGATACACCTGCTTTTCGGGCCGGCCTGAAAGCCAACGACCTGATCACCCATCTGGATGGCAAAGCAGTCAAAGGTAAGAAGCTGACCGATGCGGTTCGGGTGATGCGCGGCAAACCGGGTACCTCCATCAGACTGACGGTTCTGCGTGGCGAAAACGATGTTTTCGATGTGACCTTGAGGCGCGACATCGTGCATGTGAAGGCGGTCAAATGGCGGGCCGAGGGGGATATCGGCTATATCCGCGTCAGCCGATTCTCGCAAACCACGGACGAAGGCACCGTCGAAGCCATTGAGGCTCTGCGGGCGGAGATCGGACCGAAATTGAAGGGTTATGTTCTGGACCTGCGGAACAATCCTGGCGGACTGTTGAGTGAATCAGTGACCCTTGCCGATAGTTTTCTTGATGAGGGCCAGGTGGTTTCCGTCCGTGGTCGGGATGGACGGAACGGGCGCGACCACAACGCCAAATGGGGTGATTTGGCCCGCGGATTGCCCATTGTCGTGTTGATTAACGAGGGATCCGCGTCGGCTTCCGAGATTGTCGCGGCGGCCTTGCAGGATCACCGACGGGCCACGGTCATGGGGGCCCGGTCGTTTGGCAAAGGGTCGGTCCAGGTGGTTTCCCGTCTGGATCTTGAAGGCGCTTTGAAGCTGACCACGGATCTTTACTATGTTCCTTCGGGGCGGGCGATCCAGGGGGTTGGCGTGCTGCCTGATATCGTTTTGCAAGCCTCGGCGAAAAAAGAGGACAAGAGCTCTGCAAAAGCGGCCTCGGAGGACGAGACATCCGAAGCGGAAGTCGATGCGAAGACCGAAGCCGAAGCCGAAGAGCATAGAGCCCGCCGGGAAGCAGATCTGCCGAATGCATTGAAGGTCGATCATGGTCAGGAGCGACAGGCCAAGGTGACTCTGTCTGAAGACCGCTGCCCCCCCGCCGGGGAAGAAGGCAAGGACAAGGCTCTAGGATGCGCCCTGGCCTATCTGCATAGCGGATCGACCCCAGGATTCCTGACGGCGGTCAAGGCCACGGACGAGGCCGGTATTCATTAGGAACGATTAAAATCTTTAGTTTAAGAATTCACCCAGAAAACGGGTGGTCAGGGGGTAGGCCGAGGCGCGACTCTCGGCAGGGATTCCAGCCAAATATTTTTTCAAGATCTTCTTATGGTCATCCTGATAGAGATCCGGTGCCTGGAAGCTGACCACGGTGAGCGACAGGTCCAGGCTTTTGCCTGCCTGATAGCGGTCAAAGGCGCGACCCAATTCACCGCCTTGTCCGGCGATCTGTCGTAGGGCGGTGATTTCCTTTTTCAGGCCCGACATACTGCGCCCGAACAATTGCATGAGCATCTTGCCATCGTCTTCCTTGGTCGGAGGCACGAAGAGCGTTGACGTATCGGTGATTATTTCCCATAGGGCCACGCAGTTGGCGTTGTGCTCCTTGACTGCCGCGACCTTTTTCTTCCACCCGGCGATACTATCGCCTTTTTTGTCGCCCGATTGACCGGTCAGGGATTCCAGAAAGCCTTTTTTCTTTTGCTTTTCCGGCGACGGTTTTTTGGGAGCCACTTGCTCCTGGGTAACGCGCGCCCAAACCCCCTGCCAGGTTTCCCAGAGCACCCGGCGGTATTTGCGGTCTTCCAGGTTCTCCAGGGTATAGGCTAGGCGGTCGTCCGGTTCCTTGAGCTTGATACGGGTGAGCAGGCTGGGGAAATGATCGGCCATGGCATCTCCCAGATGATCGATCAGCGCTTGTTTGAACAAGGCCGAGAAATCCGGGGAACAGAAGAAGGGCGGCTTTACATGGTTTTTTTGGCACCAGTCCATGTCCGCTTCCATCAGCATCAGTCGATTGATGAACAACTGTGCAAACACTTCCTTGAACGCCTCGCGCGCGGTGGGGCCTTCCGGTTCATCGGGGCTCGTGGCCATCGGAGTCTCTAGTTCGACCGATTCATCCTCGTCCAGGTCCACTTGCGCCTCGGTGGCGCGGCGCTCCTCTTCTTCGGCTTTGGAAGCCTTGGCTTTGAGCAGCATATCGACCCGTTCCTTGCGTTCCTCCTTGATATGGCGAAAGACGAGGGTCAGGCGCTCCTTGATGGCCTCCAGGTCTTGTTCCCCGGCTCCCACCAGTTCATGGAACAAGGCCTCAAAGGTCCGACGTCGGTCGGAATCGCCGTCTCGACGAAACAACTGCGCCACGGTCACCGCATAGCATTTTTCTAAAGTATCGAGGGATCGGGCCTGTTTGACCAGCGGGATCACCCCTTGGTCCTTGGCCTCGAAAAAGATTTCCCAATCAACCATGCCCTTGGCGAGAGTTTTGCGCGGCGGTGAGGTCGCCGCAGCATCGGCAGGCGCGCGCAAGGCGTCAGGAAGGAGTCGGGTCCGCGGCAATATCGGGTCCTTTGCCCCAAATCAAAGGCATTTCGAAAGCAATTAGTTTTTGAGCCGAAATGATTGTACCCGAATGAATCAGATTTTCCACCCCATGTTGGCGGAGGCGGGCATTTCGATCAGGGAATCAAATCTTGTTGGCCAGTTCGTAGACCAAAGGCAGCTTGTAGGCTTTTTTCAAGGCCACGGCGGCCAGGCCCATCAGCGATAGCATGACGATGGCGATGAGCGACAACATGGCAAAGGGGCGTCCGATCGATGGCACGAACAGGGCCATGCCTGCCATCACACTCCAGGCCCACAAGACCAGCCCCTGTTTGGCGTGAAAGTGGACAAAAGCGTTGTCGCGAACCATCAAAGGCACAAAGCACAGCACCCCCACGTAGCTCAGGCCGGCAATAACCTGTGCACGCGTGCCACGGTCCAACAGGGTTTCCAAGTCACTCATTGCTCATGCCTTCTGGCTTTTGTTGCGATGCTGGCGGGCGGCAGTATAGCGGTTGAAGACCCTTTTGAAAACAGCTTCGATGGGGGCCATGCCCCTCCCATCATTTGATGAACGTGCGTAGTCTTTCGACCATCTGTTCCGGTGTGGAGGCATGGGGGATCTTGGCGATGTATTTGCCGTCCGGCCCCATCAGAAATGCGCCTGCCGTATGGTCCATGGTGTACATGTCCGGATCGCCTGTGGAGGAGGGAACCTTGGCCACTTTGACCTTGTATAGGCCGATGATCCGGTCGGTCAGTTGTGGCGTGCCGCTCAGGCCGATGATCGCCGGATGGAACGTTGCCACGTAGTCCCGCAGGACGGAAGGGGTATCTCTTTCCGGATCCACGGAGACGAAAATGGGGACCACCTGGGCCAGTTGCTCGGGTGTGAGCAGGGCCAAGGCATCGGCGGTGGTTTGCAATTGCGTCGGGCAGATATCAGGACAGAAGGTGTAACCGAAAGTTATGAGCTGGAATTTACCCTCGAAATCTTTGTCGTAGACCACATTGCCCAGGTGATCCCGCATAATATAGCGACCGCCGATTTCCGCCGATGCGGGGCCGGACGCCATCAGCATCAAGATCGCGATCAAAATGGATAGCCAGCGTTGGGTCAAAGGAAGCCTCCTCGGAGAGTGAACCGGTTCCATGAGAATGTGCGCCAGCATCCCTATGAAGCCCTTGACGAAGATCAAGAATCCAGGCTCCATTTGGCCGCGACAGCCTTTCTGGACCAATCTATACTGCTACCCCTATCGTATGGGGGGCACAAAGGAAAAATCGAAATGAATCGATTGGCGATAGCGATCCTGTGCGGGTCCTTGTTTCTCATCATACTACGGGCTCTTCCCGTGGCTGCCGATACCTTGGATGACGTCCGCAGCCGGGGATTTGTGGTCTGCGGCGTGGCCGAGAATCATCAGGGCTTTGCCCGTCTGGGCGAAGGGGGGCAATGGGAAGGGATTGATGTGGATTTCTGCCGCGCCGTGGCGGCGGCGGTCCTTGGCGATGCTGGTTCGGTGCAGTTCCACCCCCTCGGCCCCTCCACGCGATTCGAGGCCTTGCGAAGTGGCGAGATCGACCTGTTGATCCGCAGTACCACTTGGAACCTGTCTCGCGATGCGGATATGCCCTTCCATTTTGCCGGGGTCACCTATTTTGATGGCCAAGGGTTTCTGGCCTTGAAATCCCTGGGTGCGGAAAAGATCGCTGACCTGGACCATGCCAGCGTCTGTGTGGCCGAGAATACCACCACACACCAAAACATTGTCGATATGAGCCGCAGGAAAACAATCGCCTTCGACGTGCATACCTTTCGATCATGGGAGGGGCAGTTCAAGGCATTTTTCAATGGCCGATGCGACTTGATATCCGATGATCGATCCGGGTTGATTTCTTTGCGCCATTCCCTCGCCCCGGACCCTCAGGCCTATGTCCTATTGGACGACATCATTTCAAAGGAACCCTTGGGGCCGGTGGTTCGCGAAGATTCCCCCGCATGGTTCGATATCGTGAAATGGGTGGTCAACGCGGTGATCGGGGCGGAGGAACTCGGGGTGAATTCGAAAAATGTTGATCAGATGACCAAGGATCCCACCTCGGCCGAGATGGCGCGGCTGTTGGGCGTCGAGGGCAATTTGGGGCAATTGTTGGGGTTGGATGCCCAATGGGCCAAGCGCGTGATCGCTCAGGTAGGAAACTACGGCGAAGTATTTGCCCGCAATTTGGGAGAAGACTCGCCATTGAAAACCAAGCGCGGCTTGAACCGGCAATGGCGGGATGGCGGGCTGCTCTATGCCATGCCGTTCAATTGAACCCGACCGGCGCGAGTGCCCTTAGAGTCGGATTCAAAAGTATTCCTTTGATCTCGAGGGCGTATATTTCCGCTCTGGCGGCGTCAAGACCTCCTAACGGGGCGCCGCCCCGTGTCGTCGGCCTTTCCTGGCCAGATCAAAAATTTACTGCCTTGATATCTAAAGGATACTTTTAAATCCGCCTCTTAAAGATAATCAGCCAAGGACAAGGATTGGGCCTGGGCGAAGGCTTGATAAGCGGCCTGCAACGCCGTGGACGCATCGGTGAACTCGGCAATGGCCAGGGCCAGGTCGACGTTTTCAATTTCGTCGGCCTGCACCGTCAGGACCGTGTTGAGCTTGGTGAAGCGCTCCTTGGTATCTTCCATCAGGATTTGTTTGAAGCCGATATTAAAGCCCAACGAGACCATGTCTCCGGAAACTTCGGTGCCGTAGGGTGGCGCCTCGCCGGTGACCTGATCCAAGGCTGAATCCAGCAACCAGCGGGCCTCGGTGACCCGGTTTTCGTTGGCGTCCAGACCGCCGGCGGTGCCAAAAGTGCCCTGGGCGATGATGCCCATGGCCCGGATGGCTTTCTCGAATGCCGGGTGGATGCCGTTGATGTCCATGTCGATGGTGAAGTCTTTGTCGATGCGATGAGTCAACACCGTATCGTCGCCCTTGAAGTAGTTGGAGGCGGTGATGGTCCCAGCCACACCGGCTTCGGTGGTCAAGGTTGATGAGGTAACGGTCATGGTGGTGCCGTCGTTGGTCAGCACCGTGTATTTGCCGTCATTGTCGGAATCGGTGGCATTGGAGATGGTGAACACGTCCCCAACGGACAAATTGGCCAGGGATCCTCCTGTCGCGGCAACGACGGTATTGGGGGTGGTAAAACTCAGGGTGCCATAGTCGGCGGCGGTCAGATCGCCGACACCGGAGACCGATGAATCGATTGTCGGCGCAGCGTCCAGCGCACTGGTGTCAAAGGCTGTCGCGACGGTGATCTTGTTGGGGACAACGGTCAGCACCGTGCCGGTATTGGCGGACACGGTATAGGTGCCGTCGTTGTCGGCATCCGTCGATCCGGCGATCGTAATGGAATCACCGACCGCGATTCCGGACAAGGAACTCGCTGTTGCCGCGGTGATGGTCACTGGATTGGAATAGCTCAATGTCCCGAAGTCGGCATTGGTCAGGGTCGAGGCATCAGGCAAAGTAATCGTCGGTGCTGCGTCCAAGGCACTGGTATCGAACGCATAGGCGTCACGAACGCTGTAGTTGCCGTCGTTGCTGGGGGATCCTGAGACCGTAAAGACCGATCCCGCTTTCAGCGTGCCAAAGGCCGATGTGGAGGCCGTGATGATATTGGTGGTGGCGTTGAAGCTGAGCCAGGAGGTGCTGTTGCCCGTGGTGTCCTCGGACAAGGATGTTTCGACCAAGTGGGCATCGCGAGTGGTCGGATAGGTGACCTTCTCGCCGTCATACTTGGCCTGGAAGTCACTAAGATTGGTCAGTCCGAAATCCACCGGCTTGGTATGGGTTTTGGATCCGGCGAAAAGATACTGCCCATCCACAAAGGCATTGAGCTGTGATTCAATGGCCAGCATGGATTTATACGCCCAGTCCTGAATGTCATCGACCGCGGTTTCGTCACTGGTCGAGAATTCAAGGAAAGTCTCGAGGCGGTCGCGCATGTCGGTAATGGTAATCTCCGTGGCCTGATAGGCGTTCCACTGAACTTCCAACCTTGTGCCGACAATATCGTTGTTGCGGACATATCGATCATTCAGGGCGGTCAAATTCTCAATGCTGACCAAGCGTTGGGAATGGTCAGAGATACCAGAGTACTGCTGCGATTTCTTTTCGCTCGAGACCTGCACCTGCTTTTCAAGAAGGTTCGCCTGCAGCTGTTGCAGCCGACCCACCATCGAGGTGGTGAACGATAAATCTGCTATGCGGGTGACCATGACGGCCTCCTTATCCTTCTATAACCAGTTTACCTGATCATCGATTCCAAGTCGTCGAACATTTGGGTGATGATATTGATCACCCGTGCTGCGGCGGAAAAGGACTGCTGGAAAATCAATAGATTGGCCATTTCCTGATCCAAGTTGACGCCGCTGTAGTTGTCAGCCTGTTCGCGCAGGGCCTCGCTGAGGGTTTCCTGACTTTCAAGTGTGCGTTCCGTGGTGGCGACCAAACCGGCATTGTAAGACAAAATGGCGCCGCCGTATTCCGAGAAGGTGACCGTCTGGTCATACAGGCCGCCGGTGGCCTCAAAACTATGCCCGTTAGTCATCATTTCGGCGATGTTCTGGCTGATCGTATTGTCACCGATGCTCAAGAAGTATTCGCCGTTGATGCCCAGGTCCGCGTTCCATTGGATGACCCCGCGGGATTGCAGCGCCGGAGAGCTGACGATATCGGAGCGCACGCCAAAAAATTGGGCGGCTCTGGCATCGCTCATTTCCAGGCCCAGGTTTTCGATGAAAGAATCGGTGCCACCGACTCCTTGATCGTCAAGAACCTCGAAGACCTGTCCATCATCATGCTCCAAGCGCAACCGATTGCCTGACCCATCGGGAATGACCGTCGCGGTCACAAAGGAAATGCCATCGTTGGCGTCATTGATCAGTTCGGCGATGTCACTGAGCGAGTAGGCCGTACCACCCAACAAGGTGATGCTTTCCGCCGTGCTGGTGCCATCCTTGAACATCATGTTCATGCCGTTGGTGGGACGCCAGGTGTAGTTGCTGGCCTTGATGTCGCTGTCGTGGCGGGTCCGGTCGAGGCCATCGACAAAAAGGTCATTGAGACCGAAGAATGTCGAGAAACCCGAGACATGGCGATCGACCGTTCCATCGCCATTGGCATCGTACTGAATGGTCACATCGCTGTTGGTGGAACCATTGGCGGTGGCCGTTTCATCGCGGAACACGATTCCCAGGTTGCTGGTGCTTATATTGATTTCGAGATTGCCCGCAGTGTTGACCGTCACCGTATCGCTGGTGCTGCCGCCGTTGGCCTGAATGTAGGATTGCAAGGTCGCGGCTATTTCCGTGATATCCCAAGGGCCGGTCGCGGTTTTCGCATTGGCCGCGAGACCGGCGGCCAACGAACCGTAGGTGGTCGATTGCATGATGGTGTCAAGAGTTGTTGCGGCTACTTGATCACCACTGGTATCGAGCAGGGCCACCGTCACATCGCCGCCGGACAAGGTGATGGTTTGGGTCGAGGGATCGACGAAAGTGCGAGTGCCGGTGGCCGAGGTTAGCCCGGGGAAGGGGGCACCGTCGTTGTGCAGGGCATTCACCGTGTCGCGCAACTCACCGGCCAGCATATCGAGCTGACTTTGCAAATCAGTCAACGTGTGATCGCGCAGGTCAATCAGGCCCTTCAACTCGCCGCGGGTGATCAATCCGGTAATGTCGATTTCAGACGTGCCGCCACCGGAAAGGGTGATGGCCCCGATGTTGCCCTTGGAGTGAGTCACCGTGGCATCCAATTGGGAGGCCGCGATATGGGTCATCTGCCGCGCGGTATGATCGATCAGCGCCACGCCGCCTTCGGTGAATACCACCACATCGTTGTTTTCACGGGTGAAATACTGGATATCCAAATAGGAGGACAGTTCGTCCAAGGCCATGTCCCTTTTATCCAGAAGGTCTGTCACGTCGTGGCCGATGGTTGAATTGGTGACGATTTTATTGTTCATATCCTCGATTTCGGAGGACAGATTGTTGATGCGGGTCGTGGCATCGGCGATGGCTTTGTCCGCCTGCCAGCGCATGTCTTGCAAGGTATTGGTCATCAGGTTGAGCTTGACGCCGATTTCGGTGGCCCGGCGCACCACTTCCGCCTGCTCGAAGGTACGCTCCGGCGAGGTGGACAGGGTTTCAAAGGACATGGTCAATTCTTCGATAAGGTGAGCCACAGAGTCATTGTCTGCGGGTTCCCCGAACAGATTCTGCACCCGGTCGAAGTAGTCCATTTTGACCGATACTTCGGCCGTATTGCCCAGTTCTCGACGGAAACTTTTCAGCAGGTTTTCATCGACGATGCGGGTGACCTCGGCGATCTGCACGCCCGCGCCGTCGGCGGCGACGACCCGTTGCTCGAAGTTGGCGATCTTACGGGAATATCCCTCCGTATTGCTGTTGGCGATGTTATTGGCGACCACATCAAGACCGGCCTGACTGGCCATGAGTCCGGAAGTAGCTGTCTGCAATGCGAGGGTGATATTGCCGGCCATGAAACCTCTCCTCGAGGTCTAGAAGTTGCGGTCGAGCGCGAAGGACGTGCGGGTAGGCGCGCGAGGTTCCTCGCGGGCCACGGCGCCGTCTGCATCGTAAGTACTCGGACCGTTTTTGGTGGTTCGCGCGGCTTCGGCCACCATGTTCACGACGATCTGAACCGCCTTGATCTTGGCTTCCAAAAGCATGCCGTTTTCATCCAGCAGGTCATCCAAATCCTTGGCCATTTCACGCAACTCCTGGCGCACTTCATCGGGCAGTTGGGCCAGAGCTTCCGGGTTGGATGAAAGCTTTCGATAGAGCTTCTCGTAGCCGATGGAGAGTTTGATTTTCTCGTCGACCGTCTCCTTGATAAGGTCGTAGTTCTTGTCGTAGAGGGCCTGATTTTCGCGTTCCAGGAAATCGATCATGCGCTCGGCCACATAGAAGATATCGTCGACCAGATCCGCATGGGGATACTTGGATGTATCGGGGCTATTCATTGGGCTTTCTCCTGCATCAGGATCATTTGTCGCATGATGGAATCAGCGATACCGACGCCACCGGATTTGGCCATCTGCTTGCCGAACTCATCGACCATCATGCTGCGCCAGACCTTTTCCGCGTGGCCGCCACCGAAAGGCTCTTCGGCGCCAATGCTGTTAAACATCGGTTGCAGCATCTGGCCAAGGAACACAGCCTCGAAATCCTCGGCGACTTCGCGCATGCGGCCCAGGTTGGCCGTTGGCTTCGGCTGTTGCAGCGCTTTGCCGGCCATCAGGGCATTTTCCATCTGGGCGGCCATCAGGTCTGTTCCGGTCATCACATCACCTCGATGTCGGCTTGCAGGGCACCGGCGGCCTTGATCGCCTGCAAGATGGTAATCATATCACGGGGGCCGATGCCCAGGGCGTTCAAACCGTTGACCAGGTCCTGGAGGCTGACGCCGCCGTCCACCACCGCCAGGCGGTTGTCGGCTTGTTCGTCTACCTGAATATCGGTGCGGTCGACGGTGGTGGTTTCGCCCACTTCCGCGAACGGGCCGGGTTGGCTGACCTGCGCCGCCTCGGTGATCCGAATGGTCAGACTGCCTTGGGCAATGGCAACGGTGCTGATGCGCACGTTCTCGCCCATGACAATGGTGCCGGAGTGTTCGTCGATGACCACGCGGGCCATGAGGTCAGGATGGATGCGCAGTTGTTCGATGTCCGTCAGGAGACCAACCACATTGCCTTCGTAGTTGTCTGGAACCCGCAGCAGCACGGTACCGAGATCACGCGGCCGGGCGGCATCGGTGCCGAGAAAGGCGTTGATGGCCTGAGCCAACCGTCGGGCGGTCGTGAAATCCGGGTTGCGCAGGCTGATGTTGACGCTTTGCAAGGAGCTCAGCTCAAATCCGATTTCGCGTTCGATGATGGCCCCATTGGCAATCCGTGCGGCGGTGGGGACACCCTTGGTCACGCTCTCGGCGTTGCCCGCAGCGCTGAAGCCGCCCACGGCCAACTGACCTTGCGCAACGGCATAAACCTCGCCATCGGCGCCAAGCAGCGGCGTAACCAACAAGGTACCGCCGGTGAGGCTGTCTGAATCGCCAAGGGCACTGACACTCACGTCGATGCGGCTTCCCTTGCGGGAGAAGGGGGGCAGGGTGGCGGTGACCATCACGGCGGCGGTATTGCTGGAAGTCAGGCCGTCACTGGTGGGTTTGACCCCCAGGCGCTCCAACATGGCCAGCAGGCTTTGCTTGGTGAAATGCCCATCACCCAGGCTATCGCCTGTGCCGTTGAGGCCGACCACCAGGCCGTAGCCGACCAATTGGTTGTCACGGACCCCTTCGAATTCGACGATGTCCTTGATCCGCGAGGCGGCATCGGCCGGTTGAGCCCATACAGCCACCAAAGCACAGGCCACCAGGGCCGGTTTTAGAAGGGTGAGAACGCGCTTGGTAATGGTTTTCATGACGTATTCCGCTATTCCGTTGGGTCCTGTTACAAAGGTCCGACAAGGAATTTGCAAGCGCCATGCCACTTGCGCGGATTATCTAATTTATTGAAATTAATGCCATAATTTTGAGTGCGGTCAGCCGTGAGGGAAGAAAACCGAGGCGGCGGGCAACATCTGCCGGGTCATACTGGCCTAGTTCCCCAACCCCTCCGCCAGGGGGGCGAGACCTTGCGTTTTCATATGAACACGTCGATATCGCGTCCCGCGCTGCGTTCGGCAAAGCGCTTGCGGAAACCAATTTCGTCAACAAATTCGAACCATTCGCGCCACTGATCCTTCATATCGGGAAAGACCAGGTCGGGGAGGTCGGGGCAGGTGATATCCACCGAGTGCAGTGGCAGTTTGGTGATTGGATGCTTGCTCGTTCCCGCGAAATGCAAAAACCAGGACTGGCGGAAGGTGGCATTGACACATTGGACGATCAGATCCGGATGGGCATGCAGGAACTCGTTGTTAAACAGGAACGGGTAATGGCGCAGGACCACCTGGCTCCAAGGCATGTTGAAGCGCTCGTCCAATGGGTCAAACAGCCCCTGTTCCAGAATCTCGAAAGACAGGGGAGTCATCTCGAAATCGATAAAGTTCTTTTCATGCTTTAAGTAGACTTCGGCCAAGAGCGAGGCGTGAACGGCCGGATCAAAGACCAGTACGCCGGTGTTGATCATTTGGTCGGCGGTGCCTTCCAGTCCCATGACCCGATAATAGTCTTGGTAGTTTGATTGCAGGATGCTGACGGGGCGGGGCGGGGCTCTGTGGGCGCAAATGCGCAACTGCTGCATGATGCTATGGAGGCTGGAGCGCCCGAACGCTTGGCCGCCCATGCCCCAGTCGGGCGGGCTGGTTGCGACGCCGCCGATCCCGGTGCCGGTATGGGCGGAAACAATGCAGGGAGCGATATGATAGTTGATCAGAATATCCGAATCGATCCAGACCAGCCGATCGTATTCCTTGAGTTGCGGATGCAGGCCAATGAGCAGTTTTTGCCAATGGATGGATTTTCTCGATAGATCGCAGTCCTGATCGATGAGATCCGTCAGCGCAACGATATCATAGCCGTGCTTTTCGGCATAAGGCTTCCAGGTAGGCTGAATGTACTTCTCGAACGCCTCGACGTAGGAATCGCCAATGATCAAGGTGACCAAGGCTTTTTTCAGTGGAGCATTAGCCATTGGGCCCTTTCAGTGGGTGAGATGGCGTCAGCGGATCAGGTCCTTGGCCACCACCGTCATTTCGTCCACGGTCTTGAATACCGTGGCAGAGGAATTATAGGCGTTTTGAGTCATGATGATCTTGGAGAATTCATCGCCGATGTCAACGTTTGAAAGCTCTTTGGCGTTGGGCGTAAAGGTGGCGAAACCATCCAATTCCGCCGAAACCAAGGACGGGGCCAGCACGTTGTCATTGATCCCGTAAACATTGCCGTCATAGATGCTGAGCAGATCCGGATTGACGAACTGGGCCAAAGGCAGCTTGTACAAGGCCCGCGAGGTGCCGTTGGAGAAGGAGCCAACCGCCACCCCGAAGGTATCGAAGGTAATACCGCTCAATTGCCCGCCGGTATTGCCGTTTCTGTCGTAGTAGAGCTGTACCAGATCATCGGAGGCAAACTGGGTGGTATCGGTGAAATCGAAGGCGGTGGTGGCCGTGCCGCCATTGGCCCAAGTAAAGGAATTGGTCAGTGTCGTGGCCGGATTGCTCGAGGGCAGGTTGACTTTGTTGGGTGTCGTATTCACCCCGGCGATGGCATTGTCGGCGGTCGCCCCACCATTGGCGGCATTGAATCCGATGGTGAACGGCGTACCGGGCGTGTTCGCGGTTAGCACGATTTCGCCAGGGTTCGCTCCCGCCGTGGCGACAACCGTCGCGCCGGCGGTGGCATCGGCGTTGATCGCATTCATCAGAGCGTCACGGACGGCATCGATATCCGCTTCCGTCCCCAAAGTCGTATAGGTGACATCGGTGGTGCCGATGGTCGCCGTATAGGTATCACCGGCCTCGATAACACCGCCGGTCAGGGTAAGAGTATTGACCTGGGCTTGCGCCGCGCCGGTGCGAATCTCCGAGAGCTTGCCTTGGCCATCAAAAACAAATGTGGACTTGGAAGTGGTGGTCGGCGTTGCACTCAGATTGGCGGTGGTGATGGCGGTCGTGATGCTGTTGTCGGCAATGGCGCCGCCATTGGTGGCCGAGACCGTGGCGTCGAAGGCCGTGCCTGCCGTGGCGGCGGTCAGGGTGATTTCGCCGGTGGTTGTACTTGGCGTTGCGGTGACCTTGGTGCTGACGGTGGCGTGGGCATTGATGGCCGCGACCAGTCCGTCGCGGACCCCGTCCATATCGGTCTCGGTGCCCAATGCCGTGTAGCTTACCGCCGTGCCATCGATGGTCACGGTATAGACGTCCCCAGCTTCAATGGAACTGCCGCTACTCACCGCAATGGCTTCGTCAGTGGCGATGCCGGCATTGGTGGCGCTGGTCGTGGTTGTGAAAGTGGCGCCGGCAGCCACGGAGTTGAGAACCATCTGTCCCGGCAATGCCCCGGCCGTGGCCGCGACAATTGTATTGACGGTACCACTTGCATTGATGGCATTCATCAAGCCGGTGCGCACATCGTCAATGGTGACATCCCCGGGAAGGACGACATAGTTAACCGCGTTGCCGTTGATGGATGCCGTGTAGGTATCACCAGCCTCGACGGTTCCGGTGAGAGTAAGGGTGTCGGTCTGCCCAGCGCTTAGGGAAACCGAATTCACCTGGGCCGTGGGCAAGGTGTCGTAAGTGCCCTGCACCGTCCATTCGTTTTCCGTATCGGTCTTGGTGAAGTTATAGGTTACGGCCTGAGTAGCGCCCAGGCTGTCAAACACCGCCGCGCTATAACGGAAATTCTCACCGGGCACCGCATCGGCGGGCAGATTGAGGTGCAGGTTGGCCTCCGTGGTCGAAACCGGCTGGTCATAATAGGCGAACATATCCAGGCGGATGGGCTTCAAGGTACCTCCTGGAGAGAAATTGCCGTTGATGTCGGCTTCCCAGCCTTGCACGAAATAACCGTTCTTATCGGCCAGATAGCCTTTCTTGAATTGGACGGTATTGCCATTGTTATCAACGGCGGAGGACAATTCGCCACTTTCCTGATGGAACGAGCCGTCGCGTCCGTAAAAAGTATCACCGCTCCCATCCGCTTTGGTGTTCAAAACGAAAAAACCGGAGCCGTTGATGGCCAGGTCCAAGGCTCTGTCGGTGCCGACAATATTGCCCTGATTGGAAATCCGATTGTATTCCTTAGGTCTGATTCCGCCTTGATCGCCTTCGTGCTGCATCCGCTCGCTGAGCACCGTGGAGAAGTGCGTGTCGGTGCGTTTGTAGCCGCCTGTATTCACATTGGCGATATTGGTGCCGATGTTACTCATGGTCTGAGCCTGGGAGTACATGCCCATAATCGCGGATGAAAACATGCCGTACAACATGGCAACCAAAACGCCCGGTTGGGCGCTCCCTTTAATGAAACCAGTAGTCCATCAAGACATTCGCAAGGAACGTGCCAGAGCAAAATATATCTAACCCGTTGAAAAGGCGCGGTTTGTCGATAGTTCGGAGGGGCAGGAATTGCCTTCAGGGGCGCTTGTCGTGCAGAAGACGGCAACATTTGCCGAGTAGCAAAGTTCGTTGTTTTATGGTTAGTTGCTATGAGTACCCAGGCAACGGAAACGAGCGAGGAAAATTCCGTGGCAGGCATGAAGGTTACCGGGCCCGGCGCCTCACGCGGGGTTGGCCCGGCGGATCGCAAGAAAAAAGCTGATAGCAGCGGTTCTTCTGATTTCGCGGAGCATCTTCAAGATGCGGCGGAACCGGCGGCGGCCGGCAGCTCCTATGGTGCCGGAGCCGTGAGTTCGGTCAATGCGGTGCTGGCGGCGCAAGAGGTCCCGGACGCCACGCAGGAGCGGGCGCGCAATTTGGTGCGCCGACGGGGGGAGAATCTTCTCGACCGGCTGGAGCGGATCCGTATCCAGTTATTGAGCGGCCGCCTATCCAAGGACGAGCTGGCACAACTGGCTCATGCCCTGCGCGAGAAGCGGCCCCAGGTGTCTGATCCGATGCTGATCGAGATCATGGACGAAATCGAATTGCGGGTCCAAGTGGAAATTGCCAAGTACACCCGCACATCCTGAATCATCAGCAAGTTCCGAAATTGTTGCGTGCGATAGCCGTTCTTGGTCGCTTTCGGCAAATCATTGCTTGCGGGCTGGCACGAGCCTCCGTATATATGCCGCCAAAATGGAAGACGGGCATCTTGGGAGGTTGTGTTAAGGCATGAACGTTACTCTGCCCCCGGATTATAGACCCTCGGATGACGAGGAATTCATGAACCCGACCATGGAAGAATACTTCCGTGTGAAGCTCATGAAATGGCGGAACGAGCTTCTCGAAGCCTCGCAGGAAACGCTGAGTCACTTGCAAGAAGGCGGCATCCTGGAGCCGGATATTGCCGACCGCGCGACCATTGAGACGGATCGTTCCTTGGAGTTACGGACCCGGGATCGGGCGCGCAAGCTGATCTCCAAGATCGACGAGGCTTTGGAGCGATTGGACGAGGGATCTTACGGCTACTGCGAGGAGACTCACGAGCCCATCGGCGTGCGCCGGTTGGAAGCCAGACCCATCGCTACCATGAGCATCGAGGCCCAAGAGCGCCACGAGCGGATGGAACGAACCCACCGCGACGACTAGGTCGTAAACTCATAACAATGATTCATTCTTCGCCCGCAGGGTTCCATCGAACCCGGTAAACCGCCGCGACTCTATTGATACCGAGCCCGTATTTATGAATCTGCGGTCTGATCAATGGGTTCCCGATGGCACGGAAAAAAAGGCCGGACCCCTTGTCGGATCCGGCCTAAGTTTTGTTCCAGTGTCAGGCTTGAACTAGAACGGGAAAACGATATCCCAGAGTTGCGTGCCCCAGCGCGGTTGCTGCAGGTCGCTGAGGGTTCCGCGGCCGCCATAGGCAACGCGCATCTCGGCGATCTTCTCATGGGAAACGCTGTTGGCGTAGTCGATGTCTTCGGGGCGGATGATGCCGGTGACGGCCAGTTCCCGCATTTCGAAGTTCACCTTCATTTCCTGGCGCCCGAAAATCACGAGATTGCCGTTGGGCAGCACCTGGGTAATCACGGCGGCCAGGGTCAGGTTGATCTCTTCCGAACGATCCAAAGAGCCATCACCCTTGGTCTTGTGGGCATTGCCGAAGCTCATGACCGAAGCGGCATTCAGGCCTTCTGGCAGATAATTGGTGAATTCCGCTTCCAGACCCAGCAGGTTGGTGACATCCGTATCCTCGGTATCGGCTCTTTCCCGTTCGGTGGTATTGGATATGGACGCGCTGTCGTCCAGGGCGAGGGCGAGGGTCAGAATGTCGCCCACTTCCTTGGCCCGCTGGTCCTTGAAAAAGGCCCGGGCACCGGCGCGCCATAGGGAGTTGGGATTGCTGGTGGCCAATTTCGGGGCCGGCATGGGCATGCTGACCGGTTGATAGTCTCGACGGGCGGTGGGGTTCTGAATTTCACTCAGCTCCGGACCGTCTCCGATGGTTGAGATTCGGCTGATGGTATTGCATGCCGTGGCACTGGCGGCGACGGTCGCGATAACCAGAGCCTTGAGGGCGGTGCGTTGGATGGATTTTTTCATGATCGGCCTCCTAGTTCATGGCCAATTGATCGGCGGACTGCACCAGAACCCGGCCCGGGCCAACGATGGTCGCCTGTAAGATCTTGTTGCTCTGCGTGTTGAGAACCCGCACGATGTCCCCCTCGGATCCCTGTTGCAGGGACTTTCCCTGGGTCGTGAGGGTCATCAGCTTGGTACGCAGCAACAGGGTTACCAATGAGCCCTTTTTGACGTCCAGGGGGCGCTGAACCTGCGTATGGCGGATCGGTTCATCGGCGGCCAAGGGGCGGCGCGGCGACATGCCCACCAATTCACTGCTGTCCGTAATGGTCGAGGGGTGCATACGGTCGGTGCGCAGCTTGATCCAGCGGATGTCATCCGGACCGACAATGTCGTCCTTGGCCATCCGGCGGATCAGCACGGGGACTTCCAGAACCTTATGGGTCCGACCGGTGATCCGCAGCCGCTTGGCCTTGGGGCTATCGGCGGGGATGCGCAGATTGGCCGAGAAGCGTCCCGAGGCATGATTATAGACCAGGTCGGCCACTTCGATGGTGGCGTTTTCCGGCTTGTCCACCTGAACCTCAAGGGTGCGCTTGCCAAGATCGACGATGACATCGGGGCTGGCCCCTTGTTCCACCAAAGCGGTGAGAATTTCCTCGGCGATTTCTTCGCGACCGACGAAGTAGCTGGACCGTTCGACAATCGCCCGTTCGATGTTGGTCACCGGCTTCCAATCGACTTTGTAGGCCTTCGCGACGCGGCGCAGCCAGCGGGTGTTGAGCACCGCCTCTTCGCCGACCTTGGGGGAGTATCCGACCACGGCACCGGCGTTCTCGCCAGCGTCGGTCCAGATATCGCCGATGCGCACCTGATCGTCGGTGACGATTACATGCGTGATGAGATCGGAGGCGACCACGGGAAAGCTCAGGGTCAGACTCACCAGGCCAGTGGTGAGAAAGGAGAATAGGTGTTTCATTGGTTCCTCCCTACTTCAACTGGTTGACGGTGGACATCATCTCGTCCGAAGTGGAGATGACTTTGGAATTCATTTCATAGGCACGCTGGGCGGAGATCAGGTTGCCCACTTCCTCCACGGCGTTGACGTTGGAGGTTTCCAAGAAGCCTTGGAGCAAGGTGCCCATGCCCGTGGCGCCCGGGGTCGCTGTAACAGGGGAGCCCGACGCGGTGGTTTGCAGCAGGTAGTTGTCGCCGATGGCATCCAAGCCCGCGGGATTGGGGAAGGAGGCCAGTGTCAACTGCCCGACATTCTGCGACGCTGTCTGGCCCGCAACCTTCACCAGAACTTCTCCCGAGGAGTTCACGGTCACATCGACGGCATTGGAGGGGACAGCAATGTTGGGCTGCAACTGATACCCGTCGTGGGTGACCAGGGTCCCGTCAGAGGACATCTGGAAGGTACCGTCGCGGGTATAGGCGGTCTGGCCGTCGGGCATCAACACTTGGAAGAAGCCTTTACCCTGAATGGCCAGATCGAGCACGTTGTCGGTGGCGGTCAGGTTGCCCTGACCGTGAATGCGATAAACCGCCGCCAGTTTCACGCCCAAGCCCAGTTGCACGCCCGTTGGCACGATGGTGCCGGAATCGGACGATGCGGAACCGACGCGGCGCAGGTTCTGATACAGCAAGTCATGGAATTCGGTGCGCCGACGCTTGTAGCCGGTGGTGTTCATGTTGGCGATGTTGTTGGAGATAACCTCGACGTTCTGCTCTTGAGCGAGCATCCCGGTGGCTCCGATATACAAAGACCTCATGGTTCGATCTCCTCTTTCTACGCCTGGCCAACGAGGGCGGAACCGAGCTTTTTGATCCGCTCGTCTTCCCGTTGGATGAATTTCTGGGCGCTCTGATAAGCCCGGCTTACGTCGATCATGCGGACCATTTCCAGGATCGGATTGACGTTGGACCCTTCGATCATGCCCTGAATTACCATCGGATTGGCGGTTTCCTCCGGCGGTTCCTTGCTGGTGTAGGTGGAGCCCGTTTCCCGCTCCAACTTGTGCGGATTGGCAAAGGTCGCAACCTGCAACTTGGCCACGTCGCCGTTGTTGGTGGAAATGGTTCCGTCCTGGGAAATTCGGATTTCGGAGTCATCGGGGGCGAACACGATCGGCTGGCCACCTTGACCCATCACCGGTGCACCGTTCGACGCCACCAATTGCCCCGTGTCGTCGAGGCGAAAATGGCCGTTTCGGGTATAGCGGGGACCGGCGTCCGTATCGATGACGAAGTAGCCTCCGCTATGCAGGGCGACATCCAGCGGGTTGCCGGTTTCCTGCAACGGGCCTTCCTCGGGTACGTGATAGGAGGCAACGTCGCGGACATAGGCATGTTTGCTGCCCAGCATGCTGTCGCTGCTTTTGGACCGGACATGGTGGTCAACATGCATCATGCGTTCGGCCTTGAAGCCGTGGGTGTTCATGTTCGCTAGGTTATGGGCGATCACGGACATCTCGCGCCGAAGCCCGCTTTCTCGTGATAAGACGATGTATGATGTTGTTTCCATCGTATTTTCCGTTTGTTCGTGTTCAAGCCGGACAGATCCTTGCATTTGGCGTGCCAGATTATTTATGTTTTATAAATCAATTTGTTATGTCTATTGCATGGGGCGATTAGGTGGGAAAGTGCCGCCCTTTGCCGGGCAACTGTTGCCCGGCGGCGGCAGTCTTTGTAGGCTCGTGGCGGATGAAACCTGTTGTTAACCCCCGGGCTGTTAGTCTGGTCCGAGGACTGTTCCGCATACGGCGGCCTTAAGTGCCGATGCCAGACCACATTTGGATAAGAGATCATGGCTGACGAAGACCTTGAAGACGAAGAAGATGCCGAAGACGATGATGGTGAAGGCGGCGGCGGTGGCGGCGGTGGCAGCAAGAAGCTGATCATCATTATTGCCATTCCCCTGTTATTGTTGATCGGTGGGGGCGCGGCGGCCTATTTCCTGGGGCTGCTTGACCCGGTGGTTGCCATGGTGACCGGCGAGGATCCCGCGGCTGACGGCGAGGAAGGGGCAGAGGGTGCCGAAGGCGGCGCGCCCATGGCCGATCAGGCGGTGTTTTTCGATCTGCCGGAACTACTGGTTAACCTGAATAGCCAAGGGCGTCGCGCGGTCTATCTTAAGATGCGCATCAGCCTTGAAGTGGAGACCCTGGCCGAGCAGACGCAACTGGAAAGCCTGACCCCCCGCGTGGTGGACAGCTTCCAGGTCTATCTTCGCGAACTGCGCATGGACGATTTGCAGGGCTCGGCGGGAATGTACCGTCTGGAAGAGGAACTAATGACCCGGGTCAACGCCGCCGTGGCGCCGATCAAGGTCAAGGACGTGCTATTCAAGGAGATGCTGGTCCAATAACCGGTCCCCATCCAGCACCGGGGTGATACAATGGAAATGAAGACCCAGCGCGCGAAAGGCGAAAAAGTATGACAAGTCCGGGCGACGACGATCTGTCTGCCGAATGGGACGCCGCGCTTTCCGGCGAGGATGACGCTGCCGCGGGCGGCGGTGGCGGTGAGGATGACGACGGCCTGGCCGCCGAATGGGAGGCCATGATTGGCGGCGGCGAGGATGAGGAAGGCGGCGGTGGCGGCCATGAATCCACGCGCGTCCTTAATCAGGACGAAATCGACAGCCTGTTGGGCTTCGACGAAGACCATGATGACATGGGCGAAAAGTCCGGGATTCAGGCGATCCTCAACAGTGCTTTGGTCTCCTACGAACGCCTGCCCATGCTGGAGGTGGTCTTTGACCGCCTGGTTCGCATGATGTCCACTTCCTTGCGTAACTTCACGTCGGACAACGTGGAAGTATCGCTCGATAATATCGTTTCGCTGCGTTTCGGTGACTACCTGAATTCCATTCCGCTGCCGGCCATGCTGTCGGTGTTCAAGGCGGAAGAATGGGACAACTACGGTCTGATCACCGTCGATTCCTCCCTGATTTATTCCATCGTGGATGTGCTTCTTGGCGGACGCCGCGGGACAGCGGCCATGCGCATCGAGGGACGCCCTTATACGACCATCGAACGCAATCTGGTCGAGCGGATGATCCATGTGATGCTGGGCGATTTGTCGGCGGCGTTCGAGCCGTTGAGCCCGGTGACCTTCCGCTTTGATCGTTTGGAGACCAACCCGCGCTTTGCCACCATTTCGCGGCCTTCCAACGCCGCCATCGTGGCCAAGCTGCGGATCGATATGGAGGATCGCGGCGGGCGCTTGGAACTGCTGATCCCCTATGCGACCCTGGAACCGGTTCGCGAACTGCTGCTGCAGATGTTTCTGGGTGAAAAGTTCGGTCGGGATTCCATCTGGGAAACTCACTTGGCGGAAGAGCTTTGGTTGACCGATCTGGATCTGGAAGCGGTGCTCGATTCGCAGACCATGCGTCTGACGGAAGTTTTTGATTTGCAGGTCGGGTCGCGGATTATGTTGAACGCCACGCCTGATTCTCCCGTATCGCTTCTCTGCGGGGAGATTCCGCTGTATCGTGGGAAAATGGGTCGCAAGGGCGACCACATTGCCATCAAAATCGATGGTCGAATGCGAAAGGATAAACGTTAGCCGTGCCCATTTCGCTGTTTCTTGATATCATTGTGGCGATCCTGTTGGTCATGACCATCGGGTATGCCGTGGTACTCAACCGGCGTTTGGCCGTGTTGCGCCAGGACCGGGATGAGTTGGAACGGTTGGCGGCGGAATTCGCCAGTGCCACCGTCCGGGCCGATGAAGGCGTGCGGCGCCTGAAGGGAACGGCCGATGAACTGGGCGCCATGATGGATACCCGGATCAGCAAGGCCCAGGGCTTGAAGGAAGACCTGGACTATCTGATCGACCGGGCCAATTCCGTGGCCGACAAGCTGGAATCGTCGGTGCGGACGACCCGAAAGGATATGCCTCAGGATCCCTTGCCGGAAATGGATCCGGATGAAGAAATGGTCGGTGTTGAACCGGCCGGGTTGCCAGAGGAAGAAGAAGTCCCGGCCCGATCCGAGGCTGAATTGGAATTGTTGAAGGCCTTGCAATCGGTCAAATAACACATAGGTGAGAACCATGGCCGAGACCAGTAACTTTCCCCGCTTAAGGCTGCTGCCGATTACCATATTCGCGGCGGCTCTGATGCTGACCGTGCGTGTCGGAGATATCCTCGATGGCGTGGATGGTCTTGGCAGCGCCCCCATCGCGGTGACCGGGGCAGAGGCTCAAGAGCAACAGGGCCAGCCACCCGCCGAGGCCGATACCGCCGCTGATGCCGGTGCCGAGACACCGGCGGAAGACGAGGCCGATATGGCCGCCAGCGAGGACGAGGCCAATGCACAGGCCGCCGAGGCTCAGGCCGCGGCCGCGGACGAAGCAGCCCAGGAAATTCGACGTCGTCGTCCGTCTCTCGCCGACGATCCTACTCTGTTTACTCAAGCCGAGATTGATCTGTTGCAGCAACTGGCGGAACGTCGTGACCAGTTGGATAATCGCGAAATGGAGCTCGATCAGCGCGAGGCCATGATGAAGGCCGCCGAGACCAAGATCGGCACCAAGGTGGACCAACTGCAAACCCTTAAGGCCACCATTGAGGATCTCATCAAGAAGTATGATCAGCAACAAGACGAGAAGCTGATTAGTCTTGTGAAGATCTATGAAAACATGAAGCCCAAGGATGCCTCTAAAATCTTCGAGCAACTTGAAATGGATACCCTGTTGCTGGTGGCCGAGCGCATGAAGGAACGGAAGTTGGCGGCGATCATGGCCAAAATGACGCCGGGCAAGGCACGGGAGATGACCGAGGAGCTTTATCGCCTGCGGCAACTGCCGCGCACCGGTGATCAACTGGGTGGTTAGGCAATAAACTCATAAAAACAGTGCCTTGCGCACCCGCCATGGTGCGTCCTCGGATGAAGAGAGCGAATGCAGTTGCATCCGTTTTGTGAGTCAGCGGCCGAGATCACCTGTCGTCCGTTCGAATTCAGTCCAACGGGAAAGGCTTTAGAATCAACGCATTCCACGTCTTCCATTCAATTCCATAGGATGCTAAACGGTCGCCCCGATGGTGAAGTGAACTTCATAAAACGAGCTCTAAAACCCTCACCGAGATAGGGTATTAAAGCCTTTTGCATTTAATATGACCCATTCTGACCGAATCATTTTGCCGCAGGGGCAGGAGCGGCGCGCAGGGCGTAGCGGGGCTACGATCAAGGGTCGCGACGCTCCCCTTAGGCAAAAGGATCGGCCCGCAGGGTGGTCTCCGGTGGCCGCCCGCGGCGTCAAGCTCCCTCACCGATGCGCTGCATCGCTTTCGGCACCTTTCCTGGCGGTTCGACTCACCGGAGGCCATCAGCATGGGTCATATTAAATGCAAAAGGCTTTAGTATTGCTTTAAGGGGCGCTGGTGGATTATCAACAAGATACCAAGTAGGACCGGGTCCCCTTTGGGCCTGGCGCGGCAGAGTTTGGAGTGATTGATGTCCGTCGATAAGAACATGAACGTCCTGATCGTCGATGATTACAAAACCATGCTCCGAATCATCCGCAACCTTTTGACGCAGCTTGGCTTCAAGAATATCCACGAAGCTTCCGACGGGTCCCAGGCATTGCAGTATCTGCATCAGCATGATGATTGCGGCCTGATCATTTCCGATTGGAACATGGAGCCCATGACGGGCCTTCAGTTGCTGCGCGAGGTGCGCGCCGATGACAACCTGAAACATATTCCCTTCATCATGGTCACCGCCGAGAGCAAGACGGAGAATGTGGTCACCGCCAAGCAGGCCGGTGTTTCCAATTATATCGTCAAGCCTTTCAACGCCGAGACCCTGCGCGGAAAAATGGCCAGTGTGATTGGAGAATTTTAAGGTTTTCAGGCCATCATGGAGATTGGAGCCTCGGTTGAGGTGGATCCGGAACCAATGTGAGGCGGCCGGTGCGGGAACAGGACGACTATGATGTGATGCGGGTGATGGCCGCCAAAGGCGGCGGGCAGGGCTCTATTGCGCTGTTTTTGGGCCTGTATCTGCTGGTCTTGGCCTTTTTCATTATCCTGGTCAGCATTTCCACCATCGAGGAAGTCAAATCCAAGGCCGTGATGGATAGCCTGACATCCACCTTTGCCACCATTCTGCCGCCGGACATGGATCTGACGGATCTGACGTCAAAGACAGGCTATGTGATTGGCGCTGAAGAGTTTCAAGGGGAGATCGAGGGGGTGTTCACCACCCATATCAAAGCCGTGAAGGTCGAGATTGTCCAGCCGGGCAAGTCCATGCGTTTGTCCATGGATGCCGAGGAACTGTTCATGCCAGACGAGCCGGTGATCCGACGGGCCCAGGGGGCCTTGCTGGACCGGTTGGTTTCTTCTTTGAGCGGGCGTCCGCAAGCCTTGCGCTTCGATATGGATTTCTTGATTGGCAGCAAATACACCGACGGCACCTCGCTGCCCATCGGTCAGACCCTGTCCATGCGCCGGGCCGGAGAATTGGCCCGCGCCATGCTCGGTCGGGGCGTGCCGCCCGATAGCCTGTCGGTGGGGTTGAAGCCGGGTAATCCGGATCAGGTAGTTATCTGGTTCTATGTACGGGGCCGCAATGAAGCGCAGGTTCGCTTTAATGATGAGCAAGTGGTTCGCGATGCCGCCGCTCCCACCAATCAAGTCGAGGAGGGCGCGCCATGACCTATCGCGTTCCCGTCGATGAACTGGCCCCCGTGGCGGCTCACAAGGAAGAAAATAGCCAGGCCTGGATGGTAACCTTCACCGATCTGGTGTCGTTGATGCTGACCTTTTTTGTCATGCTTTTTTCCATGTCCAGCGTGCAAGTGGACAAATGGGAGGAGATGATCGACACCCTTAGCCAAACCCTCAACCCCACCCGTGAAGTACAGACCATCAAGCCGACCTCCACCTACAACATCCGCATGGTGCTGCGCGAACGGGCGATCAATCTGGACTACCTGATGGCGGTGTTGGAAGAGAAAATGGCCGAGGATCACTTGCTGTCCAGCAGCCGACTCCTGCATTTGTCGGATCGGGTGATCGTGTCGCTGCCGGGGGATCTGTTGTTCGGCCCCAATAGCGCGCTGTTGTCCGAAAAGGCCCGCGAGGCCTTGTTCGAATTGGGCGGTGTATTGCGCAACATCAACAATCAGGTGATGGTGCAAGGCCATTCCGACCCGGTACCGCCGCAAGGTGGGCAATATGCCTCGAATTGGGAGCTTTCCATCGGGCGCGCGGTGGCGGTGGCCAACGCATTGCGCCGGGCGGGCTACACCGAAGAGATTCCGGCCCAGGGCTTCGCCTCTTCGCGCTATAATCTCTTGCCCGACCTGCCCGACGTGGAAAAGCGCAAGCTGGCCCGCCGGGTGGATATTGTCATCATGCCCAATGTGGGAGAAGACTGATGCGCCGGTCGATATTCCCGCTGATTGTGTTTTTGCTTGGATGGGTCATCGCGCTGCCTGGAGCCCATGCCCAGGAAGTGACGATCAAATCAGCCATGCATGACGGCTATGGCCGTATGGTAATCACCGCCGATTTTCCCATTCCTTATGAATCCAGTATGGAAGGCGGCAGTTTATTCCTCCAGTTCGGGCAGCCGGTCAACGTGGACTATGGCCCGGTGGTGCGTCGATTGGGCAAGTACTTGCGCAATGCGACCCCAGGAGAGGGCGGCCTTTCGGTTCGTTTCGGTCTGAAAGGGGCCCCGGGACTGCGCAGCTTCCATTTGGGGAGTTCCATCGTTGTCGATCTGTTGGACGATGGCGAAGAGGATGAACCCGTCGCGGCGGCCCCGGCGGCCTCGGCGCGGACCACCGCACCCCGTATCGGTGTTCGCGTGGGCGAGCACAAGGATTTTAGCCGGGTGGTGTTTGACTGGCCGCGTGCGGTGAACTATCAGGTCGATGGCTCGGGCAGCCAGGTAACCTTGCGCTTCGAACGGGCCGCCAACCTGGATCTGAATGCCCTGCGCCGAGACCCGCCGCGTCATGTGAAGGGCGCCAAGGCGACCACCGACGGCGACGCCAGTAGCGTCACTCTCACCCTGGCCGACAATGTGGGGATTAAGCATTTCCTCTCCGGACCCAAGGTCGTGTTGGATATCGCACCGGGTCTGCCGCCCTTGAGCCCCGTTGAGGCCCAAGCAGAAAAGCCACCCGAGCCCGCACCCGAGTCCGCGCCGAAACCGGAGCCGGAAATAGTCGCCGAAGCACCGAAAGCGCCACAACCGGATGCCGAGGCGCCCGCTGCCGAGCCAGCCGTCGAGCAACCCGCCGAGCAACCCGCCGAGAGCGTAACGCCGGCTCCCACCACCATGCCTGAGACCGAACCCGCCCCCGAACCCGCCTCTGAAGTCGCCGGCACGCCTGCGGAAGAAGCCAAGCCGACACCCTTGGTGCCGACCGAGACGGTGAAAGCCCCCGAAGTTCCCGCGGAAGAGCAACCCACGCCACTGACTCAGCCGGGATCCATGGCCGCTGACAGCATGCCCGCGGCGATCGGCTCCGGTCCTTTGCCTGGCATGGAAAGCTTGCGCTTCGAATGGAATGAACCGGTGGCGGCAGCGCTGTTCCGCCGCGCCGGAACCGTCTGGCTGGTCTTTGACCGACCCCATGCGGCGGATATTCCGCTGCTGCGGGAAATGGGCAAGAGCATGATCCGCGATATCGAACAGGTTCCCCATGAAAAGGGCTTGGTCCTGCGCATGCTGACTCCGCCGGGGGTCAACCCCTCTCTGCGCCGGGATGGTCTGGCCTGGATCGTTGATCTGGGACGGCAGGGCTTGGACGCAAAGCTTCGGATCGATGTGCGGGCGGAACCCAATTCCGCTGCCGGAGCGCGGCTGTTTTTGCCGGTGGCTGAACCGGGATTGGCCATGGCGGTCCTTGATCCGGCGGTAGGCGACAACATCATTGTCG
This sequence comes from Magnetospira sp. QH-2, assembly GCF_000968135.1. NCBI lineage: Bacteria > Pseudomonadati > Pseudomonadota > Alphaproteobacteria > Rhodospirillales > Thalassospiraceae > Magnetospira > Magnetospira sp. QH-2. Next base: position 2,267,818 of record NZ_FO538765.1, on the reverse strand, counting down.
TGCCGATCATTCCCTTGGATTATGGCGTGCCCGGGCAGGTGGACTATCCGCAGGTCTCGCTGCTGGCCACGGCACAGGGCGTGGTGGTCAAGCCCTGGATCGATGATTTGCGCGTCCGCCCCTTGCGCCAAGGCGTGGAATTGACGGCGGCCAGTACTCTCAGGCTGTCCAGTGTCGATGAAAAACTGAAAGCGGCCATGAAGCTGGAATCGTCTCGGCCTTTGGTGCGGATGTTTGATTTCAGTCCCTGGCGCGGTGGTCTGGACCAATACAACGAGACCAAGGGGCGCCTGCTCGACAAGGTTTCCCAAACCCGGGCCCGCAAGCCGCGCCGGGCTGCCCGGCTGGATCTGGCCCGCTTCTATCTGTCCCAGGGATTCGGTGCCGAGGCTTTGGGGGTCATCACCTTGTTGGCGGAGGACGTGGAGGAGGGGGAAACGTTCCCGGCGGAATTGCGGTTGCTGCGCGGCGGGGCGAACCTCTTGATGGCTCACTATGACGACGCGGCCCGCGACTTGGATGATGCGAGCCTGGACGAGAACGATGAAGCGCTGTTTTGGCGCGGTGTACTGCATGTGGCCCAGGAACGAGCCGACGAAGCCGTGACCAATCTGCCTCAAATCGGCGGCGTATTGCGGCCCTATCCCAAGCGGTTGAAGATGCGCCTTGGGCTCATGGCGGCAGAAGGGGGTATTCTTGCCGGACGACCAGAGCAAGCCCGCCGGTTTATCAATCTGTTGAAGACCGAAGAGCCTTCCGAACGCGACAAAGCACAGCTGGATCTGCTTGAGGGCAAGCTGATGGAGATGTCGGGCGCTTATGACAAGGCCATCGGCAGCTTCGAGGCGGCGGAGGCGGCAGGTTTGCGCAAGGTGCGGGCCCATGCCGCCTTTGGTCGGGCGGAACTGTTGCTGAAGACCGAGAAAATAACGCCCCAGGAAGCGATTGACGAGATGGAGAATCTTCGTTTCGCCTGGCGCGGTGATTCCTTTGAATACAATCTGTTGCAGCGCCTGGGGCAGCTCTACATGGGGATTGATGACTACCGCAATGGGTTGCGTACTCTGCGGCAATTGGCCACGTATTTCCGTGAGAATCCCAAGACCAAGGACGTCACCAAGGAAATGGCCGATGCCTTCGAGGCGCTGTATCTGGAGGACAAGGCCGATACCATGCCGCCGGTTGCGGCCATTGCCCTGTTCGATGAATTCAAGGAGCTCACCCCCGCGGGCCCGAAGGGCGATGAAATGATCCGTCGTCTGGCCGACCGTCTGGCGGCCGTCGACCTTTTGGATCGGGCGGCGGAACTGTTGGAAAGCCAGGTTCAATATCGCTTGAAGGGCGAGGAAAAAGCCAAAGTCGGGGCCCGCCTGGCGTTGGTATACATCCTCTCCAAGCAGCCGGAGAGAGCCTTGGAGACCCTGAACAAAAGCGGTATGTCCAAGTTGTCGCCGGAGGTCGCGGCTCAACGCCTGCATCTGCGAGCCCGTGCCATGTCGGACCAGGGCGAGACCGAAGAAGCGCTCAATCTCCTGGTGGATGATAAATCCATCCAAGCTTCTTTGCTTAGGGCGGCCATCCATTGGGAAACCCGTCGCTGGGCCTCTGTGGCCAAGTCGTTGCAGGAGGTCCTGGTGGCCAAGGGGGTCCGGGGACGACCGGAGGTTCTGCCTGAAGAGGATGCCCGGACTGTTCTCAATTTGGCCGTCGCCCTGAATCTAGGCGGCAATGAAAGGGCCTTGGAGCGCAGCCGGGAGAATTTCCAAGAAGCCATGGATATCAGCTCCTTCAAGGATGCCTTCCGGCTGATTACATCGCCCGATCCGGAAGGTTTGGTGGACTACCGGACCATCGCCGACAAGGTGCAAGAGGGGCAGAATTTTCAAGCGTTCATGGCGTCCTACAAGGAACGTTTGAAGCAGGGCGAACTGAGCGAAATCAACTGATTTGACGTTATCTGAGTGTTATCTTTCTCAACCTAATTTGTTGAAATAAAAAGATAAAAATTCACACTGAAATTTTTTCGTCACAAATAGTCGAATTTCCCTTGCCTTCATGACGAGCAGGACTTAGAAAACGCGCCTTCATCTGCTGGTTTGGAGGGAACGAATGTCCTTTGACGCCCTAACCGACTGGGGAACGCGGACTCAGGAACAAGCCAAGGATCACCGTGATGAATCCGGCGGTGCCTGTTCGACCGGCTCATTCGACAATGACAAAGACTATTTCATTGAAGTGGATGGTCAGAAATTTGCGGGCCTGCACTTGCTCGTCGATCTGTGGGGCGCCAGCCACCTGAACGACTTGAAGCATATCGAGAAGGCCTTGTGCGACGCGGCCATGGCCGCTGGCGCCACCATCTTGCATTGCCACCTGCATCACTTCACCCCCAACGGCGGGATTTCCGGCGTCCTGGTATTGGCCGAGTCTCATATCAGCATTCATACATGGCCGGAACGGGACTTTGCAGCCTTGGATATCTTCATGTGCGGCGACTGTGATCCGCATGATACCCTGCCGGTGCTGGAAGCCGCCTTCAAGCCGGCGGAAATGCTGATCGGCGAGGAGCGCCGAGGCATCGTCAAGTGACCCGCTTCGACGAACTGCTGCACAAAGGCTATTGGCAGAGTTTCGAAGTGGAAGAGGTGCTGTTCGAGGAAAAGAACGACCTGCAACACTTGGTCATCTTTCAATCGCCCTCTCATGGGCGGGTGCTGGCCCTGGACAATATTGTTCAGGTGACTGAAGCCGACAATTTCTTCTACCACGAAATGCTTGCCCATCTGCCCATCATCGCCCATGGGGCGGTGACCGAGGTGCTGATCATTGGCGGCGGTGACGGCGGCACCCTCAAGGAGGTGCTGCGCCATCCCGGCGTTCAGGCGACCCTGGTGGAAATCGACCAAGCGGTGGTGGATCTTTGTGTCAAGTATATGCCCTCGGTCAGTGCCGGGGCCTTCGATGATCCGCGCTGTGATCTGGTGATTGCCGACGGGCTGAAATACGTGGCCGAGACAGACAAGCGGTTCGATATCATCATCGTCGATTCCACCGATCCCGTGGGCCCGGGCGAAGTGCTGTTCTCCGAATCGTTCTATCGGGACTGCAAGCGCTGTTTGAAGCCCGGCGGACTGCTGGCAACGCAAAATGGCGTGCCATTCTTCCAGCCGGAGGAGGTCACCACCACCTATGGCCGCCTGAATCCCATTTTCGAGGATGTGTGGTTCTTCCAGACACCGGTGCCGACCTATGTGGGAGGCATGATGACCCTTGCCTGGGCCACCGATGATCCGTCCTTGCGTCATCAACCGGTGGAGGATCTGGTGGAGCGCTTTGTGGCGTCCGGGATCACGACGCGCTATTACACGCCGGGCATCCATTGGGGCAGCTTGCACTTGCCGCCCTACATCACCGATATGATGGACCAAGCCTAAGAGGCGGATTCAAAAGTATTCCTTTGATCTCAAGGGCGTATATTTCCGCTCTGGCGGCGTCAAGACCTCCTAACGGGGCGCCGCCCCGTGTCGTCGGCCTTTCCTGGCCAGATCAAAAATCTACTGCCTTGATATCTAAAGGATACTTCTAAATCTGCCTCTAACCGGAATTATTCAATTCCAAAACCGCGTACCAGGCTGCCCACCAAGATGTGCCAGCCATCCACCAGCACGAAAAAGATGATCTTGAATGGCAGCGCCACGATAATGGGCGGCAGCATCATCATGCCCATGGCCATCAGGACCGATGCGACCACCATGTCAATGACCAGGAACGGCAGAAACAACAGGAAGCCGATCTCGAATGCCCGCCTCAGTTCACTGATCATGAATGCCGGAACGACGATCCGATAGGGGGGTAATTCACGCACTTCCTCTTCGCTGAGCTTGGCCATGTCCATGAACAGCATCAGATCTTCTTCGCGGGTATGCTTAAGCATGAAATCCCGGAATGGCTGGGCTGCCCGTTCCAGCGCTTCAACTTCTTCGATATCTTCGTTGATCAGGGGTTCGATGCCCGCTTCCCAAGCCTGTTCGAACGTCGGCGCCATGATGAACATGGTCAGGAACAAGGCCAACGCGGCCAAAACCTGGGCCGGCGGAGTCTGCTGGGTGCCCATCGCCATCTTGACCAGCGACAGCACGATGACGATGCGGGTGAACGAGGTGACCATCAGCAACAGCGACGGCGCGACGCTGAGTGTGGTGATCAAGACGAGCAACTGGACGATGCGGTTGGTGGCGCTGCCGCCACCCTGGCCCAGGTCGAAATTGAACGACTGGGCCCAAGCCGGGTCGAAGGTCGTGGTCAGGGCAATCGCAAGCACCGGAAGCCCAAGGGCGAAATGGCGGATCATAAGGACGGTTCCTTGCGTGCGCCGATGGGAAGCGGTTTGTTGGCGTCCTCGGCGGGTTTTGGCGGGCTGGACATGCCCTGGACCGGGATATTTCGCTCAATGAGCAGGTCCGTGCCATTGGCGGGACCCAGCAAGATCAAATGGTCTCGGTCATCGCGCCGAATCAAAACCAACCGCCGCCGGGCATCCAATGGCATGACTTCCACCAAGGAAAGCCGCTTGCGGCGTCCGGCGCCGCGCGATGGCACCTTGTTGCCCATGCCAAACTTGCGGGCGATGAGGGCAAGCAGGCCAATCAGACCAAGCACGAAGACCAAGGCAGCGCCAAACTGGATGTATTCTTCGATATTCACGCCTTGTCGTTCCCTTCGAGCTGCCTGAGCAACATGTTTTCCAGTTCATCCAGGGTGGCGATAATGGCTTCCACGTCACCGCGCAGGGCCTTGGCTTGTTCCCGGTCGCCATCCTGTAGCATGCGACAGGCATCAAGGACCATGTCTTCCATGGTTTTCAGGGTGACCCGTTTGCCATCAGCGATTTCCTGGCGCACAGCTTCCAACAGGGTCTTCACCGCGTCAAGCGCCTGTTCCATTTCGTTGGGGGATTCGCTCATGGGTCGAGAGTCTCCGTCAGGGGAGGCGCCGTGCCCGGTTTTAAGCCCGACAAAGGCGGAGAATCTCCGTTGGCTCGATAGACATAAGCCAAGATCTCGGCAACGGCGGCAAAGGCTTCCAAGGGGATCTCGCTGTCCACGTCCACCAGGGCGAGAAGCTGGACCAGATCCGGATCCTCGCGGACTTTCACCCCTTCGGCAAAAGCGATTTCCAAGATCTGTTCGGCCACCGCTCCCTGGCCGCTGGCAATCACCGTCGGTGCGCGGTCGTTCCAACGATCATGCTTGAGCGCCACAGCTATGGGCAGCGCTTTTTCTTCGCCGGGATGGGGGGCATTTTCGTCTGCCATGGCGACGCGGTCCTTACCGTCCATTGAAACCGGTCCAATATCTCAGTGTAAGAGGATGACATTAAACGAATCTTAAATGCACTCGTTTCCTTGCCGGAAAGAGATTCATTGTTCTTTAAGAGGGTTTCGGGCATACTCGGAAATGGATGATTGACTGTGCGAGGAGTCCCAATGGCGGACGTCACCCTTGGATTGAACGGGATAACGACCTTCAAGGCCTTGAAGGAGCGCATGAAATGGGCTGCCAGTCGGCAATCTTTGCTGTCGCAGAACATTGCCAATGCGGACACGCCCGAATATCGTCCCAAAGACCTCAAGCCCATGGAATTCGAGGACATGGTGCGCAACAAGTTGCAGATCACGCCGGTGCAGCAGACCAATTCCAACCATATGCAGGGTACTTTGGGAAGCAGCCGTTACCGCGCCGAAGAGCAGCAGCCCTATGAAACCTCGCCAGACGGCAACCAGGTTCTGCTCGAAGAGCAGATGATGAAGATGGGGCAAAACCAATTCACGCAAAAAATGTCGTCGCAGCTGTATCGCAAGCATCTGATGATGATTAAGACGGCAGCAGGCAAGGGTGGTTGATGATGGCGGATGATCTCCTCAAATCCATGAATATATCCGCGGCAGGCATGAAAGCCCAAGGCACGCGGCTGCGGGTGGTGTCGGAAAACGTCGCGAACGTCAACTCCCATGGGACTCATCCTGGCGACGAACCCTATCGTCGCAAACTGGTCACGTTCAAGAACGAACTCGACAGGGATATGAACGCCCACATGGTGCAGGTGGATCGGATCCACGAGGACCGTGGGGAATTCAAATTGAAGTACGATCCGCAGCATCCGGCAGCCGATGAGAATGGCTACCACAAGGTGCCGAACGTCAATACCTTAATTGAAATGATGGACATGCGCGAAGCGCAACGGTCATACGACGCCAATCTGAACGTCATTAAGTCGTCGCGCCGCATGTTGAACAACACACTAGATATTCTCCGCTAGCAGAAAGCCGGAAAATAAAAGGAGAAGATTATGCCGATCGATCCCACCGCCATGAGCAATGCCATCAGCGCATACGGTAACAAGGCTCAGTCCATCCGCGACGCCGCGCCTGCGAGCGGGGGCTCCGCTGCTGAAATGGGGCAGGATGACTTTTCATCCTTGGTCAAGAGTGCCATTCGCGAGGCGGTGCATGAAAGCAAACAGACGGAACAACTGTCTGTCGCCGCGGCTTTTAACAAGGCTGATGTCAATCAGGTGGTGACGGCAGTTGCCGAGGCCGAAGTGACCCTGAAGACCGTTGTTTCGGTACGCGACAAGATGGTCGAGGCCTACAAGGAAATCCTTCGGACGCCCATGTAGGGGCCGAATTTGGTAAAGGAGGCCGGGCCGTGACCCAAACTGCTGTCCTGGAACTGGGTCGGGACTCCATGTACGTGATCTTCAAACTGGCGCTGCCCATTATGCTGGCGGGCATGGGCATCGGGTTGGTGATTGCTCTGTTTCAGGCACTGACCTCTTTGCAGGAAATGACCCTGACATTCGTGCCGAAGATTGTCGTGATTTTTGCAGCCTTGGTCATGTTTTTGCCGTTCATGATGACCACCATGATCGAGTTCGGGAACAAGATTTTCGATATCATTATCTCGCTATAGCGCCGTCCTCACCGGAGCGCCGGACTTTTCATGCTCGACGTTCTAATATCTCTTAATATCTTTCATTTCTTCATGGTTGCGGCCCGCATTGGCGGCGCGATCATGTTATTCCCCGGCTTTAGTGCCACCTATGTGCCCATGCGTGTGCGGGTTCTGGTCACATTGATGATCAGTCTGGTGGTGGTTTTCTCGGTCTCGGATCTACTGCCACCGCTGCCCAATCGCCCCGGAGAGATGTTTCGGCTGTTGGGAATCGAATTGCTGGCGGGGGTTTTCATGGGGGTAATGTCCCGGATCATCATCGGCGCGTTGCAGACAGCGGGCACGATTGTCTCGCTGACGTCGGCCATGGCCAATGCCTTTACCATGGATGCGGTTACGGCAGAGCAGGGCGCCATCGTGACCAGTTTCCTGATGACCGTGGCCATGACCTTGATCTTCGTGACGGATTTGCACCATTTGATGCTGATTGCGGTCGTCGATAGCTATACGCTGTTTCTGCCAGGAGTGACCCCATCGGTTGGCGATATGGCCAATTTGGTTACCGACAAGGTCGCCGAGGCCTTTGTGCTTGGCGTGCGATTGGCGGGGCCTTATTTGGTGCTCAGTATCACCTATAACCTGGGGCTTGGGTTGATGACCCGCTTGATGCCGTCCTTGCCGGTGTTCTTTGTCGCCATGCCGCTGCAATTGTTGGGGTCGATCTTCTTGATGATGGTCGTGTTGCCGGGAATTATGCTGGTTTATCTGCCGGAGTTTCAGGCAACCTTCACCGCCTTTATGGAGCCATAACGTGCTATCTTAAGGGTCGCGGCATAGGGAATCCGAAATGGCCGAAGACGACTCAGAAAAATCAGAAGAACCGACAGACCGAAAACTCAGTCGGGCCCGCGAAGAAGGCCAAACCGCATCGTCCCAGGAAATCAAAAGCTGGGGCATTTTGGCGGCCGGAACCCTATTGATGATGACCGTCGCCCCGGGCATGTTCGACGACATTAAGGAGGTCTTGCGGAAGTTCATCGAATCCTCTTCCAGCATTCCCCTTGATTTCCCCCATATCCATTTGATGCTGGTGCGCACGGGTCAGGAAGTCGTGGGAGCCGTTTGGCCGCTTTTCATCATTCTGGTTCTGGTTGCCTTGGCCGTGAATCTCGTCCAAACCGGTTTGATTTGGGCGCCGAAGAAGATCCAACCGAAGCTCAGCACCATTTCCCCCATCGCCGGGTTCAAGCGATTGTTCTCTTTGAAGGCGGTAATGGAACTGGTCAAGGGCGTGTTCAAGATCGGGGTGGTGACATTCGTATCGGTCATTTTCGTCGTGCCCATGGTGACCGATATGGCAGTCATTCCTTCCATGCCGTTGCCCATTCTATTGGACCGCCTGAAAGAACTGGCATTGACCATGCTTGGGGCGACGGTCGTGGTGACGGCTGTTATCGCGGCTCTGGACTATACTTTTCAGCGCTGGTCTTACCTGAAGGGGCTGCGCATGTCGCAGCAGGAGGTCAAAGACGAGCACAAACAGACCGAAGGCGATCCCAAGGTCAAATCCAAGATTCGCAGTCTGCGCATGCAGCGGGCGCGGGAACGAATGATGGCTGCGGTGCCGCAGGCAGACGTGGTGATTACCAACCCGACTCATTATTCGGTGGCCATGAAATACGATATGGAAGATATGGCCGCCCCCGTGGTGGTGGCCAAGGGAATCGACGAAGTTGCCTTGCGTATCAGGGAGGTAGCCGAGGAAAACGATGTGCCCTTGATAGAAAACGCGCCTTTGGCCCAGGCCCTGTATGCCACCGTGGAATTGGATGAGGAAGTGCCGCCCGAACATTACAAGGCTGTGGCTGAAGTTATCGGATATGTTATGAGAATGAAGGGAGCCCAGCCTGCGGCAGCGTCGGCGGAGGGACCTGTATCGTGAATGTGGTCCGCAAGGACGGGGGAAACGGTTTGGAGCAGAACGGCGGGGAAGAGGCAAAGACCTACCCCTGGTTGGAAGTGACACCCGAGGTGGTCGCTAAGGACAAAGCCCCGTCCCTATGGCCTTGGACCCTGGGGTTCATGATCTTGGGGTTGGCCGCGGCGGCGGTGCTGTTATATCCAGAACCCATTCTGGAGCAGGCGGGATACGAGCCCTCCGCGCGCAATACCTGGATGGCGGCGGCTATCCCCGGTGTGCTGGCCTTTGGGCTGTTGGCCCGAATCCTGGTGCTTGTGTCGGCCGGTCCTGTCTCCGACCCGTCTCGACCGTCGCCATCGGATCTTTTGCTGGCGGCCGCGGAGGCTGAGCGCGAAGGCTGGGGAGTGGTCGATCCGGAAGGGCGGATCTTGCATGCCAATTTGGCTTTCGAGCAATTGTTCCCCAGCAGCCGTCCCGAGGATGAAGATGATCCGGACGTTCCCATGGACACCGTGGCCGAAAGACTGGCTGCCGATGCCACATCGCTGGCCGCCTTCAATCGTCTGGCCGAAGGGATCGATGAAGGCCGGGCCGGGGAAACGGAAATGCGGGTGCGCGCGCCGGGCGGTGCCGTCGAAGGGCGACGACTGACAGTGACTCCTTTGCCGCCCGAGAGCGGTTTTCCGGGCTACGCCTTGTGGCGGGTTGCCCCCGTGCGGGAACGCCCAGCGCCGCCGGTTGAACTGGATACTGAAGACAGCGGCGCCCGAGCCCTGCGCCGAGACCTTTTGGACAATCTGCCGGTGGGGGTGTTTTCCATCGGCGATGATGGACGATTCCGCTACGTGAATTCCACCATGGCCGACTGGCTGGGGCGGCCGGTGCGGACGTTGTTGGAGGACCCCTCTGGCCTGGCGGGCTATATCTCCGAAGAATCCCTGGGGCAGCGCAGCTACGATGGCGAGCAAGGCGAAGGTCAGCATGGCGAAGTAACCCTGCAAGGTGCCACGGGTGACCGGTTCCAGATTTATCTGCATCAATCCAGCCGGGAGGCCGAGGACGGCAACTTCGTCTACAGCCGGTCGGTCGCTTTGAAGGATCTGGTGCCGCGCGGGTCCTTGCAGGCCAAAACCGTGGAAGCCAGCGACGACGAGGAAGCGGGTTTCGCTTTCCGCCATCTGCGCGAGGGTCAGCGGTGGCTGTTTCTGGATGCGCCGGTGGGCATTGTGCTCATTGATCACGGTGGACAGGTGCTCGACTGTAACCGGGCATTCCGCCGGTTGATCGGCCTGCATCGCGAGGCGGTGGTGGGCTGGCCTTTGTCGGATCGGATTGTTCGCGAGGACCAAGGCGACATGGCCGCGCAACTCTCCAAGCTGGTCATGGGAACCATGAAGGCGACCCATTTCGAAGTGCGCATGCCCGGCCTCAACGAACGGGAGGTTTCCGCGGCGGTCTATGCCAGCCAGATGGTCGATGCCGAGGGGGATCCTATGGGCGCGGTGCTGCATTTCATCGACACCACCGAGCAAAAAGTTCTGGAACAACAATTCAACCAGTCTCAGAAAATGCAGGCCGTTGGCCAGTTGGCCGGGGGCGTGGCGCATGATTTCAACAATTTGCTCACCGCCATGATCGGCTTCTGCGACTTGCTGCTGACCCGTCATGGGCCCGGCGATGCGTCGTTCAAAGACATCATGCAAATCAAACAAAACGCCAATCGGGCCACGGATCTGGTGCGTCAGCTGCTGGCGTTCTCCCGTCGTCAGACCTTGCAGCCCCGGCTGATGAACATCAACGACGGCCTGTCGGAACTGTCCAAGATGCTGCGGCGTCTGTTGGGCGAGACCATCGAGCTGGTGTTGGAACCCAGCGTGGCGCCGGCTCTGGTGCGGGTTGATCCGGGGCAGTTCGATCAGGTGGTGGTCAATTTGGTGGTCAATGCCCGCGACGCCATGCCCGGCGGCGGCAATCTGATCATCCGTACCAAGACGGTGGACTTCGACGAACCGGTGGCGCGCGGCCATGAGATCATGCCCGCCGGGCCCTATGTGGTGGTGGAAGTGGTGGATACCGGGACCGGTATCACCAAGGAAGATGTTGGGCGGATCTTCGAGCCGTTCTTCTCCACCAAGGAAGTGGGCAAGGGGACCGGCCTGGGACTCTCCACGGTCTATGGCATCGTTTGTCAGACCGCCGGGTTCATCTTTGTCGATTCAGCGCAAGGGGAGGGAACCTCCTTTATCATCTACCTGCCTCGTTTCGAGCCGGAAACCGAAGACGAACAACAACTGCTCGAAGCGCCTGTCGCCGGGTCCGGCGTGCCCCTGCGCCGCCGCATGGTGGAAGTGGAGGAAGCCGACCTGAGCGGGGTCGGACGGGTGTTACTGGTGGAGGATGAAGAAGCGGTGCGGTTGTTCGGGGCTCGGGCACTGAGCCTCAAGGGCTATGATGTGCTCGAAGCCGCCGACGGGGAGCAGGCATTGGAGATCGTCCAGGGACTGGACGAACCTTTGGATATGATTATCTCCGATGTGGTGATGCCGGGCATGGATGGTCAGACTCTGATCAAGCTGGTCCGCCACGAAATGCCGTCGGTCAAAACCATTCTCATTTCCGGCTATGCGGAAGACGCCATCCCCGAGGAAATCGGGCGCGACCCGAGCATTCACTTCCTGCCCAAGCCCTTCAGCCTCAAACAGCTGGCAGCCAAGGTCAAGGATGTGATGGAAGGCCCGGCGGCCGATTGATTCCCCTTTTTTGCGGCACCACAAGATTTCAATGGTTCTGAATAACACCCATAATAGGTGTGGAGAACGTTTTGCGAATAAGTGATCTAATATGCTGTAATTAAACAAAATAAAAGCCCTTTACAGAATGGAACAAAGACGGTACATTTGGTGTTAGCTTGCATCGCAATGAACCGCGTGAAATAAGGGGTCGATGACATGAGTCAGACAGCACTTCGCCTGGTGGATAAGGATACTATGGATAGAAATAAGGCATTGGAGGCCGCCGTCGCTCAGATTGAGCGGTCGTTCGGCAAGGGGTCGATCATGAAGCTCGGCCAGCGGCAAAGCGCGGTGGATATCGAGTCCATTTCGACCGGTTCACTGGGGCTGGATATCGCTTTGGGTATTGGCGGCTTGCCCAAAGGGCGGGTGGTCGAGATCTATGGGCCGGAAAGCTCTGGCAAAACGACCCTGGCCCTGCATGTGGTGGCCGAGTCGCAAAAGGCTGGCGGTACCTGTGCTTTTGTCGATGCGGAACATGCCATGGATCCGGGCTATGCGCGCAAATTGGGCGTGAATCTGGATGACCTGCTGATTTCCCAGCCGGATGCCGGGGAACAGGCGCTGGAGATCGCCGATACCCTGGTGCGTTCCGGTGCCGTGGACGTGTTGGTGATCGATTCTGTGGCTGCCTTGGTGCCCCGGGCGGAATTGGAAGGCGAGATGGGCGATACCCATGTGGGTTTGCAGGCCCGCCTGATGAGTCAGGCGTTGCGCAAGTTGACCGCCTCGGTGGCGCGCTCCAATACCCTGATCATCTTCATCAACCAGATCCGCATGAAGATCGGCGTGATGTTCGGCAATCCGGAAACCACCACCGGCGGCAATGCTTTGAAATTCTACGCCTCGGTTCGCCTGGAAATCCGCCGCACCGGCCAAATCAAGGACCGGGACGAAGTGGTGGGCAACTCAACCCGGGTCAAGGTGGTCAAGAACAAGGTCGCGCCACCGTTCAAGCAGGCCGAGTTCGACATCATGTATGGCGAAGGCTTCTCCAAAAACGGCGAACTGCTGGACCTGGGCGTCAAGGCGGGAATCGTCGAGAAATCCGGCTCCTGGTTCTCCTACGGCGATCAACGCATTGGCCAGGGCCGCGAGAATGCCAAGGGCTTCCTGCGCGACAATCCGGAAATCGCCGACGAGGTCGAAACCGCCATCCGCCAGTCGGCGGGCATCCTGTCGGAAGCCATGATGGCCGGTCCGGGCGAGATGGATGCCGACAAAGAGACCGACGAGCCTCCGGCGGCGGAGTAGGGCGCTCGAAATCGGTCAGGCTTGTGACCTGGATGCGGGGGGCTTGGCTCCCCGTTTTCCATTTTGGCTATTCTTTTGGATCCGAGGGGGCCGGGCGGGCATTTGCCCGCTTTAGCTTCAACCCCTTCGGCTTGGCCTTTTCCGGATTGGCGGTCTTGAACTTTCCGAACAGCACACAGCCTTTCATGGCCGGGTCGCAGGGGTGGCCATGGACCTTGGTGCATTGGCCTTTGTATTCGTGCGGACAGCCCCAACCGCTGCTCATGGGATGACCTCCTTGATGTCGGAATTCGGCCATATTGGTCGGATCGGGGCCCAGGGGCAAGGTCCGGTCCGCTGGACAGGTCTTCGCGGGCGCGGTAAAAGCGTTTCCTGCTTTTCGAAACATTGAGGCTTTGCCGGGATTCCGCCATGCAGACCGCCAACGATATCCGCCGCACGTTCCTTGAGTTCTTTCATAAGAACGGTCACGAGATCGTCGACTCCAGCCCCCTTGTGCCGCTCAACGATCCAACGTTGATGTTCACCAACGCGGGCATGGTACAGTTCAAGAATGTGTTCACCGGCAATGAATCCCGGCCCTATTCCACGGCGACCACCTCGCAGAAATGCGTGCGGGCCGGGGGCAAGCATAACGATCTGGAAAATGTCGGGCGCACGGCCCGCCACCATACCTTCTTCGAGATGCTGGGCAATTTCTCCTTTGGTGACTATTTCAAGGACCGGGCCATCGAACTGGCCTGGAATCTGGTGACCAAGGAATATGGCCTGCCCGCTGAAAAGCTGTTGGTCACGGTCTATGCCGAGGATGATCAGGCCTTCGACCTGTGGAAGAAGATCGCCGGGCTATCGGACAGCAAGATCATCCGTATTCCCACTTCCGACAACTTCTGGGCCATGGGTGATACCGGCCCTTGCGGCCCCTGTTCCGAGATTTTTTACGATCACGGCGATCATATTCCCGGGGGGCCTCCCGGTTCGCCGGACGAGGACGGCGACCGATTCATCGAAATCTGGAATCTGGTGTTCATGCAGTACGAACAGATCACGGCGGACGACCGTCAGGATCTGCCGCGTCCCTCCATCGACACCGGCATGGGTCTGGAGCGCATCGCCGCCTTGCTTCAAGGCACCCACGACAATTACAATGTGGACCTGCTACGGGCCTTGATAGAGGCCTCGGCGGAAGCCTCGAACACCGACCCCGACGGGGATCACAAGATTTCCCACCGGGTCATTGCCGATCATCTGCGGGCCTGTTCGTTTCTCATCGCCGATGGGGTGCTGCCCTCCAACGAGGGGCGCGGCTATGTATTGCGCCGGATCATGCGGCGGGCCATGCGTCATGCCCACATGATGGGCGCGACCGACCCGTTGCTATGGCGTCTGGTTCCGGCCCTGACCGCCAAAATGGGCCAGGCCTTTCCGGAACTGAACAGGGCGCAGCCGTTGATCGAAGAGACCATGAAGTTGGAGGAAACCCGCTTTAAGAAGTTGCTCGATCGCGGCCTCGGCCTGCTGGACGAGGAAACCAGGGGCATGGAGACGGGCGCCGAACTGTCCGGCGAGGTCGCTTTCAAGCTCTATGATACCTATGGCTTCCCTCTGGATCTGACTCAGGACGCCCTCAAGCCGCGCGGTATCGCCGTGGACGAGGCCGGATTCGATTCGGCCATGGAAAGGCAAAAAGCCGAAGCCCGTGCTGCCTGGTCAGGCTCCGGTGATGCCGCCACCGACAAGATCTGGTTCGAGACCCGCGAGGAAATCGGTGCCACCGAGTTCCTGGGCTATAAGAATGAAAGCGCCGAAGGCGTGGTTACCGCGCTGGTGGTGGATGGCGCCCGAGTGACGGTGGCCGAAGTCGGAACCGAGGTGGCCATCGTGGTCAACCAAACGCCCTTTTATGGCGAATCCGGCGGCCAGATGGGCGATCATGGGGTGATCGAGTTGGCCGGTGGTGGCCGCGTGCAGGTCACCGATTGCCAGAAAAAGCTCGGCGATATGCATGTGCATATGGGCACTGTCGCGGAAGGCCGGGTGGCGGTGGGCGATGATGTGCGTCTGACGGTGGATGCGGTCCGTCGTGCCGCTTTGCGGGCCAATCATTCGGCGACCCATCTGTTGCACGAGGCCCTTCGCCGCCGTCTGGGCGATCATGTGACCCAGAAAGGCTCCATGGTGTCCGGCGATCGATTGCGCTTCGATGTCAGCCATCCCAAACCGGTGGCCAACGAGGAAATGGCCGAGGTGGAGAGCTGGGTCAATGATCAGGTACGCCGCAATGCCGACGTGGTGACCCGCCTGATGACCCCCGATGAAGCCATTGAGCAGGGTGCCATGGCGCTGTTTGGCGAGAAATATGGCGACGAGGTTCGCGTTGTTTCCATGGGCGCCGACGCCGATGGCTCTGTCTATTCGACGGAACTCTGCGGCGGTACTCATGTGCGCCGTACGGGGGATATCGGCCTGTTCAAGGTGGTTTCCGAGGGCGCCGTGGCCGCCGGGGTGCGCCGGGTGGAGGCGCTGACCGGCGCGGCCGCTGTGGCCCATATGGAAGAACAAGAAGCCCTGTTGCTGCAAACCGCCGCTTTGTTGAGAGTGGCGCCAGGCGATGTGGCGGGCCGCGTCGAGACCCTGGTCGAGGACCGGCGGCGCTTGGAAAAGGAAATCACTGACCTGCGCAAGAAGCTGGCCACGGGCGGGGCGTCCGGGGGCGGCGGCGGCGACAGCAAGGATGTGGGCGGCATTGCCTTTGCCCCGCGCCTGTTGGATGGGGTCCCGGCCAAGGAACTCAAGGGTATGGCCGACGAGGTGAAGAAGCAGATCGGTTCCGGCGTGGTGGCCCTGGTGGCCGCCAATGACGGCAAGGCATCCCTGGTGGTCGCGGTTAGTGACGACCTGACTGGCAAGATCAGTGCCGTGGATCTGGTGCGCGCCGGATCGGCGGCGGTGGGCGGCAAGGGCGGTGGCGGTCGCCCGGATATGGCCCAGGCGGGCGGGCCCGACGGATCCAAGGGAGGCGAAGCTTTGGCGGCTATCGAAGCCGCCCTGGCCGCAACCTGATGCGAAAGGCCCTGACCGAGCGGTCTCCCGAGGGCTTTTTGATTTTGGTCTCCATCGCCATGCCGTTGGCTTTTGCCACCTGGATGGCCTTGCTGAATAATTTCACCATCGAGCAAGCGCAATTCACCGGGCGCGAGATCGGCATCTTGCAGTCCTTGCGCGAAATTCCCGGGTTTCTCTCTTTCGGCGTGGTGTTCGTGCTGCTGATCCTGCGAGAACAACGGTTGGCCTTGGTGTCGCTGTTGCTGCTTGGCATCGGCACGGCCATGACCGGTTATTTTCCGACCGAATACGGGCTCTATGCCACCACGGTATTGATGTCCATCGGCTTTCATTATTTCGAGACCGTGCGCCAGTCCCTGACCCTGCAATGGATCGGCAAGGAACGGGCGCCGGTGGTCATGGGGCGGTTGATGTCGGTGGCATCCCTGGCCACGCTGATGGCTTTCGGATTGATCTATCTGGCGGTGGATTTCGGTGGCCTGCCGATGCAGTGGGTCTATCTGCTGGGCGGCGGCGCGACCCTTGTTGTCACCCTGTTGGCCTGGGTCTGGTTCCCGAAATTCCCCGAGGCGGTGGAGCAACACAAAACGCTGATCCTGCGGCGGCGCTATTGGCTCTTTTACGCCCTGACCTTCATGTCCGGCGCCCGGCGCCAAATTTTCGTGGTGTTCGCCGGATTCCTGATGGTCGAGAAGTTCGGCTTCACGGTCGCCGAGATGACCCTCATGCTGCTGGCCAACCATGCCCTGAACACGATTATCGCGCCGAAGATCGGCAAGTTCATCGCCCATTGGGGAGAACGCCGGGCGTTGATCTTGGAATACACCGGGCTGGCCTGCGTGTTTACCGCTTATGCCTTTGTGGATACGGCCTGGATTGCGGTGGGGCTCTATGTGATCGACCACCTGTTTTTCGCCATGGTTATCGCCATCAAGACCTATTTCCAAAAGATTGCCGATCCGGCGGACATGGCTTCCACCGCCGGGGTCAGCTTCTCCATCAATCATATCGCGGCGGTGGTGATCCCCGCCACCTTCGGTCTGATCTGGCTGGTCTCGCCCAGCTATGTGTTCTTGATCGGCGCCGGGATGGCGGTTTTGTCCCTGGGGCTGTCATTGCTGGTTCCAGCGTTGCCGAAACCCGGTCACGAGGTGATCTGGCAAAAGGAAAAGCCGGCCCCTGAAGCGGGACCGGCCCAATAACCCCTTAAGGGGTGTCTTGTCCTTATTTGACGTCGGCGGCGACACGCAGGGTGATGATGCGGTCGGGATTGCGCACCTTGCCGTTGGCGTGGCTGGCGCCCTTCTTGATGTTGTCGACGAATTCCATGCCCGAGGAAACCTGCCCCCAGACGGTGTACTGGCCGTCCAGGTGACCGGCGCGCCCAAGGCAGATGAACCATTGGGAATCGGCGCTGTTGGGATTGGAACTGCGGGCCATGCCGATCGTCCCGCGCTCGAAAGAGGCGTCGGAGAATTCAGCGGCCAACTTAACCCCGGAACCGCCGGTGCCGTCACCACTGGGGTCGCCGGTCTGGGCCATGAAGCCGCGGATCACCCGGTGGAAGGTGAGGTTGTCATAAAAGTTTTGGCGCACCAGCTCCTTGATGCGGGCCACATGGCGCGGCGCGAGATCGGGGCGCAGGTCGATGGTGACCTTGCCGTCGCGCAGTTCAAGAATCAGGGTGTTTTCGGGATCGGCGGCGGTGGCGTCCTGGGTCAATGTCAGGGCTCCCATCATTAGCATGGCAATGGCAAACAGGCGGAAAAAACGGTTCAGCATGGTCCTCACTCGATTGTTCGGGACTGGATCGATACGGGAAGCGACCTTACCCGCCCAGCGGGGGGAAAGGCAATTATCCTTTGTCCTCGCCGCCGACACCCATCATGGTTTGGGCAAGTGTCCGCAGCTTTTCCTTTTGTTCCGGGGAAAGCTCGTTGAATACATCTTGGCGCTTGTTGCGGATTTTCTTGGCCTGGGCGATCAGGTTGCTGCGGCTTTCCTGGGCCTTTTGACCGCCTTGGGCGCGCAATTGAGCGATTTGCGTTTCCCGATCCACGAGTCCAACGCTGCGCAGGCGGCGGGCGATATCCTGGCGGGCCCGCACCTTGCGCAATTCGCGGCGGGCTTCCTTTTCCATGAATAGACTAAGCAGGGCGTCGCTGAGAAAGGCCATAACCGAGGACAATCCGTTGGGGGCAGAGCAGTGTATCAAGCCGCAACCCTATGGCGCCAGGAGTGAATTTTTAGTGATGATGGGAAAACTTATGGCGAAATGGACCGTTTGCTTCTATACCTCGGGCCATCATGAGAAGAAAACGCCAAGCCAAAATCCTCGCCACCCTGGGGCCGACGACCTCAACTCGTCCCCGTCTTCAGGAACTGATTGATGCCGGAGCGGATGTGTTCCGGCTCAATTTCAGCCATGGCAGCTATGAGGATCATCAACGCCGCTATGACCTGCTGCGCCAGGCCGAGCAAGAAAACAACCGCCCCATTTCCATCTTGATGGACTTGCAGGGACCGAAGCTGCGTGTCGGCAAGTTCGGCCACGGCGCCGTTCGGTTGCAGACCGGCTCGCCATTCCGTCTCGACCTGCTGCCGGAACCGGGCAACCAGCGCCGTGTCATGCTGCCGCATCCGGAAATCTTCGAGGTTTTGAAAGAAGGCCATGATTTGCTGCTGGATGACGGCAAGGTTCGCCTGCGGGTCATGCATAGGGGCGACGACTTCGTCGATACCCAGGTGATTACGCCGGGCGAGCTGTCAGACAACAAAGGGGTGAATGTCCCCGATGCCATGCTGAACCTGTCGGCGCTGACCGACAAGGATCGCAAGGATCTGGACTATGGCTTGAAGATGGGCGTGGATTGGGTGGCGCTGAGCTTCGTGCAAAAGCCCGAGGATATTGCCGAGGTGCGCAAGATCGTCGCGGGTCGTGCCGCCGTCATGGCAAAGTTGGAAAAGCCCACGGCCATTGAATACCTGGACGAAATCATTGATCTGTCCGATGGATTGATGATCGCCCGTGGCGACCTGGGCGTGGAATTTCCGCCAGAGGAAGTCCCGGCCTTGCAAAAACAGATCATCCGCGCCTGCCGCAAAGCGGGCAAGCCGGTGGTGGTGGCCACACAGATGCTCGATTCCATGGTCCGTGCTCCGGCACCGACCCGGGCCGAGGCTTCGGATGTGGCCACGGCGGTCTATGACGGCGCCGACGCCATGATGCTGTCGGCTGAAACCGCGGTGGGTGACTACCCGGTGGAATCGGTGAGTATGATGGATCGTATTATCCAGCGGGTGGAACGGGATCATTACAAACCCGGCCATGTGCACCGCGACCATTCCGCACCCGAAGCCACCGCCGCCGATGCCATCAGCGCGGCCGCCGCCCAGGTGGCCCGGACCATTACCGCCTCGGCGATTGTCAGCTTTACCTTTTCCGGTTCCACCGCTTTGCGCGCGGCCCGGGAACGGCCCGAAGCGCCGATCTTGGGGCTGACACCCAATGTCACCGTGGCGCGCCGGTTGGCACTTGTCTGGGGCATCCATCCGGTGCTAACGGCGGATATCCTCAATCTGAAAGAGATGATCCAGAAGTCGGTGTCCATCGCAAAGGACGAAGGTTTCGCCGAGGCGGGCGAGCGTCTGGTGGTGATGGCCGGCATTCCCTTTGGCACGCCGGGCGCCACCAATACCCTGCATATTCCCTGGGTGGAGTAGGGGAGCCTTATCCGTACAGTCCCTCCAGCCGTGCGCCATAGACCTCGCGGATCACATGGCGGCGGATCTTCATGGTCGGAGTCATCTGGGAATTGTCGATCCCAAAGGGCTCGCGGGCCAGACAGAAGCGACGTACCTTCTCGATGTTTGAAAGCTGGGCGTTGACCCGGTCAAAGGCCGGGCGCAGGGCGTCGTGCAAATCCTCGTCGGCGGTGAGTTGTTTCAAGTCCGCCGGCTTGCCATTGGCACCAGCCCATGTTTTCAGCCAGTCCTCGTCGGGGACGATCAGCGCCACCAGATGCGGATGCTTGTCGCCATAGACCATGGCCTGGGCAATTTCCCGCTCCAAGGTCAAAAGACCCTCCACCCGTTGCGGCGAAATATTATCGCCACCGGAATTGACAATGATGTCCTTCTTTCGGTCGGTGATACGGATGTAGCAGTCCTCGTCTATTTCGCCGATGTCGCCCGTATGCAGCCAGCCGTCCTTGAGGGACTCGGCGGTGGCTTCATCATTGCGCCAATAGCCCTGCATGACCAAATCGCCGCGACAACAGATTTCCCCATCCTCGGCCAGACGGAAGTCGGTGCCCAGGACCACCGGACCGACGGTATCCATTTTCACTTTGCGCGGGCGGTTGACGCTGATCACCGGACCGGATTCGGTCAGCCCGTAGCCTTGCAGAATGCGCAGGCCCAGGGCGGTAAAGAATCGCCCGATGTCCGGATTGAGCGGCCCGCCACCGGACACCAAGGCCTTCAGGCGTCCGCCGAAGCTGGCCTTGACCTTGGACCGGACCAGTTTGTCCAGGATCTTGTCCAAGATCCACCCGATCGGACCCAGGGAGTCGCCCCGTTGTCGGGCCAGTCCCAGGGCAACGGTCTTGTGAAACAGCGTTTCCTTAAAGCCGCCGTTCTTTTCCACTCCGCGCATGATCTTTTGATGCATCATCTCATAAAGCCGGGGGACGGCGGTCATGATGGTCGGTTGCGCCTCGACCATGTTGCGGCCCAGATGCTCGACTCCCTCGGCGTAATAGATCTGCGCGCCGATGGCGACAGGGAAGTGCAGTCCGGCGGAATGCTCGTAGGAATGGGATAGGGGCAGGAACGAGAGAAAAACTTCATCGTCCAGACCCAGCTCCAGCAGCGCGTCGCGGGCACCCATGCAGTTATGCAAGATGGCCCGGTGGGCGGTCATGACCCCCTTGGGCAGACCGCCGGTGCCAGAGGTATAAATGATGCAGGCGGTATCCTCGGATGTCAGGGCGGCGACCCGGGCCGCCACGTCGAAATCCGAAGCGGTGCCTTCGGCAATCATACGATCCCAGCCGAGGACATCCACGGACAAGGATTGATCAATGACCGGCTCTTCCATGGCGACCACAAAGCGGGCATCGGGCGCCTGATGGGCGGCGGGAAGCACGCGCTCCGCCAGGCGGCGGGTGGAGACGATGACCCCTTTGGCGCCGCTGTTGGTCAGGATATGCAAATGATCGTCGACCGTGTTGGTCACATAGGCCGGGGTGGTGATGCCTCCGGCGGCCATGATGGCGATATCGGCAATCAGCCATTCCGGGCGATTTTCAGCCGCCAGCATCACGCGATCACCATCCCCGATTCCATGGGCGCGCAGGGAACGGGCCAGGGATTCGGCGTGATGGGCGCATTCACCCCAGGTCAGCGCCACATAGACACCGTCCTGCTTTCCCCATAGGAAGGGTTTATCGGCCAGGCGTTGCGCCTGATCAAAGAACATGGCCGCTAGATTGGGCCAGGGATAGGTGGCCATTTCTTTGCTCTCCCCCGAATGTGCACTTGCCGGTTCTTGCGTTGAGGTCTATCCAGCCCCATATGGCGTTCATATTCAAGGAGCAAGTGATGCCGCTGGAAGCTGTCGAACACCTACCCGAATGGGACCTGAGCGATCTCTATCCCTCCATGGAGGCGCCGGAGATCCAGACCGACCTCGCCAGGATCGACGCCATGGCCGATTCTTTTGCTTCCTCGTTCAAAGGAAAACTGGCCGAACTCACCGGTGACCAATTGGGTGCCGCCATCGAGGACTACGAGCGCCTGACCGAGATCATGCATCGGCTCTACAGTTATGCCGACCTGCAATTCGCGGGGGATGTGTCTGACGCCAATATCGGCCGCTTCCGTCAGACCCTGCAGGAGAAGCTCACGGACATTTCTTCCAAGACCCTGTTCTTCACCCTCGAACTGAACCGGCTGGACGATGCGGTGCTCGACAGGCAGCTGGAAGATCCGCGTACCGGTCGCTATGCCTCCTGGATTCGGGACAATCGGGTGTTTCGTGTCCACCAGTTGTCCGATGAATTGGAAGAGATGCTGCACCAGAAATCCGTCGCCGGGCGTTCCGCCTGGACCCGGCTGTTCGAGGAGACCATGGCCCATCTACGATTCCCCGTGGATGGCGTGGAACTGCCGGTTTCCGATGCGCTAAATCTTCTATCCGACAAGGATGGCGCCAAACGCAAGGCGGCGGCCCAATCAGTGGGCAAGGTCTTAGGCGACAATATCCGCCTGTTTGCCCATGTGACCAACACCCTGGCCAAGGATAAGGAGATTGAAGACCGCTGGCGCCAATACCCGCATCCGGCGGCGGAACGCAATTTGGCCAATCTGGTCGAGGACGAAGTTGTCGAAGCGCTGGTCACGTCGGTACAGAAAGCCTATGGCAGCCTCGGACACCGCTACTATGCCTTGAAGGCCAAGTGGTTCGGACTCGACAAGATGGATTACTGGGACCGCAATGCGCCGGTGCCCGGGGATGCCGACCGGCTGTTTTCCTGGGACGAGGCCCGCGAGACGGTGATGACGGCCTATGGCACCTTCTCGCCGGAATTGGCCAAGGTCGCCGAGCCGTTTTTCGACAACAGGTGGATTGATGTGCCGCCCCGACCGGGCAAGGCGCCGGGGGCCTTTGCCCATCCGACGGTACCCTCGGTCCATCCCTATCTGTTGCTCAATTTCCATGGCAAGTCACGCGATGTGATGACCCTGGCCCACGAACTGGGCCACGGGGTGCATCAGGTGCTGGCGGGGGATCAGGGCACCTTGATGGCCGATACGCCGTTGACCCTGGCCGAGACCGCCTCGGTGTTCGGCGAAATGCTGGTGTTCCGTGCTCTGTTGGACAACGAGACCGACCCGGCCCGGCGGCGCATTTTGCTGGCGTCGAAGGTCGAGGACATGCTGAACACGGTGGTGCGTCAGGTGGCGTTCCATCAGTTCGAGGAGCGGGTGCATGGGGAGCGGCAATTGGGCGAACTATCCGTGGAGCAATTGGGCGGCATCTGGATGGATGTGCAGCGCGAGAGCCTCGGTCCGGCATTCCGCTTCCATGACGAATACAAGCATTTCTGGGCCTATATCCCGCACTTCGTCCATACGCCGTTCTATGTCTATGCCTATGCCTTCGGCGATTGCCTGGTGAATTCCCTTTATGCGGTGTTCCAAGATGGCCATCCGGGATTCCAGGCCAAATATATGGAGATGCTGAAGGCCGGGGGCACTCTGCGACACAAGGATCTGCTGGCGCCGTTTGGCCTGGACGCCGGTGACCCGGCTTTCTGGCGGCGCGGATTGGACGTAATCGCCGGGTTTATCGACGAATTGGAAGCCGAGGCCTGATCCCATGGCACGCACCCCCGAACAGGATAACCTGGGGCGGCGGGTGCAACGCTATGCCAAGGTCGGCGGTGCGGTGGGCGGCATGGCCGCCAAGATGGCCGGCAAGAAGATCTTCGGCATTCAAACCGATCAGAGCATCCACGCGGCGGAACTGACCGCGGCCCTGGGCGGTCTCAAAGGGCCGTTGATGAAGGTGGCCCAGATTCTGACCACCATCCCCGATGCCTTGCCGGAGGAATACGCTTTGCAATTGGCGCAATTGCAGAGCAACGCTCCGGCCATGGGGTGGCCGTTCGTCAAGCGGCGCATGGCCGCCGAACTCGGACGCGATTGGCAAAACAGCTACGCCAGCTTCACCCGCGAGGCGGTTTCGGCGGCCTCTCTGGGACAGGTGCATCGCGCGACCGATGAGCAGGGGCGGGCGATGGCCTGCAAGCTGCAATATCCGGACATGGCGTCGGTGGTCGAGGCGGACCTGAAACAGCTGAAGTTGGTGCTGGGAATCTATCACCGCTACGACAAGGCGCTGGATTCTTCGAACATCCATGCGGAACTGTCGGAACGCCTGCGTGAAGAGCTGGATTACCGTCGGGAATCGCGTCACATGAGGCTATACCAAGCCATGCTGGCCGAGGAGCCGGGAGTGCAAGTGCCGGAACCGGTGGACGGGCTGACAACCGACCGGCTGCTGACCATGAGCTGGCTGGATGGCGAGCCCTTGCTGTCTTTCACCAAACACCATCAGGACATGCGCAACACCCTGGCCTACAATATGTTTCGGGCCTGGTATGTGCCGTTCTACGAGTATGGGGTAATCCATGGGGATCCACATTTGGGCAATTATACCGTGCGTCCGGATGGCACGGTGAACCTGCTGGATTTCGGCTGCATTCGCGTGTTCGAGCCGAGTTTTGTGGAAGGTGTCATCAATCTCTACAAGGCACTGCGAGACGACGATCCGGCGCTGGCCGTGCATGCGTACGAGACATGGGGCTTCAAGGACCTGCGCTCGGAAGTGATCGACGTGCTGAATCTGTGGGCCAACTTCGTCTATGCACCATTGATGGAAGACCGGTCGCGACGGATCCAGGAAACAAATTCTGGAGTCTATGGCGCCGAAGTGGCGGCCAAGGTGCACCGGGAATTGCGCCGGGTGGGCGGGGTCAAGCCGCCCCGCGAATTCGTTCTCATGGACCGGGCCGCCATTGGCCTGGGCAGTGTGTTTTTGCACCTGAAAGCGGAAATCAACTGGTATCAGCTGTTCCACGAGCTGATCGGCGACTTCGATGTGGGGGAACTGGCCCGTCGCCAGGCCAAGGCGCTGACCGCGGCCTCACTCTGAGCGGGGCTGTTTTTCCAGGTCAAGGATGGCCTGGCGCAGTTGTTCCGGGTCCACGGGCTTGTACAGTACAGGCAGTCCGCTGTCGTCGATTTCGTTGAGTCTTTGTGGGCTGGTCTCGCCGGTGACGATGAGCGCCGGGATGGTCTTGCCCCAGGCTTGCCGCAGGGCCTGGACGGCCTGCACGCCGGTGCGTTCGTCGGGAAGCCGGAAATCGATGATCAGCAGGTCTGGGTCCCGATCCACGGATTGGATAAGGTCGGCGAACGCCGGTGTTCCCGGATTGGCACAACAATCGGAAAAGACATGATGCCCCCAACTGCGCAGGAGGGTCTCGGTGGCATCGCGCACCTCTCCATCATCTTCGATCAGCAAAATGGTAGACTGTCGTTCAAAGGGGGCGGGCTGCGTTTCCGTGGTGTGGGGCAGGGGCCGGTTGGCTACCAACGGCAGCGTCAGAGAGAAACGGGACCCGCGGCCATGCTCGGAAGCGATCCTTAAATCACTGCGTAGCAGCCGGGTGATCCGGCGCACGATGGCCAGGCCCAGGCCGAGGCCCTTGCGACGATCGCGCTCCGGGTTACCCACTTGGTAAAATTCCTCGAAAATCCGCTTTTGCACCTCCGGAGCAATGCCTTGTCCGCTATCCACCACATCGAGGCGAAGAACCGGACCGCGTTTGCGGTAGCCCAGCAAAATCCCGCCGGAATCGGTGTATTTGATGGCGTTGTCCAGCAGATTGCGCAGTACCGTTTCCAACAGGCGCGGGTCCGTCCTAACCAGAACCGATGGCGTAACCATATTGAACTTAAGACCCTTGTGTTCGGCCAATTGAGAAAACTCATTGCCCAGCTTGGTGAACAGGTCGGCCAGTGGAAACACCTCCTCGCGCACTTCCACCAAGCCCGCATCCAGTTTTGACAGGTCGAGAATGCCGTCGAGCAGGAATCGCAGGCTGGCGATGGAATCGCCTGTTTTCTCGACGATCTTGCGGTGGGCCGGGTCTTGATCCTGTTCGCCCAGCGTGGCGAGGAAAAGAGTTGCCGCTTGAAGAGGCTGGCGTAAGTCATGGCTTGCCGCGGCGAGAAAACGGGTTTTGGCCAGACTGGCGGCCTCGGCTTGCTCAAGGGCGCGTTGTTTTGAAGCCTCTCGGCTGTCATTGGCTTCCACCAGGTCGCGCAAGGCTTCCGCTACTTGAGTAATCTCATCTCTTCCGCCGACCAGAAAGCTCTGGCGGCGGCCCTGAGTATGCAGATGGACCGCCCGCGCCAGGCCGGTGATTCGTCGGGTCACCCGCACGCGGATCAGGTAGAACGAGGCGGTCAGCCCAAGGAGAACAAAAATGACGGCGGCCGCCAGCAGCGGTAGCTGAGTATCGATGTCGCGCCGGGTCGTCTCGGCCACCGCCTCAGCGCGGTCCTTGCTGCTGCGATAGATGGCGTTGGCGCCATAAATCAACTGGTCCCCCATTTGCTTGAAGGCCATGGTCTGAGCATCGATCCGGCGTGCGATGCTGAGTTCCCTCTCACGGGCCGATAGGCTACCGGTCGCCACCAGCGCCGAAAGTTCCCGGCCCGTTTCCCGAATGGATTCAGGCGTTTTCTCGTTCATGCGTTCCATTAAACGCTTCAGATGTTGACGGACCTGAGTCGCCAAACGTTCGTGATCGAAGATGGTGGGGGCTTGTTGAATTTCGATGGTTTTGCCCAGTGCTTCATTGAGATCGCGTTGTAGATCGGAACTGGATTGAAGCGAACTCGGCGCGCGATCCAAAGAGCGAGACAAAAGCTTGAAAAGTGCCCGCCATTGAGCCGCCTTTTCTTCCTCTATCTTATTGCGGTCACTGATCAAACCCCGGAGCTCCTGAGCCATGCCGCCAAAGGAATCAGCATCATTGCGGAGTTCGTTCAGGTACTTGTGTTCCGCCCCCAGGTTCTCCAGTTGGGCAATATGATCACCGATCAAACGGGTGCGGTCGCGGATGGTCTGATAGATCAGATCCTGACGCCCAAAGTCCCGGGCCTCGATCATCAAGGGAGTCAAGGCGCCCAGGGAACCAACCTGTTCGGCCAACTCAAGGGATTCGGAAATGATGGCCATCCTTGTTTCGGTGATATCGCGCAGGTCTTCGCGGACATCCCGAAAGGTCGTATAGGCCAGAAAACCCGCTACGATGACCGCCGCCAAGGCCAGCAAAAAACCGCCAAGAACTTGATATTCAACGCTTGTTTGTTGGTGTTTCGCCATGTTTCCTAGTGATTTGCGCCTTGTGTTCCGGGGCAAGGATCCTATACCTTAGCATTAACCTCGGATAGACAAAGGATTCACTTTGCAATGCGTCTCATCCTGATCACATGGCTATTTTGCGCTTTGATCGCCACCCTGGGTGGGACACAGGCTAGCGCCGGTGCGGTTCTCGACTCGGTGCGCGAACGTGGCTACGTGAAATGCGGGGCCGGGGAGCGCCATCTGGGTTTTGTCCTACGCAACAGCGCAGGTGAATGGGAAGGCTTTGACGTGGATTTCTGCCGCGCCATCGCCGCCGCGGTTCTCGGTGATGCTATGCGGGCCCGGTTTTTCCCCGTCAGTAACGAACAGCGGCTGCCCATGGTTCAGCAAGGCAAGGTGGATGTGCTTTATCGCACCACCACCTGGACCCTGGGGCGGGATTCTCTCCCGGGGCTCGATTTTGCCGGGGTGAATTTCTACGACGGGCAGGGCTTCATGGTGCCCCGGTCCTTGGGCGCCGAAAAAGTCGCCGACCTCAAAGGGCGGGTGGTTTGCGTCGCCGACCATACCACCGGATCAAAGAACGTCGTGGAGTATTCGAAGACCCATGATCTGGATTTCGTGGTCCGACTGTTCGCCTCCCAAGATGTGCTTAAGAACAACGTGTTTTTGGGTAAATGCGATGCCTATGCCGAGGATATTTCCGGGCTGGCTTCCATCCGCGCCTACAACGCGCCGGTGCCTGGGGACTACGTCATCTTGCCCAAGGCCATCTCCAAGGAACCTCTGGGTCCGGTGGTGCGTAATGACGACGATCAATGGTTCGATATCGTCAAGTGGACTCTGTTTGCGACGGTGGAGGCCGAAGAACGGGGCATCACATCGCAAAACATCGATTCGTTCCTGGCCGGCGAGGATGTCGCCAACCGCCGGTTCCTGGGCGAAACCGCCGAACTGGGGGAGGCCCTTGGGCTGGACCCCAAGTGGGCTTATCGGATTATCAAACAAGTGGGCAATTACGGCGAAATCTTCGAGCGCAATATCGGTCCGAATACCAAAGTCGGTTTGCAACGGGGGCTGAACGACCTTTGGACCCGAGGCGGGCTGATGTATGCCCCGCCATTCCGCTGAAAACAGATAAAAAAATCCCCCGGCCAGGTGTCGGATCTTGGACCGAGGGATGGACCCACGTAAGGGGCCCAGGGGGAGAACGGAGAACCGGTCGCCCGGCTCTGGAAATTGAAAGTGATGAGCACATCAGCAATCGAGAATATTTCTAATATGCATTCGCAGTCCCTGAAAACACTTTTTTTATTGAGGGTATTTGCTGATGAGTCCGGCTGGCCAGTGCGCTAATCTGGCGCCATGACGACTCGCATCCACCATCTGGCCCGGGCCGGGGAATGGGCCCAAGCTCAACAGACCGGCCGATACGAAGGATCGGCTCAGGACCGGGCTGACGGCTTCCTGCATTTCTCCACGCCTGAGCAGATCCGCGAAAGCGCCCGCAAGCACCGGGCAGGGGAGGCCGACCTGTTGCTGCTGACCGTTCATGCCGAAGACCTGGGGGGCGCCCTGCAATGGGAGCCGTCTCGAGGCGGTGCCTTATTTCCACACCTCTATGAGGCGCTAAGTATCAAATTGGTACAGCGGGTCGATCCGCTGCCGCTGAATGACCAAGCCGGGCACCTTTTTCCGGCGGATCTTTTTCCGGAGGACTTCTGATGGCCGACTGGTACAGCGTTGCCTGGCCCCTGTTGCGACAACTGAACCCGGAATCGGCTCATGGTATGGCGTTGCGCGCTTTGCGGCGCGGCATGACGCCCCGCCCGGCGGCGGTGGTCGCGGAGAACCTACAAAGGACATTATGGGGTCTCGACTTCCCCAATCCGGTGGGGCTGGCCGCCGGGTTCGACAAGGACGGTGAGGTGCCCGACCAGGTGCTTGACCTGGGGTTCGGCTTTACCGAGGTGGGCAGCATTACCCCCGAGCCGCAGCCGGGCAATCCGCAACCGCGACTGTTCCGGCTGATCGAGGATCGAGGCGTCATCAACCGCATGGGCTTTAACAGTAAGGGCTTGGAAATAGCCCGGCAAAACCTATCGGCCCGCCCGCGGCGCGGCATTGTCGGGGTGAATCTGGGCAAGAACAAGACGAGCCCCGACGCAGCCGCCGACTATATACGCGGCGTGGAGATTCTGGGGCCCTTGGCCGACTATCTGGTGGTCAATGTCTCATCACCCAATACGCCGGGCCTGAGAGCCTTGCAGGGGCGGGAGGAGCTGTCCCACTTGCTGTCAGCGGTCAAGGCGGCGCGGGATGGCCTGCAAACTCAACCGCCGCTGCTGCTCAAGATCGCCCCGGATCTGACCGACGAGGACAAAGCGGATACCGCCGCCGTGGTCCTGGATCTGGCCATAGACGGCCTGATCGCCACCAATACCACCATCACCCGGCCCGATAGCCTGTCTGCTGCCTCACGCACGGAAATCGGCGGCCTCAGCGGTCAACCGCTGACCGATCTGGCGACCCGGGTGCTTTCGGATATGTACAAGCTGACCGAAGGCAAGCTGCCGCTGATCGGGGTAGGGGGAATCGCCAATGGTCGACAAGCCTATGCTCGCATCCGTGCCGGGGCATCGCTGATCCAGATCTATTCGGCGATGATCTATGAGGGGCCGGGGCTGGCCGCGCGCATCAATCGGGAGCTGTCGGACCTACTGACCGCGGATGGTTTCACCAAGTTGAGCGATGCCGTTGGTGTCGATTGCCGCTGACAAACTCAAGACTAGGTCGAATATAGGCAAAAAAAACCGCGCAACAGGGGGAATCGTTGCGCGGTTTAAGGGGTGTGTTCCAAGAGCACGAGGAGGAAACCACTCGCTGTGGCCTCATCCCGACACGGGAATTAGGGGAATTCGGAGGAGCAATCCCCGTGTCTGTGTAAAATAAATATATTTCTTTGGTACCTTAGTGTCAAGTAATTAAAATACTTATTAGATTTAGTTTATAAAAGATTCGGTGAATATTCAGTTTTACTTGTATTCGAATTTTGAGATGTTTCCCGGATCCTCAGGGCTGGAACTGTTCCTTGAGGATGCGTTCTTCCAGATTGTGCTCCGGATCGAACAGCAAGATCGGCCGCGTATCCGGGTCCTCGAAGATTCGGACCTCGCTTACATGCCGCACTTCGGTCCAATCCGCGGTTGCTGAGACCGGTCTCAGGTCGGCATCCAGGACTTCCAGGGTGACCACGGCCGTGCGCGGCAAAATCGCCCCTCGCCAGCGCCGGGGACGAAAGGCGCTGATGGGAGTCAAGGCCAGCAGATCGCTGCCCAGGGGCAGAATCGGCCCATAGACCGACAGGTTATAGGCCGTGCTGCCGGCTGGAGTGGCGACCATGGCGCCGTCGCAGATCAGTTCTTCCATGCGGGCCACACCGTCGATATGGATACGCAGCTTGGCCGCCATGCGCGATTGACGCAGCAAAGAGACTTCGTTGATGGCCAGGGCTTCTTGTTCTTGGCCGTCAGTGGTGCGGACCCGCATGCGCAATGGATGCAGGCGATAGGATTCGGCGGCGGCCAGCCGTTCCATCAGGTTTTCCACCCGATAGCTATTCATCATGAAGCCCACCGTGCCCTTGTTCATCCCATAGATGGGGATATTGCGCTCCATGTGATTGTGCAGGGCATGCAGCATGAAGCCGTCACCGCCCAAGGCGACGATGATCTCCGCTTCTTCCTGAGGGACGTGGGAATAGAGGTCTTCCAGGGCCCGTTTGGCTTTCTGGGCCAGATCCTGTCTGGCGGCGGCAAAGGCGATCTTGAATTCCGGGTGGGGCACGTGGGCCTCCGTCCTGCAATGCGGGTTGGGATGAGTATAGACCCTGGATCGATCCAGGCCAGAGAAGTCTATCCGCCGGTAACGCTCATATGGCGCGTTAGAGCGGGATCGCCATGGGTGTCGTCGATCAAAAACTCGTGGCCCTTGGGCTTGCGGGCGATGGCGTCGTCAATGGCCTGAAGCAGCGGTCCATCCTCGCTCGGGTGGTCGCGCAGCGGACCACGCAGGTCGGCGGCATCGTCTTGACCCAGGCACATGTACAGGGTTCCGGTACAGGTCAGACGCACCCGATTGCAGCTTTCACAGAAGTGATCCGACAGTGGCGTGATGAACCCGATCCGCTGTCCGGTCTCCGCCACGTCCATATAGCGTGACGGGCCGCCGGTGGCATGGTCCGACGGAGTCAGAGTCCAGCGTCGGTCCAATTGCGTTCGCAGCGCCGACAGGGGGAGGTAGCTGTCTTGGCGGGTGCCGCCGATATCGCCCATGGGCATGGTCTCAATGAAGGTCAGATCGAAACCCTGGTCGCCGCACCATTCAACCATTCGGTCGGCGCTGCGCTCGGTCAGGCCGCGCTGGGCCACCGCATTGATCTTGATCTTCAGGCCTGCTTTTCGAGCTGTATCAATGCCATATAGCACCTTTTTCAGGTCCCCGAAGCGGGTCAGGTCGGCAAATTCCGCCGGGTCGAGGGTATCCAGCGAGACATTCACCCGCCTGACGCCACAGTCCATCAGATCCCGGGCATGGTGGGCCAGTTGGCTGCCGTTGGTGGTCAGGGTCAATTCGTCTAGGGATCCGGCTTCCAGGTGCCGGGACAGGCGTCGGAACAAATGGATGATGTTGCGCCGGACCAGCGGCTCGCCGCCGGTGATACGCAGCTTGCGCACTCCGCGCCCCACGAAGGCCGAGCAAAGCCGATCCAGTTCTTCCAGGGACAACAACTCATCCCGGGGCCGGAAGGTCATATCCTCGGCCATGCAATAGCGGCAGCGCAGATCGCATCGATCTGTGACCGAGACCCGCAGATAGGTGATGGCACGTTGATAGGCGTCTTGCATGATGGTGGTACTTTAGCGCCAATGGCCGGGGATTTCGCCCCTGTTCTCAACAGGGTCATGTGATACTGTCCCGATGGCGCAATTCAAGGTCCGAATGCGATGTACGACGACAATGACGTAGTGGGCGTGGTGCTGGCCGGAGGCCTGTCCCGGCGCATGGGCGGTCAGGACAAGGGGCGCCTGCGTTTGGATGGAAAGCCGCTGCTGGCTCGGGTCGCTGAACGCCTGAAGCCGCAGGTTTCTCACCTGATACTAAACATTAACAATCCTTTGGGAGTTATTGTTTCAAAAGATATTAATATCGTTCCAGACTGCCTGCCGGGATATGGTGGGCCGCTGGTGGGGCTGCTCAGCGCCATGGAGTGGACCGAGCGTCATGTGCCCGCTGCCCGCTGGATTGTCTCGGTGCCCACCGATGCGCCGTTCATTCCCACCGATCTGGTATCGACCCTGCGTGAGACGATTTTGGCGGGGGCGCCGGCGGCGGTGGCCCAGTCGGGAGCGCGACGGCATCCGGTGGTCGGTCTCTGGCCGCTGGAGAGCCACGAGGCACTACGGGATTTTCTGGTGGAGCGTGACGAGCATCGGGTGACCGCCTGGGTCGATGAAATAGGGGCCCAGAGTACCTGGTTCTCCGGCGATCCAGACCCGTTTTTCAACATCAATTCGCCGGAAGATCTTGCGGAAGCTCAAAGGATTATAATGGTCCCTTAAACTAATACATTGCGCAAGAAGGGGCGCAGGCTGCGCAGGCTTCCCCCTTCGGCCACCGCTTGAGCCACCCTCTCCAAATCGGTCACCACCACCCCGGCCAGAGCACCGATGCCATAGGCTTTCAGACGAGGTGTTAGAGGGGTTCCCGGTCCCATCAGCACAGCCGGTTGGCGGCAGGCACTCAGCAAATTGGGCAGGGTCCGGTCCACCAGGGCCGAGGCATGGATCACCGCCGGACCATCGGGCAGCAGCCATCCGGCGGCGGCGGGTGGATAAGCGCCATCGCGCGGATCGTCCTCGACAATGCGATGATGGCCCAATCGGGTGGCCAGTCCGGGAAAGCGCCCGATGGCGGTCACGGTACCTTCGGTCTCGGCCAGCAGATCCAGGCCGTCGCTGTCCTGGCCTTGCAGGTCATAGCGATTGCAATGGGCGTTGATCGCCGCCAGGCCCACCGCTGCCTCCAGCGGGTCCCAGGAATGGATCCAGGCCGCCAGATCGCGCAGTTTGCGACCGCCAAGAAATCCGGCGTCGCGCAGCGGGCGTCCGGCGCTTCCCATCCGCTCGGGGGTTTGGGCGAGGCCGCAGCCGTCGGGGCCTTCCACCAAGGTCCAGTTGCGTCCCAGCACCACCCGCCCGGCGACGGCGTCAAGATCCACCGACAGTTCCAACTCGCGGGCCAAACGGTGTGGTCCCCACCAGCGCCACAGATCGGCTTCGGTCCAGGCCAGAAGCCGGGTCATGCCCCCGGTCAATTGGCTCCATTGTTCCAGCGCCGAGGCGGAAACGGCGGTCAGCACCAGGAAGCCCTCGGCCATGGCGGTCATGATCTCGTCCAGCAGGCCGCCGTGCTCTTGTTCCATTCTGCCAAACTTTTCGATGATGAGCAGATCGGCACCGTTGTCCATGGAGCGGCGCAGGGAGGGGCCAGCCTCGGCCAAGGCGGATTCATCCATGGCGCAGCTACCGCTTTCGATTTGTCCGGGACTGGGGCGGGCCAGGGGGATGCGCCGTCCGTCGGTCAGGTCGATCAGGTCGCGACCGACGGCCTGTCCGGCTTCTCCGGTCAGCTTTTCCTGGACGATGCCGCCCACGCTCCAGCCCCTGTCTTTCAGGTCGGCGGCGAACCGAGCCAGCAGGCTGGTATCGACCGTATCCCCGGTATAGATCACGGCGGCGGGGGCAAGGCGGGGCAGGGCGAGGCTCATGGCAGGTCCAGACATCGTTTCAGGTGATCAAAGCGGGGGCCTTCGTCCCAGGCGATGGTGCCCAGCAGACGCCCCCGTTCCAACCCTTGGCGATCGACAAAAAGGGTCACCGGCAGTTTTGACGGAATATCATTGGTGTGGGAAGCCTTGCCGAAGCGGTCGGTGGCGACAATCAAATGCTTTAGGTCCCGGTCGGCCAGGAAGGTTTTCACCTGGGACGTGGGCTTGTCACGATTAAGCGGCAAAACCAGCAGACCGCTCTCACGCGCTTTGATTTGAAGTCGGTTCAGCGACGGCAGTTCGGTCAGGCAGGGCGGGCACCAGGTGGTCCAGAAATTGATCAGCAACGGGCGCCCGACCAGTTGACTGGTCGAGACCGGTCGGCCCGATGAGCCCTCGAAGGTGGTTTCCGGCAAGGGCTTTGGCGGCAGAGTGGGGACGAAGATGCCCTGGCCATCGTGATAGGCCGGGCAGGCGGGGACATCGGCGGGCGGTGTGGGGAGCGCGTGACCCTGGCTGCTCAGGTGGAAGATAAGAAAAGCCGCCAGAAAGAGGAACTTTGGCATGGGAAGGGTCCGACTGGGAACGAGGACCTTATCCTATCGTACCCGGGCCCTGGGACCCAGGGGATTGTCGCTGAACAACCGATGGCCAAGGGGGGGTGACGGAGGCCGGAGGGCGTCCGTCACCGGTTGATTAAAAGAGCTGTTCACCAACACCACCGCCAGAGCCACGTATCACCAGATCGGCGGCACTGAGGTCTTCGGCACTCCCACCATTGCCAAAGTGGATGGTGGCGACCTGTGAGTAGGAGCTGGAGGTTCCGTAATAGAGGGTGCCTTGGCTGTCGTCCTCGCCAACGCTCGCGAACATGAAGATGGCTTGCCCTTCTCCAAACCCGTAGTCGAACTGGTCGGCCAGGCTTCCGGCGTTGATGCCGGTCCCGGCATTATAGAACTGGCCGGCGGCCGTGTTGTATGAGTAGGAATAGTAATAACCGGAACTCTCGCTGGAATACATCAGCGATGAGACAAACGACATGAGCCCGGAGTTGAACTGCAGGTCGCTTCCCATTTCAAACAGCAGAAAATCATTCTCCACATCGAAGTCAGTGATGGTATCACCCCCTTCGTCGCCAAGCGCATTCGCTACGTAGCTGAAGATATCGGTGCCATCGCCACCGGTCATGGTGTCGTTGCCTGTGCCGCCGTATATGATGTCGTTGCCGCCCAGACCTTCAATGACATCTCCCACATCCGAGCCCATGAGCACATCGTCGGTGGCGCTGCCGGTCAGATCCAGGATGCCTTGGCTGGAGTCATACTGGCCGTGCAGTTGGATGCTATCGATTTCCTCCCAGTCATTGAGATCGGCGTCGGTATCGACATGGACTCTAAGACCGGTGGTCAGGAAACTGGTTTCAGCCCAAGAGACCGTGAAGTCATGGGGCGTGCCGGAAGGACTGGTGTCGGTACCGGCCCAAACCGTGTGGTAGTTGCCGTCGATATCAATGGCATCAATCTGGGTGACGAACCCGTTGCCCAGCGTTTCGCGAATGGTCGCGCCAGTGGCGTAAACCGGCTTCAAGAACTGAACGGCGACGAATTCATCAGCGGCCGCTGTCCCGTCACCATTATAGTTTTCGGTGGCCCAGGCTGTCTCGATGTCATCGTAGTAGAAGGTGTTGGGAGCGCCCAGAACCTGATGCGCCGCCCAGTCCATGGGGTCGTATTCGGTGCTGAAGTCCAGGACCTTGGAGGCATATTGGGAGAGGGCCAGGGTGGTAACAACGGGCTCGGTCGTGGGAGGCGTGACCTCGACGGTCTCTTCTCGTTCGCCGCCATCGGTCCCATCTTCTGATTCGCCTTGGGTTTGCGATGTACCCGTCTCTGTCGGGATGTCGGGAGCCGCTGGCGCCGGCGGAATCTCGCCTATGTTCACGATGGGCAAATCGTCGGTTCCGCCGGCGGTGTCTCCGCCCTGACCACCGTCTTCTTCGCCGCCCGCGGCGGTATCGAAGGCGTCCAGGCCCTCTTCCAGGCCCACTTCCTCGCCGATATTGACGTCGTAACCGAGGTTTTCCTCGACTTCCTGGAGTGCTGCTTCCAGCTCCGCCGCCGCCTGTTCGGCTTCGGCTTCCAACTGCTGTGCGGCTTCCTCGTCGCCGTTATCCCGGGCTTCCTGGGCCTTGGCGCGGATTTCCTGCAGCCGGTCCATGACGTCCAGGGCTTTCTCTTCCAGGGTGCGCGGCAGGATGGTGCTCACCTGGGTGACGATGTTCTGAATTTGCGCAGAGTCCATCTGGAACGAGGTCGGCGTCGCCGAGGCCGACGGCGTCCAGTTCCAGCCGCCGCCCAGGTTGTTGATGGTGCCCAGGGTGTCGCCGGAGGGGCTCATCAGCACGATCTCGCCCACCGTCTCGCCGCGCAGGGTGCTCTCCGGCAGGTTCACTGCCTGAATGGAGTCGCCATCGGTTTCCAGGAATACCTTGGTGCCGCGAATGCCGATGGTGGCCACCGGGGTGTTCACCACCATGGCATCCTGGCCAAACTTGGCGATCTGGCCCGACACGAAGGTCGCGGCGCCGGTCAGAAGGGCAAAGGAGGCCGAGCCTTCCTGGCTGCCCGGGTCATAGACCATCTCGTCGAGCACCATGCGGCCACCTTCGCCCAGCGAGAATACCGAATTGTCCGCCAGAATGACGCCCACCGCGCCGTCGGAAGCGGTTTCAAGAATGTCGCCCTGGTAAACGGAATCGCCCTTGGCAAGCGTTTCCTTGGTGCCGTCCGCATGGGTCACGGTCACCGTGCCGGTGGTGGTATCCACCTGGCCGATGGGGGCCATGCCCTCCATGGCGGCGATTTCACTCTGCGCCACCTGGCCCGGAGCCAGCGGCCCGGCCAGCTTGCTGGCCACGCTGCCGGTGATGACCGCGCCGTCGGCGGTCGCCAGATCCGGCGCCTCGTCCTGGGCGAAATAGTCCACCAGAACCATCTTGTCACCGTTGCTGCCGGTCATGATCAGGTCCGAGCCCTCGCGGTCGTATTCCGCCGTGGCCATGCCGAATTCCGTCGGCAGAACAACCTGTTCGGTGCCCGCGTCGACCGTTGCGGTAAAGGCGCTCCCGTTGCCCGAAGTGCCGCCGAAGTCCATGTCCAAGGTTTTCATATGACTAATTCCGATCCCATGCCAAGTGGTGTGTCTACCGGTTGCCAAGGGACCTGTGTCCCAGGGCGCTTTCCTGAATGCTGTCTGCACCCTAGCAGGTAGCCGTCATTTCCCTAAGTGACAAGCATCACAGGGGGCAAAAAAAACCTTTTGATGATTGGGTTTAGCGAGAGACCAAGACCGGATCTTCGGAGGAATGGTTTGCTCTTCAACCTATTGCGTGAAAACAGGTCAGCAAATACTGGTTAATGAATTGATTTGAAAAGGCAAAATCCGATCTCTGCGTTAATCATCTAGTAACTGAATCAAGGGTATTCCTTATCAAGCGTGGGAAAAAGGAGACGGGGCGCCATGCCGGTAATGGTCGATCTGAAGGTGACGGAACTGGTTTGTTCCCGCCTGTGCCATGACTTGATCAGCCCGGTCGGCGCGGTCAATAGCGGCATTGAACTCCTTGAAGAGGGCGACTTGGCACTGCGCGAAGAGGCTCTGGGCCTCGTCGGGCGTAGTGGCGAAATGGCCGCCCGGCGCTTGTCATTCTATCGGCTGGCTTTTGGTTTTGCGGGCAGTGCGGACGGCAGCCACGGATTGGGCGATATCCGCAAGCTTGCTGATGGCTATCTCTCCGACGGCAAGGTCGGCCTGGATTGGCCCGGTGGTGAAGGCAACGTGTCCCGAGGCGGGGCCCGCCTGATGCTCAACATGATTCAATTGGCGGCTGATTGTCTGCCTGCCGGGGGCAGGGTCTCTGTTCAGTTTGGTTTTCTCGAAGAAGGTCTCGGCGTGGCCATTTCCGCTCATGGCAAGAATGCCCGCGTGCGAGACGACATGACTTTGGCCATGAGCGCGGCGGCCACTCTGGACGACCTGACCGCCCGCAATGTACAGGGTTACTTTGCCCAGCGTCTGGCCGAAGAGTTGGACGTGTCCCTGGAAGTGGCCGATGACCACGCGGATGAAGTCCGGCTGGCGGCTGTCCTGCCTGCTTAGATGTGTTAAAGTCTCTCGCGTTTCATATGACCCATTGTGACTGACTCATTTTGCCTTAGGGGCAGGCGTGGCGCGCCGCATCGCCTTCGGGACCTTTCCTGGCGGTTCGACTCACCGGAGACCATCACAACGGGTCATATGAAACGCGAAAGGCTTTAGTCCGGCAAAGGCATGGTAAAGGTAAAAGTCGTGCCCTGTCCGGGGTCGCTATTGACCCAGATCTCTCCGCCGTGATTAGCGACGATTTTCTTGCAAATGGCCAGACCGATCCCGGTGCCTTCGTATTGCTCGCGCTGGTGCAGACGCTGGAAAATGACGAAAATCCGCTGGAAATAGGCCGGTTCGATGCCGATGCCATTGTCGCTGACCTGAAAATGCCATTCCTCGTCATGTTGCTCCGCCTGGACGCGAATGACCGGGGCTCGTTCCGTTGAGCTATACTTAAGGGCGTTGCCGATCAAATTTTGGAACAGGCTGAGCAATTGGTTTTTGTCGGCGATAACGGTTGGCATTTCGCCCACCTCGATGGTGGCGCCCTTATCCTCGATGACCTGTTTGAGGTTGATCACAGCCTGATCGGCTACGGCCTTGGCTGCCACCCTTTCCACGGGCTTGGTGTGAGTGTTGACGCGGGAATAGGCCAACAGGTCGCGGATCAGGTAGTCCATTCTCTGGGCGCCATCGATGGCAAAGCCTATGTATTCGTTGGCTTCCTCGTCCAGCTTTTCGCCGTGATTGCGCTGCAAAAACTGGAGATAGCTGGTGACCATGCGCAGAGGTTCACGCAGGTCGTGCGAGGAGACATAGGCAAACTGCTCCAATTCCTCGTTGGATCGTTTGAGTTCAGTCAGTGCTTTCTGCACCTGGGCCTGAGCTTCTTTTTGCGCCGAAATATCGCGAGTCAGTCCGAGTAGGGCCTCCACCTGGCCGTCGGCATCGCGGATGGGAACCGCGTGGGTGGCCAGCCATCGGGGCGTGCCTTTCAGGCCGACAATTTGAAATTCCAGACGTAGTTTTTCCTCACCGGCCAGGATCCGCTGGGTCAGATCCGCAAAAGCTTCGCGGTACTCCTCGGTGATGATCGGAAAAACCGACTTGCCTTTCACTTGGCTCAGGTCGTCCACTTCGATCATCGCCAGACCGGCAGGATTCATATACTCGAGTCTGCCGCCCGTGCCGATGATCTTGACGCAATCAGGCTCGTTTTCGATGATTGACTGGGCAAAGGATTCGCTTCTGAGTAGGGCATCGCGGGCTTTTTTCTGTTCGGTGACATCGGTCAGCATGCAATGGGTCTGGAGGAAATTTCCATCCTCATCGAAACCGATCCGACCGTCGATATGGACGATTTTCTCTTGCCCATCCGCACATTTCATTCGGGTGACGGGAAGCTGGATCTCGCCTTTGGCCTTGAGCTCCGGCAAATTGGTTTCAACGAACCCCTCATCAATGAGGAAGTCTTGAAAAGGGCGCCCGATGACGTCTTCGCGGGTATATCCCAGCATGTCCAGCCAGGCCTGATTGACAACGATGAACTTCCCCTCGTCATTGAGCGATTGATATCCGAGCGGCGCTTTTTCGAACAATGAGCGAAAATACTGCTCTCTTTTTTCCAGGTTTTCGCGCGCCAGAACGATACCGCTGATGTCGCGCCAGATAGATCGGCTGGCGACAATCGCGCCGGTGTCATCCCGCACCGCGGTGACATTGAGAATAGCGGGTATCACCTGGCCGTCACGCCGTCGCAGGATGAACTCGGCGTTATGGACCTCGCCCGTGACCGTGAAGTTGGCGAAGGTCTTCGAAACCTTCTCCAAGCTGTCAGGGTGATAGATGATCGTGAACGGTTGTCCGATCAATTCCTTCTTTTCATAGCCAAGTTTGCGGCACAAGGTGTCATTGCACTGCAAGATCACCTTGGTACGTGCATCGACCGAGGCAAACATATCCGGTGCATTGTTGTAGAGGTCTTCGAACAGCAGGGGGACGGACTCTTTATCGCCATCGGACAGAGGCAGAGTCCGCAAAACTTGATCAAGGGTATCGGCGATGCTGTCCCTGGTTGCCGGATCTATCTCCATATGGTCGATCCGAGCCTGAATACGGGCCAGTTTTGTTGCTATGTCTTCCTGGTTCACCATGACCTGATCGGAGCCTCTTGGAGGATCTTATGTTCCAGTTTTATCTTACCAATATAGCATAAGTTCGGTGGAGTTCGATCTCTGGAACCGGAGCAAATCATTCATATCGCTATATATGGCCTCGCAGGGTGAAATAGAAACGGCTTCCCTCTCCTTGTTCGCTTTCGACCCAGATCTTTCCCCCGTGGCGCTCAATGACTTTTTTGCAAACGGCCAAGCCAACGCCGGTGCCGCCACCGTATTCGTCACGGAGATGCAGCCGTTGGAACAGCCTGAAAATACGTTCCTCGTAGCCTTCCCCATTTTGGATGCCAATCCCATTGTCGGCAACACAGAACCGCCACACGCCATCCACGAATTCCGCGCTCACCGTGATTCGGGGCGACCGATCCGGAAAGCTGTACTTCAGGGCATTGCCAATCAGGTTCAACAGCACCCGCTCTATCTCGTCACGGCTGGTAATCACGATGGGCATGTCGCCGAGGACCTCGAGTTCCGCATGGAATTCTTCCAGGCGAGAGCGCATGTGGTCGGCCACGGCTTCCAGCACGTCCTTCATGGGCACTTCGCCGATGGGTTCCCCGACGCGCCCGACACGAGAGAGTTCCAGCAGGTCCCGCACAAGCTGATCCATGCGCCAAGCCCCGTCGTGAATGAAGCGCAGGTATTCCTGCTCGTCTTCATCCAGGCGGTCAGCCAGTTTGCGTGACAACAGGGTCGAAAAACTGGTCACGTTGCGGAGTGGCTCGCGCAGATCATGGGAGGCCACGTAGGCAAAGGCCTCCAACTCGGCGTTGGAGCGTTCCAGTTCGGCATTCTTTTCGGTCAGTTCCTGTTCCGCCGCTCGACGTTCGGTGATGTCGTGGATCATCCAGAAGAGAAGGGTTCGACCATCCAACTCGATGGGGCCGCTATGAACTTCCACATCCCGTTCCACGCCCGAAGCCAGGCGATGTTTGAGGTAGTTGTGGTCGCGGCCTTCAGCTTGGGATTGCAGGTGCTCGGCATTGGTTTCCGCGGGGGAAAGGGCATCGATCATCGACATATCGAGAGAGAGCAACTCATCCCGCGTCCAGCCGTAAAACAATTCAGCGGCCTGATTGGCATCGACAATCCGATTGCTTTCCGGATCCACCAGCAAAGCCACGGCTTGGTTGCCTTCGAACATCTGTCGATAGCGGGCCTCGCTCTTGGCCAGGTCAGCGGTACGTTCTCGAATCCGGTCTTCAAGGTCCTCGTTCACCGTGGCCAGTTCGATGCGGCTTTGCGATAGGGCTTCGCTCAGATTGACCAATTCGATACCCTGTCTTTCCAGGGTGTCCTTGGACATTTCCAGGTCGTAGATGGTCTTCTCCAGGGTCTGGCCCCGAAAGATGAGCTCTTTCTCCTGCAGCTTCAGCAGCGAGACATCATTCATGGTCACCACCACGCTGCCGTCTTCGCAGCGCCGTTCCTTGACGTCCAGATAGAGGTCATCGACGTATTGAAAGACCTCTTCGCTCACGGAGAGCTGCCGCTGAGCCAGTCGATGGGCGATCCACTCATCCGGTCTGGTTTTCAAAACGAGATCTCCGGAATGGGCCAGAACTTCCAGGACATCGCGGTATTGGATGCCGGGGCGCAGGACCAGTCCGGGCGCATGGTGCTTGGCATAGTTCTCATTGAACAGTTCCAAGCGGTCGTCGGCATTCCAGACGGCGAACCCGTCGGCAATGCTCTCGGCCGCGCTGCGCAGACGAATATCATAGCGCATGCGGTCGGTGGCATCGGTCCATTGCACGATGGCGCCACCCTTGGGGATTCTCCGCTCCTTGATATCGATCCAGCGTCCATCACCCAGACGGTCGGTGCGGGCATTGAAAGATTCCCGGTGCAGGGCCAACTGCTGCTGAATCCATTGCTCGGGATCGGCCAAGGCCGCTTGATTTTGGATATCCTTGTTGCGGAGAATTTGACGCAGAATTTGCTCGTAGCTAAAGCCGATGATGTCGTCGATGGCTTCAAAGGAAACGAAAAAGAACCGGAACTGCTCATTGCAATAGACCAGTCGATCGTCGTCGTCGAAAATCGCCAAGCCGGTCCGAAGGCTATTGAAGCCCCGGCTCAGGATTTCACTATACTTGGCGACCCGTTTTTGCAATTCCGGCCCTCAAGAATGGGTGGTGAATTGTGTAAAAAGCTGAATTTGCCATGGGCTCCTCAGCAAGAGTCTTTTTGCCCGTTGGTTCGGGTAGTAAGATTCCATCTTATACTAGCGCATAATGCCCAAGGTACGCAGAATTTTGCCCGGGCGCTACTGCGAATGCATCTCAATGGTGGTTGGCTGTCAAGTTGACCCTGCGATCATTTCTTGGCGTAGGGATTTTTCCCCTTGCGCATCAAAAAACGGATCGGCACGCCGGGCATATCGAAGTCTTCCCGCAAGCCGTTGACCAGATAGCGGGTATAGGACTCCGGCAGGTCTTCGGGCAGGCTGGCAAAGGCAACGAAGGTCGGCGGACGGGTCTTGGCCTGGGTCATGTAGCGCAGTTTCAGTCGACGACCCTTAACCAGCGGCGGCGGATGGTTTTCGGTCATGTCGGCCAGCCAGTGATTGAGCGGTGCGGTGGCGATACGCCGGTTCCATGTGCCATAGGCTTTGATCACGGCCGGCATGATTCGATCAACCCCGCGCCCGGTCTTGGCGGAGAAGGTGACCACCGGTATGCCACGCACTTGGGGCAGGGAGGTTTCCAGTTTGTCGCGCACCCGGCCCATGGCCTCGGTCCGGTCGGCCACCGCATCCCATTTGTTAATACCCAAAATCAGGGCCCGGCCTTCATCGATAACTTGGCGGGCAATGGTCAAGTCCTGCTTGTCCATGGGACGTTCGGCATCGATCAACAACAACACGATCTGCGCATACCGAACCGCGCGCAGGCTGTCAGCCACCGATAGTTTCTCCAGCTTGTGCTGCACCTTGGCGCGGCGGCGAATCCCGGCGGTATCGATAAGCTTGATGGGGCGTCCCTCGTGGGACCAGGGGATGGCAATGGAATCCCGGGTAAGGCCCGCCTCCGGCCCGGTCAGCATGCGCTCCTCGCCCAGCAGGCGATTGACCAGCGTGGATTTGCCGACGTTGGGGCGTCCGACGATGACCATTTGCAGTGGGCGATTGTCGTCTTCTTCCCCGTCGGCCAGATTGCCTTCCTCGTCCACGGACGCCTCGAACTGATCGATTGCCGGTTCGTCCTCCACCGGCGCGGATTCGATCAAGGGGGCGAGAAACTCATACAGGTCATTCATGCCCTCGCCATGTTCGGCGGAAAAGGGCAGGGGGTCGCCCAGGCCCAGATTGTAGGCCTCGTAAATACCCGGCTGCACGGCCTTGCCCTCGCACTTGTTAGCCACCAGGATCACCGGTGTCTTGTGGCTACGCAGATGGTCGGCGAAGTAGGCGTCCAAAGGGGTTATCCCGGCACGGGCATCGAACAGAAACAAGATGACATCGGCCTCTTCCAAGGCCGCTTCGGTCTGCTGCCGCATGCGGCCTTCCATGGAATCGTCTAGCTTGTCTTCCAGGCCCGCCGTGTCCAGGACCCGAAAGCGCAGCTCGGCCAGCCTGCCGTCCCCTTCGCGGCGATCACGGGTGACTCCCGGCGTGTCATCCACCAAGGCCAGCTTCTTGCCAACCAGGCGGTTAAACAGAGTCGACTTGCCCACGTTGGGGCGGCCGATAATGGCCAGGGTAAAAGGGCGGGGCATGGGGGGGGCCTTTTAGCGGTAGGCGACCAGCGTCGCGTCGTCGGCCAGGAAATACAAGGTGCCGTTGGCGATCACCGGGGGGATGGTGACCCGGTCGGGCAATTCCACCTGACCAAGGATATGTCCAT
The DNA here is from genome assembly GCF_000968135.1 of Magnetospira sp. QH-2. Taxonomy (NCBI): domain Bacteria; kingdom Pseudomonadati; phylum Pseudomonadota; class Alphaproteobacteria; order Rhodospirillales; family Thalassospiraceae; genus Magnetospira; species Magnetospira sp. QH-2. The sequence continues at coordinate 2,223,884 of NZ_FO538765.1, read as the reverse complement.
CATAGGGCGACAGAGCCAAGGCAATGCCATGGGAGCCGGCAATGACCAGTCGGTCGCTGGCCAGAATAGGTCCAGACCAGACAATGGCGTCGAGTTTCTCTTCCCAGTCTTCCCATCGAGGTAGCGTCTGCACCCAGAGGATGGCGCCATTTTTGCGCGACAGACACAGAAGTTCGGAGCCATTGGTCAGCACGTAGATAAAATCCCCGGCGACCCAGGGCATCTCGCCACCGCCAATTTCCTGATCCCAAATTCGTTGTCCAGTGCGTAGATCCACCGAAACCAGAAGGCTGCCGTGGTTGATGGCAAACACGCGGTCGCGATCAATCACCGGGTTGCCGCGGATCTGGAACATGTTGGAGAGAGCCCCCACTTGGCGGCGCGAGGCCAGGGATTCATTCCACAGTTCACGACCGCTATCCGCGCGCAGGGCTACCAATTCGCCAGACAGAAAGGCGGCAACGACAATACCCCGATCCACCGCGGGTGTGGCCGAGCGTAGAAGACCTACTTCCTCGCTCAAGGCCTCGTAGGTCCAGGCCAGTTTTCCCGTCGCGGCACTGATGGCCATTAAACGGTTGTCCATGGTCACGACGAAAATCTTGCCATGGCGGGCGGCGGGGGCGGCGCGCATGGGGGCGCCGGTGTTATAGCGCCAGAATACCTTGCCGGATTTGGCGTTGATGGCAAACACCTCGGCGAACCCGGTGGTGACGAAAAGGCCGCCTCGATAGTAGGCCAATCCCCCGGCGATGTGAGCGTCATCCTCATCATCAGGGGTCAGTTCGCGGCTCCAAAGGTATTCACCGGTCTTTTCGTCGAAGGCGGTAACCATGGATTCCGAATCCAGGGTAAAGATCTTGCCGTCGGCGATGATGGGTTCGGATACCAAGCGGTCCGTGTCATCGGCACCGGCACCCACGTCGGCGGTCCAGATGGGGACCGGCACCTCGGCGCTCAGGGTGTGATGCATGGCGTGATTGGCGTAGCCGCCGGATTGCGGCCATTCCTCGTTGATGCTGGGCGGGGGCAGCAGGATTTCGATTTTTCCCGCATCCTTATCGGCCGCTATGGTCCGTTCGTGCAGCAGCACGGAGATTCGTTCCCCTTCCAAGGGCGGAGCGTCATCTTTGCCGAACCAGGTATCACAAGCACTCAAGGCCAAGGCCGAAAAAGCCAGAACCGACAAGGATCGAAAAAGACGGGCAGGGCGCATGGGAAGGCTCCTAGCGGTCCAGAACGGCAAGCATTTCGGTGGCGCGGTTGCGCACGCCCGTGGGGGTGCCCGCTTCTTCCGAGAGACCCTTATACAGGTCCCGGGCTCGGTCGCGGTCGCCGCTCTTGAAAGCCAAAGCGGCAATCAACTCGCGGGCGCTGTGGCGCCAGGGATTGTCGTCGGCGGCAATCGGTTCGAGATTCTGTGCCAGGGTCGCCGCATCCCCTTGGTCCATGTCATGGAGGACGGAAAGCACCATCGCCATGTCCTGGTACAGATCCGGGAACCGACCATCGTTGGCCAATTTGGCAAACACCAAGGAGGCGGCCTTGCGATCACCCTTCTTGGAAAGCAGACCCGCTTCGCGGAACATGGCCAGCATGGCATAGCCATCGCGGGAATCCTGCCCCATCTGGGAAAAGGAACTGATCGCCTGTTCGGTCTGCTCGGTGCGCGCCAAAATCAAGGCACTGGCAAAGCGCTCGCCCTCGGCATGGCGGCTGTTGATGTCGTAGGTGCGCCATCCCTGGTAGCCGGCAACGGCCACCACCAGAGCCACGGCGGCTCCAATGATCACGTTGCCCCAGGTCTTCCAGAAGGTAGCAAGCTGTTCCTCGCGCAGATCTTCATCGATTTCGCGAAAGAGCATGTCCTGTTCGGGGTCTTTTTCTTTCTCGGCCACGGACGGTCCTCGTATCAGGCGTATTGGGAAACGGTTAGCCGGGGGACCTTATAGGTCCCCGGCCGGTTTGTCATCCCTCAGCCCGCCATTTGATGGAGCAACCCATGCTGGGGATTTGTTCGGTCGGGCCTTGGCCTGTTTCCAAAACCTGTTTCATGGCCTCGAACAAGTCGCGCCGGGCGTCTGCGGGCCCGGTTTCCTTGCGCGAGGCATCCAGGCGGCCACGGTATTGCAGGCCCATATCCTTGTCGAAGCCGAAAAAGTCCGGTGTGCAGACCGCATCATAGGCCTTGGCAATTTCCTGTGTTTCGTCAATCACATAGGGAAAGGTGAAGCCATGTTGCTCGGCGAACAGCTTCATGTTGTCAAAGGAGTCCTCGGCATAGGTTTGCGTATCATTGGACATGATGGCGATGGCGCCCATGCCTTGGGCCTGCAATTCCTTCACATCACGAACCAACCGCTCGATGATCGCCTTGACGTAAGGGCAGTGATTACAGATGAACATCACCAACGTGCCTTTTTCTCCCTGCACGTCGGACAGGCTATAGCTCTTGCCATCGATGCCCTTGAGGTTGAAGTTCGGGGCTTTCCAGCCAAAATCACAAATCGGGGTTTCCACCGCCATGGTTCGTTGTCCTTCCTGATATGATGTTTGGCCGTATTATCCCCGCCGGGCGCCGATGATCAAGCTGTTAACCGCCCCTTAAAGAAACTTGGTGAATCCTGTACACTAGAGAAGATGGGAGAATGATCATGCGTGCGTCCTTTGCCTCCATCGCCGTGACCATTTGTACGGTTCTGATGGCCGGTTGCTCCAACCAGTTCGCTGGCTTGGAGGCGGGAACCGTGATGGTCACGGACAAGACTTTTGGCGACCATATCGTTTCTTGGGCGGCGGGCAAGGATTGCTCCACCGTACGTTGGGAGCAGGGGCGGACCTATTGCAAGGAAGATGAACCGCGCCCGGAACCGGCGGTATTTTGCTATCAGTCCCTGGGCGACGTGGTCTGCTATGACCGGCCTGATCCACACAACAATGCCCACCAAAAGGTCGGCGAATACGAACATAACCTTCCCAAATAATTCGGCATTGGCGCCATGACCAAGCGAACATTGATCATTCTCGCCTTGTTCGCGGTCGGACTTGTGGGCTTGGCGGTTTGGTGGAACACCAAGTTGCCCAAGGTCGCCGAAATTCATGCCATGATCATGGCCGAGGACCCCAAGGTGCTGGAAATCCGCGCCTTGCGCCGGGGCGCGGCGGAGGGCGATCCGCGCGATCAATATGGATTGGCCGAGGTCTATCGGACCGGAGACGGGGTCACCGCACAGCCGGAAGCGGCCCTCAAATGGTACGAAGAAGCGGCCCGCCAAGGGCATCTGGACGCCCAGTATCAGTTAGGTCATCTCTATGAGACCGGATCCGGAGTCAATCAGGACTACAACCGGGCAGCCGAATGGTACCGGCTGGCGGCACAACTGGGACGTCACCGGGAGGCGGAGTTTCGGATGGGCCAGTTGCACTTCAACGGCAAGGGCGTGGCCCACGATTTCAACAAGGCTCGGCAATGGTACCGCAAGGCCGCTGACCGCGGGCACCCGGTCGCGCAGTTCTTATTGGGGGCCATGTACGAGGAAGGCTGGGGCATTGATGAAGATCTGATCACGGCTTATGTCTATTACCGACTGGCGTCGCGCGACAAGCCTCGGCTCAAAGCGGAATCGGATCGATATAAGATCGACGAGGTATTGCAGCGACTGGAAGGGCGCATGAGCCGCTTTCAGAAAGAGCAGGGGGATCGCCGTCTGGCAGCCTGGCGTCCCAAGGCGTGACGTGGCGCGTTATGAAAACAGGCAATTTCGCAACCGGTCCCAATCCTCTTCTTGAGCGGGAAGCCCAAAGCGCAACCAGGCGGGATGGTCGGGGAATGACCGGGTGAGGATGGCGGCCTGGCGCAGACGGTCATACAAAGCCGGGGCTTGAGGATGCGACGCCAACACAAACAGATCCGTGCCACCGACAACCTGAAATCCGGATTCGCTCAGGAGCATTCGTAGCCTTACCGCATTGTGCGCCAACGTCTTTCGCGTGGTTTCAATCCAGCTTCGGTCCTTCATGGCCAGCGCACCGATGACCAAAGCGGGACCGGAAACAGGCCAAGGACCCATGGCCCGCTCCAGCGCCTGGATCCGATCCGGCGCCGCGAGCACTGTGCCGAGGCGCAGACCGGCCAAACCGAAGAACTTCCCGAAAGACCGCAAGATGACGAGATTCGGATGCCCGACCACGGCGGCCAGAGACCGATCCGGCCGCGGATCCGCAAAAGCTTCATCCACCACCAGCAGCAGGTTTCGGTCGGCCATGTCCAGCAGGGATGAAGGATCAAGGGTTTCCCCGGTCGGGTTGTTGGGATTGACCACCACCGCCACGGCGGAGTCGGGGCTGATATCGCCCAACGATGAAATTGGCTGTACCGAATGTCCGGCCAATGCCCAGGCAGCACCATGTTCCTCGTAGGTGGGAACCCGCACGGCCACAGAGCCCGGAGCCATGAGCCGCGGAAGCCATTGAATGGCTGCTTGGGTTCCCGGTGTGGCCGTGATGCAGGCGCTGTCTGAGACACCGTAATAGTGGGCCGCAGTCTCCTTGAAACGAGAGATAGCCCCTTGGTCTGGGAGGCGTTGCCACGTCTCGGGAGGTGTTTCCGGCACGGGATAGGGCGTGGGATTGATGCCTGTCGACAGGTCCAGCCACAATTCAGCGGCAATGCCGGTGGCGTTGGCCGCGTCGTCAAGAGCCCCCCCATGAGTCAGGGGCACGGCAAAGTCGGATAAGCTCAAAAGGACGCTCCAATGGTCACGAACGCGCAGCATAAGGGAAACCCATATACAGAACGAGTGGAAACGGTGTACATGGTTTTTGTTGGCCCTTGTTCAATCGGGGGGCTGCGGCGTGGCGCTGATAACCTGACCAATTCTGGATACTCATGAACGCACCGTTTCCCACGCACGGCGATCTCGTGATCTACGATCTGGAATTCACGGCCTGGGCCGGGTCGGCGGAATCTAAATGGACCCGGCCGGGTGAGTATATGGAAGTGGTGCAGATCGGGGCTGTCCGGGTGGATCCGAGCGACGGTTTGCGCGAAAAGGATCAGCTGTCAATTTACTCCCATCCCATCAGGAATCCCCAGTTGAGCGGCTACTTTATTGATCTGACCGGCATTACCCAAGCTCAATTGGACGCGGAAGGTCTTTCATACAAAGAGGCTCTTGATGCCTTTCTGACCTTTGGGGCCGGTGCGGTGGCCTGGATCGCCAATGGCTGGGATTTCGAGGTGATCAAGAAGAACTGCACGCTACATGGATTGCCCGTTCCGGATCTTCCCATTCACGATGTTTCCCATTGGCTGGCGGCGGCTGTTTCCCGATCAGGCCATGTGGACAGCAACACCTTTGGCAGTATCCTCGATCTGCCCAAAGAGGGACCCGCCCATGACGGTCTGGCCGATGCGCGCATGATCGCTGCGGCCCTGCGCAAGCTACTCGGGTTTGCCTGAGGCATCGAGACGCACCACTTCGCCCGTGGATTCCCATTCGGGTGAGGCCATTTCAACAAAAGTCCCGGCGATCATCTCCGGCGTTTTAAGACTGTCCGGATCCTCTCCCGGATAAGCCGAGGCGCGCATGCGTGTGCGGGTCGATCCCGGGTCAATCAGGTTGGCCTTGATGTTGGTGATTTTTTCCACTTCCAGGGCGTAGGACCGGACCATGTATTCCAAGGCCATTTTGGACACGCCGTAGGTCGCCCAATAGACTCGGGGGGCCTTGGTGGTGCCCGAGGACAGGAAGATCGCCCGCCCGGCATCCGATTGGCGCAGCAGCGGGTCCATGGCGCGGATCAGTCGGAAGTTGGCGGTCAGATTGACGCCCATGACTTTGTCCCATTCCTTGGGATCGATCTGGTGCATGGGAGTCAGGCTTTCCAACAGGCCCGCGTTGCCAACCAAGATGTCGAGCTTGCCAAAGCGCTGATACAGGGCGGCTCCCACTTGATCGATGGAGTCAAAATCCAACAAATCCAGGGGCACCAAAGTGGGCGCCTCATGGCCCGCGGCGCGCAGGTCGTCGTCCAATTCCTCCAAAGCGCCTTGGGTGCGGGCGATCAGCACCAAATGCGCGCCTTCGGCGGCGAAGCGCTTGGCAACAGCCAGTCCGATACCGCGCGAGGCACCGGTGATCAAGGCGATACGCCCGGCCAACCGGCCGGTGGAGGGCGAAGAGGTGTCCGTCATATCAGCGGCTTTCGGTGAGCAGTGTCAGTTGTTCCGGCATGCCGTTGCTATCCGAGTGATCGGTCAGCTTGGTCGGATATTCGCCGGTGAAACAGGCATCGCAGTAGCAAGGCGACTCTGGATCACGACCGGATTCCCCGACCGCGCGATAGAGGCCGTCAAAGGAAAGGAACGCCAAGCTATCGACGCCGATATGCTTGGCCATGGCCTCCAGATCCATCTGCGAGGCCAAAAGCTGTTCCTTTTTCGGCGTATCGATGCCGTAGAAACAGGAATTGTTGGTTGGTGGGCTGGAGATTCGCATATGCACCTCCGCCGCCCCGGCGGACCGGACCATCTCGACAATCTTGATCGACGTGGTTCCCCGAACGATGGAATCATCCACCAAAACCACCCGCTTGCCCGCCAAATAGGCGGCATTGGCGTTATGCTTCAGTCTCACGCCCAGGTGCCGGATGCGGTCGGTCGGCTCGATGAAGGTGCGCCCCACATAATGATTGCGGATGATGCCCAGGTCGAAGGGGATTCCTGATTCTTCCGCATAGCCCAGTGCCGCCGGGACGCCGCTGTCGGGTACCGGGACGATCATGTCGGCCTCCACATGGCTCTCGCGGGCCAGTTCCTTGCCGATCTGTTTGCGCACGCCATAGACGTTGTGGCCTTCCATGACGCTGTCTGGGCGGGCAAAATAGACGTACTCGAAGATACAGAACCGCTGCTTGGAAGAGCCGAAAGGTTTGATGCTGCGCAGGCCGTTCTCGTCGATAACCACGATCTCGCCCGGTTCCACGTCGCGGATGAACTCGGCGCCGATAATGTCCAGGGCGCAGGTCTCGGAAGTCAAAATGAGGGAGTCGCCCAGCTTGCCGATGACCAGGGGCCGAACGCCCAGCGGGTCACGCACACCGATCAGCTTCTTGCGGGTCAGGGCGACCAGGGAATAGGCGCCTTCCAACTGTCGCAGGGCATCGATCATGCGGTCCACAACGGTGGTATAGAGGCTGATGGCCACCAAATGGATGATGATTTCGGTATCCATGGTGGACTGGAAAAGGCAACCGCGGGCGACGAGGGTCTTGCGCACGGCGCGGGCGTTGGTCAGGTTGCCGTTATGAGCGATGGCCATGCCGCCGAAGGCAAAATCGGCGAAAATGGGCTGAACGTTGCGCAGCAAGGTGTCGCCGGTGGTGGAATAGCGCACATGGCCGATGGCCATTTGGCCGACCAATGGATCCATCACCGCCTGGCTGCTGAAATGGTCGCCCACCAATCCCAAGGCGCGATGGGTATAGAAATGTCCCTGATCACAGGTCACCACGCCCGCGGCTTCCTGTCCGCGATGTTGCAGAGCATGCAGGCCGAGGGCGGTCAGTTGGGCGGCATCCTTGTGACCATAAATTCCAAAGACCCCGCATTCTTCGCGCGGGCGGTCATCGGGGAGAAATTGGTCCATGGGGCTGTCGGACATGGGGCGGTCCTGTTCTTTTCGGTCGGTTACTGGTTGGTTTGAATGAGGCGCTCAAGGGCCTTGCGTTCGCGGTTGCCGTATCCCGAGGCATCCGTGGCATCGCCCTGACGGGGCTGAGGGTCGATCACCTGACGCAGCACTTCCTCGGCTTCCATGGCGCGGTTGACATCGTCGCGGGTTTGATCGGCCTGGGCTTTGCCCTTGGCGGCCAGATCTTCGGGCACCAGTTGCTTCAGGGCCTCGGCTCCGGCCACCACCAAGGGCAGCGAGCGGGCATCATTCAGCCAGTTGGGGCGTTCCTCGGGCGGGACCGCCCAGTCCAAGGCGATCCAGGCCAGGGCCACCAGGACGCCGCCGCGCAATAGACCAAACAGAAAACCCAGCGAGCGGTCGAGCACGTTCAGGGCGCTATCGCGAATGCCTCTGGATAGGGCGCGTGAGACCAGGGACAGAACCACGAGGCTGCCGATAAACAGCATGGCGCCGGCAGCCAGATCGGCGGCCAATTCCACCGGAATCAGTTCGCGCGCATAGGGGCGCACATGGGGAAGGCCATAGATGGTAATGAAAATGGCACCGACCCAACCGGCGATGGAAAGGACCTCGTGCACGAATCCCCGGCTGTAGGCGAGCATGCCCGACAGCAACAGGACCAGCGCGACGCCGATGTCGATGGCATTGACCGGCAGGTTCTCCACTTTTCCCCCTTCCCAAACGCGTGGGCGCACCCTGCGACAGGCTCACCTAATTGTCAAACAGTCTGAGCAGGTCATCCAGGTGCGAGATCTCGTTGACGGTCAGGCCTTCGGGGTTCTTGTCAGCGTCCTTTTGGCGCCTTTTGGGAATGATGGCCCGGGTGAAGCCCAGCTTGGCGGCTTCCTTCAGTCGCGCATCGGCCCGTCCCACGGCCCGGACCTCGCCGGACAGCCCCACTTCGCCGAACACCACCGTGCCCTTGGGCACCGGCTTGCCGCCCACGGACGAGGCCAGGGCCGCGGCCACGGCCAGATCCGCCGCCGGCTCGGTAATGCGCAGGCCCCCAGCCACGTTGAGATAGACTTCCTGATCGCTCAGGGACAGGTCGCAGCGGGCATCCATCACCGCCAGCAGCATGGCCAGACGGCCGCTGTCCCAGCCAACCACGGCCCGGCGTGGCGTGGACATGGTCGAGGGCGCGATCAGCGATTGCAGTTCCACCAGCACCGGCCGCGAGCCTTCCAGCCCGGCAAAGACACAGGCGCCGGAGACATCATCTTGATGATCGGCCAGGAACAGGGCGGAGGGGTTGGGGACCTCGGCCAGGCCTTTTTCGGTCATTTCGAACACACCGATTTCGTCGGTGGCGCCAAAGCGGTTTTTGACCGCCCGCATGATGCGGAAATGGTGGCCTCGGTCGCCTTCGAAATAGAGCACCGTATCGACCATATGCTCCAACACCCGGGGCCCGGCGATGGCACCTTCCTTGGTCACATGGCCCACCAGCACGATGGTGATACCGCGCCGCTTGGCCAGCCGGATCAGTTCGTGGGACGAGGCGCGCACCTGACCCACCGTGCCCGGCGCGGAATCCAGATTGTCCAGATACATGGTCTGAATGGAATCGATGATCGCCAGCTTCGGCGCGTCGGGGCCTTCCAGGGTGGCGACGATATCGCGCACGCTTGTGGCAGCCGCCAGTTGGACTTTCGCGTCGGCCAGCCCCATGCGGGCGGCGCGCAGGCGCACCTGATCAACGCTTTCCTCGCCGGAGATATAGGCACAGGGGGCCTGGGCGGAGAGGGCGGCGGTAACCTGCAACAACAAGGTCGATTTGCCGATTCCCGGATCGCCGCCCACCAGCAGGGCCGAGCCGGGCACCAGTCCGCCGCCGCAGACCCGATCGAATTCGGCGATGCCGGTGACGGCGCGGGGGGTCTGCCCCGCCGGGCCGTCCAGATCGACGAACTCGATCTTGCGGCCCTTGCCCTTGCCGAGCCCCTTCGGCGCCGATTCCGGCGCCTGTTCCTCGGCCAGGGAGTTCCAGGCACCGCAGGCTTCGCACTTGCCCGCCCACTTGGGATAGGAAGCGCCGCATTGCTGACAGACATAGCGGGTGGTGGACTTGGGCAAGGGGGGAACTCCGGTTCAGGTAAGGCTATGGGATTGGTTTAGGCGACCGGTTGCGTTAAGACAAGCAAGGTATGCGGCAATCAGAAGGGACGGACCCCATGGACACGGACGACCTGGAACCCAAACGGCCTACCCTGGCGGCGGCGCCGGATCTTTCGGAGATGTCGGTGGAGGCGCTGGAGGAATATATCGGCGACTTGAACGCGGAGATCGAGCGCTGCCGTGCCGCCATCACCCGCAAGGAGGCGGCCCGGGAAGGCGCGGATTCGGTATTCAAATTTTAACCGCTCTTTAACGGAACGCCGGTATCCTCGAAAGTGATCGGCAATCCCCCCGATCTGACTTGGATACCTCCCTGACTGTCGCCGTCTCGCACCGCCCACTTCGCGAGACGGCGATTTTCTGTTTTAGGCTTGAGGTTCCGTCTCGTCCACCGAGCAGGTGTTGATGCCGAACAGGCTATAGGGCGGGCACCAGCCCAGAAAGCCCGTGGCCAGGGGCACCAGGCCGATGAGCCCGATATAGTGCATCGGCGGCTCCAGGGCGAAAAACAGGAAAAAGATAACGATTCCGGCGACGATACGCAGGGCCCGGTCGATGCGGCCGACATTGCGGTTCATGGGGCAACCTCCCGATGGGTGAACTGGCTGGTGGTGAACATGACCACATTCATCGACGGGATCAAGGGGGAACGAAAAGGGAGGCGCCCCACGACGGAGCGCCTCCCGCAATGATCGATAGGGGGGGGCTTACGCTGCCTTCTTCTCGATCTTCGGCGCGGAACCGGCGCCGATCTCGATCTTGCGCGGTTTCATGGCCTCGGGGACCTCGTGCACCAGGTCGATATGCAACAGGCCGTCAACCATGGAGCCGCCGGAGACCTTGATATGGTCGGCGAGCTGGAAGCGGCGCTGGAAGGCGCGGGTGGCGATGCCGCGATGCAGGTAGGTGGCCTCGTCGCCTTCGCTTTCAATCTGGCCGGAAACGGTCAGGGTATCGTTCTCCACCACCACATCGATATCGGATTCGGCGAACCCGGCCACCGCCATGGTGATGCGGTAGTCGTCCTCGCCCAATTTCTCGATGTTGTAGGGCGGATAGGCGGCGTTGGACTCATCCAGACGCAGGGCGCTGTCCATCATGCGCTGCATGCGATCAAAGCCGACGGTGGAACGAAAAAGGGGGGAAAAATCGTAGCGAGTCATGGCATGTTCTCCTTTGAGCAACATGGGTTTCTGTGGCGGGCCGCCGAAGCGCGCCCGGGGTTCAAAAGGCCCGGAACCCGATCGTGGCATTCCGTCCTTAGTCTTCATTTAGTCGGGTTTTTCCCCGCTGCAAGTCTTCAATCGTATCTTTTAAATCCGCCTCTTAGGACGGTTCGGCGGTTTTGCGAATGTCCTCGCATTGCTCCGCGGTGATATCCAGATAGTCGGCGAAACGGGTGATATATCGGGATTCGGCGCTTTTGACCGTGCCGTCGGCATAGGCGACTTCCCAGAGAAACCGGATAATCTCCGGGTATTCATCGTCATCCAGTTGTCCGGTAATAATATGCCAGCATCCGAAATCGCTGGTCTGGCTGTCCGAACTGACGGATCGCACCGCCCGCATCAGCTGATCGACACCGCCATAGGTGATGCCCAATTTGTTGTGCAGCAGATCGCGGATACAGGCGTGCTCCTTGTCATGATAGTCGTCATCGGCATGGGCCACGCGACCGAGCATGATGCAGATCGCCGCCTGAACTTCGTCAAGCTGCTCGTTTCCAACATCAAACCGCTCGAAGTCGATGAGGGCTTGTGTGAGAGATCTGAGCATCTGATTTCCTCCGATGCCGGATGGGGATCCGCAACAAGGCCGCGCCCACAGGAAGCTACGGCGGAACCAGATCCAGCGAATACTGAAAAGTATAGCCAATGGGAGAGGGGTCTCAAAGGATATCCCAAGGGGCAGAGGGAATTGTGACGGGCACGCGGGCAGATATCGGACAGGCAACACAAAAGCCCCGGAGCCGATGCTCCGGGGCCTTGGGATATCCGTTGTGCTCTCGCCCGTGCAGGCGGAAGCTTAGTTCTTGATCCCGAAGGTCGAGAACTTCTTGTTGAACTTGGCCAACTGACCGCCGGAATCCAGCAGACGGTGCACACCGGTCCAGGCCGGGTGCGACTTGGCGTCGATGTCCAGTTTCAGCACGTCGCCTTCCTTGCCCCAAGTGGACTTGGTGGTGAAGGTGGAGCCATCGGTCATCTGGACCGTGATCTCATGGTACTCTGGATGAATGTCGTTCTTCATGTCTTGTGCTCCGAAATTCGAAGGCGCTTGTATACAGAAGCCTTGGCATCGGCGCAAGGGTTGTTCTGACCCCTTGGGCGCTTTATCTAATCCTCAGATCCACAGAGGAGCGGACCCATGGAACTAAGCGCTTTCGAGACCATTGCCGACACCACCCTCGGGAGTTATGCCGAGATCATCGACGAGGCCATCGGCGATGTGGCGGACGTGGACTTCCAAAGCGGCATCTTGACCATCGAGCTCGACAGCGGCGGCCAGTACGTGATCAACAAACAGGCGCCAACCCGGCAGGTCTGGGTTTCCTCGCCCGTTAGCGGCGCCAGCCATTTCACTTACGAAGACGGCGTCTGGCGCGCCACCCGCAGCGACGATGTCTTGGCCGAGATGCTGTCCAAGGAACTGACCGATAAGACCGGGGTAACCGTGGCGCTTTAGCAGGCTGCTGAACAAGTGTTGTCCGACGGCCCGCCGCGCCCTTCGACAAGCTCAGGGTGAGGCTAACATGTTGAAAATTCAAAGGCCCTCATGCTGAGCTTGTCGAAGCATGTGTCGCCACAGGCTCGAAATCGGACTTTCTCAGCAGCCTGTTGGACAGGCGCTAGGCATCGCTCGAGGCTTCGGCCGGTTCAACCGGGCGCCGCAAGGTTCCCAGCGCGATCAAGGCGACAACCGCGGCGATCATCGCGCCACCGAAATAGGGCCAGTCCTTGCCGAAGCTGGCGAAGACAAAACCGGCCCAGGCCGGGCCGATCACCCGGGCCAGGGTCGAGATGGAGCGCATGATTCCCATGGCGCCGCCTTGGTCTTCTTCGCTGGCCGCCAGGGACAAAAGGCTGTTCAGGGAAGGTTGCAGCAGGCTGAACCCTCCAGCCATCAAGGACATGGAAACGGCCAACATCGGCAGTTCCGTGGCCAAGGGCAACAGGCCCAGGCCCATGGCCATGATCGCCGATCCGCCGACCACCAGCTTGGATTCACCGAATATTTTGGCCAGCCGCCCGACCAAACCGCCTTGCATGGCGGCGGCGAGCAAACCAACGCAGGCAAACAGGATTCCGTTTTGGAACGGACCCCAGCCGTATTGCCGCTCCGACCACATGGCAAAGGTGGTTTCCATGCCCGCGAATACAAAGGTGGCGAGAAAGGTCAGCAACAGCAGACGGCCTTGGACGGGGCGCAGGAAGGCCTCGCGGATCTGCGAGATCCGATTGCGCTTGGGCCGGTTTTTGAGCCTTTCGCGGATCTCTGGCGACAGGGATTCCTTGAGCTTGAACAAGGCCAACAGCAAGGCCAGAGCAGACATCCCGGCAGCGGCCATGGAGGGGGTATAGAAGTCGGCGGTGGCCACATCATCTCCGGCCAACAGACCGCCGATGGCCGGACCGAAGATGAATCCCAGGCCGAAAGCCGCTCCGACAACGCCCATGCCCTTGGCCCGGTTGGCCGGGGTGGTGATATCGGCCACATAGGCAAAGGCGGTGGAGATGTTGCCCGCCATGAAGCCGCCCAAGGCCCGCGCGACGAAGAGCAGCAGCAGGGTATCGGCATAGGCCAGCAACACATAAGAGAGCGCCAATCCACCCAGGGTCAGCAGCAAAATCGGCCTGCGCCCGTGTCGATCACTCAGGCGGCCCCAATAGGGCGCGGCGATGAACTGGGTCAGGGAGTAGGTGGCCATCAATAGGCCAACCACGTCCGGCGTGGCATGGAAATGCTCACCGTAAAAGGGCAGCAGCGGGATGATGATCCCAAAGCCCACCAGATCGATAAAGACGATAATAAAGAGTATCAGCATGGGCTCATGGGTAAGACGCTCCGGCGACGGAGGCAAGTCTAAAATGCCTCGAATTCGCGGGTCCTTGATTTGAATGAAAAAACTCAGATAGCGCCCTGTCGGCTTTGGATTTTTGTTTTCACCTGTCTCTCTTCATCCGTTATGCTCCGCGACGGGTTCGATGGGGGTCACCGTCGATACGTGTTGTGGATTGGAGCTTGGCCCGATGGTGAGACCGGGCCGGGCATTCGCGGATCGAATGGGGCCCAGCAAGGCAAGAGCGCCAGGCGCGGTCACGGGAATTTGGTGAATAAACGGAGTCGTTTGAATGTTGTTCATTGTCGGGAGCCCGCGCTCTGGGACATCATGGCTGGGAAAGATTTTCGACAGCCACAAGGAAGTGATCTACCGGCACGAACCGGATATTGTTCAGCGCAACCGTGATATCCCGAATCTCGTGAGCAAGGATGAGATTCCCCAGTATGAGGGGCCTGCCAAGCAATACCTCATGGAGTTGGCGGGGGTGAAGGCTCTTCGCTGTGTGGGCCAATTGCCGTTTTTCAAAAAGAACTATCGCGGGCCGATCAACCAAGCTTTGTTCGAAGCGGCGGTCATCGCAAACCGCGCGCTGTCTTATATCCCCTTGAGCTACTTTCGCGAGCCGCGGTACAGCGTTCCTGAGTTTAAGCAAAAGCCCGTTGGCGACAGCTTTCTGGTGCTCAAGACTGTTTCTTGCTTGGGGCGGGCGCCGTTGTTCGCCGCCGCCGATCCGGATCTCAAACTGCTGCATATCATCCGCCACCCCTGCGGCTACGTGGCTTCGCGCATGCGGGGCGATAAAATCAAGGCCATGAAGGCGGATCCGTTTTTGGCCTTCTTTTCCGAACAGGATGAAATCAAAAATCGTGGTTGGACTTTGGAATACTTGCAGGGTCTGAGTCTGGAAGAGCAAATGGCTATCGGGTGGCTGGTCTACAATGAGCGGGTGGTTCGGCAAATGGATGGCAATCCCAACTATCGGTACATCGTCTATGATCGGCTGTGCGACGATCCCATCGCCAAATCCAAAGAGCTCTTTGAGTCCTATGGCCTCACCTGGGATGAGCAAACCGAAGGGTTCTTGGATCAGTCGATCAATCATTCCAAGGCAAACACGCGCTACTACAGCGTCTTCAAGGACCCAAAGAAGTCCGCCAACAAATGGCGCGAGGAATTGAGCCCGGAAGCCATCGACAAAATTCAGACTCTTTTGGAGGCCAGCCCGCTCGCCAAATTCTTCCAGTGACGGTGTGGCCCTGGGGGGGGCTCTGGTTTCGGAATCACAACGATTTGGCAAGACTTTCTGGCTATCTGGGTGTTATCCTCTCGGCGAAACGACAAAGCGGACACTACGATCCGCGCCTTGCGAGGATTGGCGATGGACGATCTGCTCAGTGAATTTCTGACAGAGACAGGAGAAAATCTGGCCGTATTGGACGTGGAGCTCGTGAAGTTCGAGCAAGACCCCAACGACGCCGATATTCTTGGCAATATTTTCCGGCTCGTTCATACCATCAAGGGAACCTGTGGCTTTCTTGGGCTGCCACGATTGGAAAAGGTCGCCCACGCCGGTGAAAATGTTCTGGGCAAGTTCAGAGATGGGACTCTGAGAGTCACCCCCGACGCGGTGACCTTGATCCTTGAATGCATCGATACCATCCGTGGCATGCTTGACGTTCTTGAACGAACCGAAGAGGAGCCCGATGGGGACGATAGTGATCTGATCGCTCGCCTGAATACGCTTGCCGAAGGGCAGGCGGCCATTATCAAGGCGACCAAGGAAAAGGCCGCGGCCAAATCGGTTGAACCCGTCAAGCCAGAGCCGGAAATCAAGCCTGAACCGGTCTTTGAACCCGAAACGACTCCCGAGCCGATCGTTGAAGCCGATGGATTTCCGGTGGCTGCGGAATTGCTGGCCGAGATTACGGCGGCCGAGGCCGCCGCGCCACCCGAGTCCCCTGTCGGTGAAAAAGCGTCCGAGGATGTCTCAACGCCTTCGGTCCCGGCTATCACCGACTCTTCAAAGCCCAAACACAATCCAAAAGAGGTCGTGGCCAAGGATCCGGGCGCCAAGGATATGTCTTTGGCGGCGCAGACCATTCGGGTCAATGTAAACCTTCTCGAGAACCTGATGACCTTGGTCAGTGAATTGGTGCTGACCCGCAATCAGTTGTCGCAAATGGTGCGCGGCCAGGATGATTCGGAGTTTTCGGTTCCGCTGCAAAGGCTCAGCCACATCACAACGGACCTGCAAGAAGGGGTGATGAAAACCCGCATGCAGCCCATTGGCAATGCCTGGGCGAAGTTGCCCCGCATTGTCCGCGATCTGGCTTTGGAGATGGACAAGAAAATCCATTTGGAAATGCGCGGCGCTGAAACCGAACTGGACCGACAGATCCTTGAACTGATCAAGGACCCATTGACTCATATGGTTCGCAATTCAGGCGACCATGGTTTGGAGCCCACGGCCGAACGAGTCGCCCTGGGCAAGCCGGAGACCGGAACCATCAGCCTGAACGCCTATCACGAAGGCGGCCATATCATCATTGAAATCGGTGACGACGGCAAAGGGATCAATACCGATCGTGTGCGCGAGAAGATTCTGCACAACGGCCTCGCAACCGAAAATGACGTGCTCGCCATGACCGAGCATCAAATTCACCAGTTTATCTTCCGCGCCGGTTTTTCGACGGCGAAAAAGGTGACGTCGGTTTCGGGTCGGGGCGTGGGCATGGATGTGGTGCGCACCAATATCGAAAAGATTGGTGGGACGATCGAACTGAAATCCACCACCGGCAAGGGATCCCTGTTTACCATCAAAATCCCTTTGACCCTGGCCATCGTATCGGCGTTGATCGTGGCCTGCGACGGGGAGCGGTTCGCCATTCCACAAATCAGTGTGTTGGAATTGGTGCGGGCTTCGTCGAAATCCGAACATGCCATCGAGATGATCAGCGAAACGCCGGTGTTGCGGCTGCGCAACCGGTTGCTGCCCTTGGTGTCGTTGGGCCAGCTTCTGCATCTGAATGATCAAGAGATCAACGTGGATGAGGATGCCTTTATCATCGTGACCCAGGTGGGGGCCTATACATTCGGCATCATCGTCGACAAGATTTTTGATACCGAGGAAATCGTGGTCAAGCCGGTTGCCCCCATTCTAAGGGATATACCGTTTTATTCTGGCAATACGATCCTCGGCGACGGGGGGGTCATCATGATCCTTGATCCCAATGGTATTGCCTCGGCGTCGGGAGATGTGGACCTGGCCGCGGAAGAGGAACGCGCCGCCGAAGAGGAAAAAGAAAGGCTATCGGCCGAACAGATCACCAGCCTGTTGGTCTTTAAGGCCGGTTCAGAAGAGCCAAAGGCCGTCCCCTTGGCTCTGGTGGCGCGGTTGGAAGAGATTGATCTGGCCGATGTGGAATTCAGCCATGGACTGCCGATGATTCAATATCGAGGGCGGTTGATGCCCTTGGTTCCATGCGCCGGTTCCCACGACCAGGGACGCACCGGACAGCAGCCTATTCTGGTCTTTACCGAGCAAGACCGGTCCATGGGACTGATGGTTGACGAAATTGTCGATATCGTCGAGGACCAACTGGATATCGAACTCCCGTCGCCAATGCCGGAACTGATTGGAACGGCGGTGATTGCCGGGCGGGCCACGGATGTGATCGATGTTGGGTATTACCTGACTCAGGCCTTTAGTGATTGGTTCGGCTCCGCCGATCAAGAAGCCTACAAGAGCTCGGATGATCAATCCGGGCACCGGGTCTTGCTGGTGGACGACAGCCCATTTTTCCGCAATTTGCTGACCCCTTTGTTGACCATGGCGGGCTACAGCGTGGTTTCCTCGGAGAATGCCGACAATGCTTTGAAGTTGCTCGGTGGAGACCATGAATTCGATGCCATTGTCAGCGATATCGAGATGCCGGGTATGGATGGGTTCGAATTCACCCGTACCCTGCGCGCGAACCCCCGATGGGCGGAGGTCCCCGTCATTGCCTTGTCTTCCCATGCCACGGATCAGGATTTTGATCATGGCCGAGAGGCGGGATTTACGGATTATGTGGCGAAATTCGACCGGGATGCCTTGGTCCGGACCCTGAATGAAACCCTTTCCGTGTTGGCCGGTGGCGACAGTTCAAGAGGATGAATTGACCATACTATACGACTGTACAGGGCTCGGACGGTTTGCTAGGGTTCCGTAGGTCTTGAAGACAAAAATCTAGCACAAACGGGGGCGGAACTCCCTGTCCCGGCGAATTGGTGGAGAACGATGAAATCCTGTCTGATCGTTGATGATTCCAGGGTGATCCGAATGGTTGCCCGAAAAATAGTGGATGAGCTCGGATTCGAGCCTGTCGAGGCTGCTGATGGCAAGGAGGCCTTGGATGCCTGCCAGAAGAATATGCCTGAATCAATTCTGCTCGACTGGAATATGCCGGTCATGAGCGGCATTGAGTTCCTCCGCGAGATGCGCAAGCTTCCCGGTGGCGACAAGCCGGTGGTTGTATTCTGCACGACGGAAAACGACATCGAGCATATTCAGGAAGCCATTGAGGCTGGCGCCAATGAATACATCATGAAACCATTCGACAGCGAAATCATTCAGGCGAAATTTGCGCAGGTGGGTTTGCTGTGAACACCGATTCATTCGGTTAAGCAAGGTGCAAGTGGCTTTCAAAGCGGAACAATCGCACGCTCCAGCAGAAACAACGGATGCCCCCATCCGCGTGATGCTGGTTGACGACTCCGCCGTGGTCAGAGGGTTGTTTTCCCGGTTGTTGGAAAGCGATCCAGGCATCAAGGTGATCACGTCGGTGGCCAATGGTAAAATGGCGGTCAACAGCCTCAACCACCAAGAAATCGATGTGGTCGTGCTCGATATTGAGATGCCGGTGATGGATGGCATGGAAGCGCTGCCTAAAATGCTGGCACTGAAACCGGATGTTCCAATCTTGATGGCCTCTACCCTCACATTGCGGAACGCCGAGATTTCCATGAAAGCGCTGGCCGATGGGGCGGCGGACTACCTGCCCAAGCCGGCATCGACGAAAGAGATTGGCGCAGAGGGCGGGTTTCGGCGGGAGTTGCTTGAGAAAGTGCGGAACCTGGGCCTCGCACGCCGCCGCAGGATTGCCAGGGCAGGCGCGACCGCGGGCTCGGCGCCCAAGACGCGGCCCGGTGCGTTCAGCAAGCCGACTTCGACTGGAATGCCGCGAACTCATGAGACCGCAGAAGCGAACGCTCGGCGATTGCCCGGTACGGGTTTCACCTTGCGGGAAGCGGGGCGGGAGCCGGTGGAGGTTGTTGCGATCGGCAGTTCCACCGGGGGCCCACAGGCCCTTTTTGAGGTTCTCAAGGGGCTTCGGGGAGGATGCCGCCAACCAATCTTGATTACGCAGCATATGCCCGCAACTTTTACCACGATCTTGGCCCAGCATATCAACCGGATGACCGGATGGGACTGCGTTGAGGGTGAAACGGGCATGCCGATCACCGGCGGTCGGGTCTTGGTGGCGCCCGGCGGATATCATATGGTGGTGGAAAGGCAAGGGTCGCAAAATGTCATTCGATTGGATGATGGCCCGGAAGTAAATTTTTGTCGCCCGGCTGTCGATCCGTTGTTTGACAGTATTGCCGCGGTCTATGGCGGCCATGCGCTGGGAATCATATTGACCGGCATGGGGACGGATGGATTGAGAGGCGCAACAAAGATGGTCGAGGCCGGAGGCACCATTCTGGCTCAGAACGAGGCGACCAGCGTGGTCTGGGGCATGCCCGGCGCGGCGGCGGGGGCCGGAATATGTAGTGATGTTCTGCCCGTCGGTGATATGGCCTCGAAAGTGGTTCGGCTGCTGACAAGGAGAGGGCGATGACTCCGGACGATTTCCAGTTCATCGCCGACTTGCTGAAAAAGCAATCAGGATTGGTGCTTAATCCGGACAAGGGATACTTGCTGGAAAGCCGGTTGATGCCTGTGGCCCGAGAACGAGGCATGAAGGACCTGGATGCGCTGGTGGCGCAAATGCGGCGCCGGGACACGGCCTTGATCAAGGAAGTCATCGAGGCCATGACCACCAATGAGTCCTTCTTCTTCCGAGATATCAAGCCCTTCGATATGTTCCGCGATGTCACTCTGCCGGCCCTGCTCGAATCACGGGCAAGCCGCAAGAGCCTGCGCATATGGTGCGCTGCGGCTTCCAGCGGTCAAGAACCCTATTCGCTGGCCATGATCCTCAAGGAACAGGCCGCGAAGCTGGCCGGATGGAAGGTCGATATTGTCGGCACCGACATTTCCACCCAAATGCTGACCAAGGCCAAGGCAGGCAAGTACTCCCAGTTCGAGGTACAGCGTGGTCTGCCGATCCAAATGCTGGTCAAATACTTCAAGAAAGAGGACGAAAACTGGTTCATATCGCCCGAGCTGCGGAAAATGGTCCAGTTCCGCGAATTCAACCTGCTTGATGACCTGCGGGTGCTCGGCTCATTCGATGTGGTGTTTTGCCGCAATGTGCTGATCTATTTTGATCAGCCAACAAAAACCCAGGTCTTGGATGGATTGGCCGGGGTCCTGCCCGAAGATGGCTCTCTGTACCTTGGTGGCGCGGAAACAGTGTTGGGCTTGACCGATCGATTCGAACCGCTTCCCGGTCATCGTGGACTCTATAGATTGACCGGTGTCGGCGGAAAAGCCACGCCTACGGAACCGGCGGCGGGGGGAGATCGGCCCAAACGGACTTGGGGCGCGGCACGGACCGCGGGGGCCAAACCCGCTTTCGCCAAGCGCCCAGGGTCGGCTAGCCGCCCAGATGCGGGCAGCGGCATACGGCCAACCAAGGGGCCTCGCTCATAATACGACTTTGTTGGAAGTCCGAGCTTGTCAGCTTGCTGGTGTCTGCTCGGCGGGTGCATCGCCTGCACCCTCGGTGACCGGCGTTCCCTCATGGGGATCGCGCAGCACGTAGCCCCGGCCCCAGACGGTTTCGATGTAGTTGGCGCCACCCGTGGCGGTGGTCAGCTTCTTACGCAGTTTGCACACGAATACATCGATAATTTTCAGTTCCGGTTCATCCATGCCGCCATAAAGATGGTTCAGGAACATCTCCTTGGTCAGAGTCGTGCCCTTGCGCAGGGATAACAGTTCAAGAATGCCATATTCCTTGCCGGTGAGATGGATAGGCGTGCCTTCCACATCGACCGTGCGGGCTTCCAAATTGACCGACAACTTGCCGGTCTTGATCACCGGCTGGGCATGGCCCTTGGAGCGACGGACAATGGCCTGGATACGGGCAATCAATTCGGCCTTGTCAAACGGCTTGGTCAAATAGTCATCGGCGCCGAAGCCGAGCCCTTTAACCTTGTTGTCCGGCTCGGTGAGCCCCGACAGGATCAACACCGGCGTTTCCACCCGGGCATCACGTAATCGTTGCAGAACTTCGTAGCCGTCGATATCCGGCAGCATTAGATCAAGCACGATCAGGTCGTAGTCATAGAGTTTGCCTATTTCCAGGCCATCTTCGCCCAAATCGGTGGAATCTATGACCATACCAGCGGACTTGAGCATCAGTTCGATGCTCTTGGCCATGTTCGGATCGTCTTCGACGAGGAGTACGCGCATGGGTATATCCGGTTCGTGTCACCGTTAATGAATATGGCTCATGGTAACCATATGTTGGGGAATCGTCATCCATTACTTTCAATAGCTGGATATTTCCTCGAAAATAGCGGGGATCGTTGGAGGTGCGTCATGCCATTGCATGTGAAAAGCCTGATTCGCGAGATTGAACGCCTGCCGGATCACCAGGTCTACGGCAAGGTATCCGGAGTTCAGGGCATGTTGGTGGAATTGGGTGGCATGCATGGCGCCCTTTCCATCGGCGACCATTGCCGAATCATCGGGCGCAACGACCGGCAGATTATTTGCGAGGTGGTCGGTTTCCGTCATGGCAAGGCTCTGTTGTTGCCGTTCGGTCAGTTGGACGGTGTGGCACTGGGGTGTCGCGCCGAACTGGGGGTGACCGAGCCGGTCATCTATCCCGATGACAATTGGCTGGGCCGGGTGGTGGATGCATTCGGCGAGCCGGTGGATGGCAAGGGCCCCTTGTCCTCGGGCCATCGCGCCTATCCGGTACGCAACCGGCCACCGCCGGCCCATGGTCGACAGCGGGTGGGCGACAAGATCGATCTGGGCGTTCGGGCGATGAATACGTTTTTGACCTGCTGCCGCGGTCAACGAATGGGTATCTTCTCGGGATCCGGCGTGGGTAAGTCCAGCCTGCTTTCCATGATGGCCAAACATACCGAAGCCGATATCAGTGTGATCGGGCTGATTGGCGAGCGCGGACGCGAGGCAAGGGAGTTTATCGAGGACGACCTGGGCGAGGAGGGCATGGCACGCAGCGTGGTGGTGGTCGCCACCTCCGACGAACCGGCCCTGATTCGGCGCCAAGCCGCCTATATGACTTTGGCCGTGGCCGAGTATTTCCGCGACCAGGGTCACGATGTGCTCTGCTTGATGGATAGCGTGACCCGATTCGCCATGGCGCAACGGGAAATCAGTCTATCGGCGGGAGAGCCTCCGGCCAGCAAGGGCTATACCCCCACCGTTTTCGCGGAACTGCCGCAACTACTCGAGCGGGCCGGACCGGGAAGCGCGGGCCAAGGATCCATCAGTGGCCTGTTTACGGTACTCGTGGAAGGGGATGACCACAACGAGCCAATCTCAGATGCCGTGCGCGGGATTCTCGATGGGCACGTGGTGTTGGACCGGACCATCGCCGAGCGAGGCCGTTACCCGTCCATCAATATTCTGCGTAGCGTGTCGCGAACGCTGCCCGACTGCAACACGCCGGAGCAGAACCATCTGGTCAGCCGTGCCCGCAAGCTGTTGGCCACCTATGAAGACATGGCCGAATTGATCCGCCTGGGTGCCTATCGACGCGGCACCGATGCGGCGGTGGACGAGGCCATTCAGTACTACGAATTCCTCGAAGGATTTCTCAGTCAGGACATGGTGGAAAAAATCACATTGGAGCAGGGCTATCAGCAGTTGGCGGTGATCCTGGGAGAAGCCTATGGCGATGTCTTGCCAGACTCTGAAGAAGCGGTAGAAGTGGCGCCGGCAGCAGCCCCTGCCGCTCCTCAATCATGACCGCCTAGATCATGGCTGAAAAAGATCTCCATACGCTGATCCGGTTGGCACAGTTCACCGTCGATGAACGGCGACGGGCACTGGGCGAGCGGCTGAATGCGCTCTACCAATTGGAGGAGCAGAGCCGAAGGCTGGAAGAGCAGGTGGTCGAAGAACAAGAGATTGCCGCCCGTTTGCCGCAATTCGCGCTAACCTATGGGGCTTTCGCGGACGGGGTCAATGCCAAGCGGGAACTGCTGGCCAAGGCAACCGCCGACGTGGAGGCATTGGTTGAGCAGGCTCAGGAACACCTCGGTGAGGCTTACATCGACCTGAAGGCCTACGAGCAAAGCCAGAAACTGCGCGATGCCCGTACCAAGCAAGAGGAAGACCGGCGGGAACAGGCGCAACTGGATGAGATCGGCATGCGCTCACACCTGTTGAAGGTGGAAGAGAACCGTTAACAGGCTGCTGAAATAGTGTTGTCCTACGGCCCGCCGCGCCCTTCGTCCCTCGACAAGCTCGGGATGAGGAAGCTCAGGGTGAAGCTAACATGTTGAGAAATAAAAGGCCCTCATGCTGAGCTTGTCGAAGCATGTGTCGCGATACGCTCGAAATCGGACTTTTTCAGATGGCGGTAATCGAGCAGTCAGGGATTGCCTAGACAGTCAGCTGGTCTCCACACTCGGTCTTGATCAAGGATCCGGGTCAATTCCTGGACATGGAACAGAGGAGACCAGCTATGGAGTATTTTGTTGGAATGGACGTATCGATGGCAAGCATTTCGATCTGTGAGATTGATGCAAAGGGAACCGTCATTCGCGAAGGCAAGGTGTCAAGCACACCCGAGGCGGTCGCCACTTGGCTCGAGGAAAGCGGGCGTGGCTTTGCGCGAATTGGGTTGGAAGCTGGCCCTCTGGCGCCTTGGCTGTACGCAGGACTGTCCAGTCGGGGCCTCCCTGTGATTTGTATCGAGACCCGGCAAATGAAGGCCTTTGCCAGCGCCAGCCCAGTCAAGACGGACCGTCGCGACGCCCGCTTGATCAGCCAGGCGATGCGGACCGGTTTGTACCGCGCGACCCACGTCAAGACCGCGCGCAGTCAGGAGCTCCGGATGGTGCTGACCCATCGGGAGACCCTGGTTCATCAGGTCCGTCAGTTGTCCAATACGGTACGAGGAACATTGAAAGCTTTCGGCCTCAAGGTCGGTATGGCGCGCGGACGCCTTTTCGCGGCGCGGGTTCGGGAATTGACGGCTGATAACCCGCACCTCAGCGCAGCCGCCGAGCCGCTCTTGCTTGCGCGCCAAGCCTTGCTCGAACAACTCGACAAGCTCGACCGGCAGGTTCATGCCGCTGCGCGCGATGATAGCGTTTGCCGGCGCCTGATGACCGTTCCCGGCGTCGGCCCGGTTACCGCCCTCGCTTTCAGGACAGGACTCGACGTGCCGGAACGGTTTCAAAAGTCGGTCATGGTCGGCGCCCACTTCGGGCTTGTCCCACGCAGATACGCCTCGGGAGAGCAGGACCGAAGCGGCCCCATCAGCAAGTGCGGAGATGCCATGGTTCGTTGGCTTTTGTTCGAGGCCGCCAATGCACTTCTCACTCGAACCCGCCGTTGGTCCTGGCTCAAACACTGGGGGCTCGCGGTCGCCAAAAGGCGCGGGATGAAACGCGCCAAGGTAGCCGTTGCCCGGCGTCTCGCCGTAATCATGCATCGCATGTGGATCGACGGCACGGACTTCCAGTACCGCAAGGAGGAGACCGCCATCTAAACACAACGAAAACCGAGATCGCCTGAAGGGCGGCCAGGACGCGTGGCGACGCGCGGGGCTCGGATGACAGCGCGCAGGCTGCAGTGGCGTAAGACCACGCTTTTCAGATTGCTGCACCCGATCCCCCTTGATCCCCATCATGCGGCGACGACGTCGACCGCGGACAGAAGCAAAGGGCGCCACATAACCCAGGTTCAAACCGACGGCTTGGAAATCAGCTTGACTCAAATGACTCGATTACAGAAGCAGCCTGCCTTTCGCGTTTAATTCGCCGACAGGGCGTCGATCTGAGCCGCACCATCCCAGGCCACCACCCGGTTTCGGCCTTGGTCCTTGGCCCAATACAGAGCCTGATCGGCGCGCTCGATGGTTGCCTCCACGGTTGCCGTGTCGATCAATTCTGCAAGGCCGAACGAAGCCGTGACCGGAAGCTTTTCATTGTTGTTCAAGGGGATGGGGGTAACGGCCAAGGTCTCGCGCAGGCGTTCCACCGCCTGCTTGCCGGTATCCAGGGTGGTGTTGGGCAAGAATAACAAAAACTCTTCGCCGCCATATCGAAACACGTAGTCAAAGGGTCGCAGGCTGGTCAGGAACGATTCCGCTGCCAAAGCCAAGACCTTGTCACCTGTCTGGTGACCGTAGGTGTCATTGACGGCTTTAAAATGGTCCAGGTCGGCAAGAGCGATGCAGCAAGGCTCGCCGGTGCGCAAATGGCGCTCGCGTTCCCGTTCCAGTTCCCGTGTCATGGCTTGTCTGTTGTGAACGCCGGTCAGCGGGTCCAGATCCTGGTGAGCTTGCGAGAAGGCTTTTTCCAGCCGTCGGGCTTGGGCCAAGAAGGCATTGAAAGAATCGGCAAAGGCATCATAGTCGGCCCGGTCCAGAATTTCGCCAGAGCGGGCACGGCCCATCAGCGCATGGGCCCGATCATGCATGTCCCGGTGCAGGCGCGACAGGGTATGCAGGGCCGGTTGGTCCATCAGTCCCCGATGCTGGTGGCGCACATACCAGGTGCCGAAGCGGCACAGATGGTGGGGATCGTAACTCAGTTCGTGGGCGAAGGGGGGCGACCCACAGGCTATTTCCCGGTGCCATTCTTTTAGCCAGATCAGGTGATTCCCGATGGCCCGGTCCAGTTCGTCAAGTATTTCGGCGGGGGTCACGGGAGCTCCTTGGGCATCTCGGGGAACACGCTGGAGAAGGTTTCGCGGAGGGCTTCGTCCACTTGCGCCATGGTGACCGGTTGTCCCAAATCATGCAACGACGTAACCCCGTGCGCGGCAATACCGCAGGGGATGATTCCTTCGAAGTGGCTCAATTCCGGGTTCACGTTGATGGCCAGGCCATGGAAGGTTACCCAGCGTCGCACCCGCACGCCGATGGCGGCCACTTTGTCTTCCCGGCCGTCATCACGGACCACCCAGATACCGACACGGTCCTTGCGGCGCTCGCCTCGAACATCAAACCGGGCCAGGGCGGCAATGATCCAATCCTCCAGCCCATGCACGAAGGCGCCCAGGTCGCGCCCCCGCTTGCGCAGATCGAGCATGACGTAGGCGATGCGTTGCCCCGGACCGTGATAAGTGTATTGGCCGCCACGCCCGGTCGCATGGACGGGGAAGCGGTTAGGATCCAATAAGTCCGTCGGTTTGGCGCTGGTGCCCGCGGTATATAGGGGAGGGTGTTCTAGAAACCAGATGCACTCCGGGGCCGATCCGTTGTGGATGGCCGCCACGCGTTGGTCCATTTCCGCCTGAGCGGCCCCATAGTCGACGAAGTTCTCCGGGGCGCGCCATTCCATCTGATCGCTGTTGTGCATGACAGTGTCTTATAATTCGACCCGACCGCTGGCAATGGATGATTTTGTTGGCGTCGGTCCGCCTCTTTTTATCGGCCATCCCTGCGCCCCGGGTTCGAAGCGGGGCCAATGACGCCCAGAGGCAAGGGTCTGTTTCCAATGGACGGATGAGGGAATGACCGCAATCTGGATAAGATACCGAGAATTCAGGGGCACTTGGCCCCGGTGTAGAAGCACCTGTGGATTGAACATCAATGCCTCGCCCGCCTTCAAGGGCACCGCCTCGGGCGTGTACGACAGGCCATGGGCCTGGGCCAAGGGGCTCAAATCGTTCAGACGATCCTCCACCGCGGGATAACCATAGCCAAGGCGCGCGAATAATTTGCTTTGATCGATGGGCAAATACAGGGTCGGCGCCTGATGCTCTTCTACATCGTTGAGGAAGCATAGAATTTTAAGCTGCCGCGTGGATCCGACATCAAAGTGCCAGTCATTGGAATAGTTGCCCGGTGCGCCGGGATCGCTCATTTGCAAGCTATACCAATCCGCATGATATTCGCTGCCGAAATAGGCCGTGAGGGCGGAATCCGTTTCATCGGTAAACACCTGACTCAGCAGCTCTGCGATAAAGCCCTGCTCTAGGACCCGGTTCGAGTCTTGGTCGATGACTGCGCGATAGGCCGCGCAGGTGGCAGAATCCAACAGGGAAAAGGTCGCCATGTGGTGGTTGCGGATTGAGTGGGTTTGATCAATCGGGGCGCGTTGGAATTGTCCCCGGCAGCGCCTGTGATAGTCCACCCGCCCTTGGGTCACATCGAACTGATGGATCGTCCGAGCGTAACTTGTGGGGTCGAGTTTGAAACCCGTTACCGAATCCATTTTCTGCATGTGTGAATAGTAAAACCACAAATCCTTTTTGCCTAGGTCGGGCATTTGCATCACCCGGTTACACGGGATTGCTTCCGGGGTCCCAATAGGGCCAGTTCCCCGACTGACATTCGTCCTGCCAGGGGCGCATGGCCGGACCGATGCAGATTTGCAGCATATACCGCTCGGCCCGGGTCGGGACCACGCCCCGGTGCAATAGCCGTACCGGATTGAATAGCAGCGCCTCTCCGGCGGCCATGGCCAAGGTTTGGGGGTGATAGGAGAGATTGAGGATACTCGCCAATTCGCTCAGATCGTCCAACCGTTGTTGTTTTGGAGGAAATGCGTAGCCCGCCCGGGCAAAAGCTTCGCTCTGCGCCACGTCCAGAACCATCGTCGGTCCGCCGTGGTCGCCGGTGCCGTTGAGATAGCAAAGCAGCTTCAGGCAATGGCTGCTCCAGGCATCGAAGTGCCAGCCGAAGGAATAGGCGCGCCCATCGCCAACATGGAATTTCTGAAAGCTGTACCATTGCGGCCGATAGTAGCTTGCAAACCATCCGGTTAAGGCCTGATCCAATGCGGGCGTGAACACCCTTGTTAACAGGTCGGCCAGGAAATCCTGGGTCCGCAGGTGCGCCGGGTCTCGATCCATGAGATCACGGAGTTCGGCGGCATGGACCGGTTTCAGCAGGGGTAAGGTCGTGAAAAACGTTTGTCCGAGGTCGCTGGATCGGATGGGGTGGTCGCTAGCGTAGGTGGCCTGACACTGTTCGTGAAATGCCGCCGCGCCGTCCTCGCCGTCCAATTTGTTCAACGCCCGCGCATAGGCGCCACGATCCAATTCGAGGGTCCGGTCCGACGCACCCATGGGCGTCAAAGGGGCTTTGAATAGGCTGTCATGCGTAATCGTAACCGGTTTTCTCCAGGAAGTCTTGATCCGATCCATTGAAGGTGCTATCCCCGCGCTCTGTGGCGTCGCAAGGCGTCCATGATGCGGTCGTGGCGGAACTGGTAGACGCGCAGCGTTGAGGTCGCTGTCCTAGCAATAGGGTGGAAGTTCGAGTCTTCTCGACCGCACCAAAATTCGAAGGCCCGCTGCCGAAATGGCGCGGGCCTTCACCGTTTAGCCCAAGATTCTGTTTTACCCATGAAAAAGCGACCTTCGGATGAATCCGATGGGGTATAAGTGAGAAAGCCCTTCTTTCTTACCCCTGCGGGAGAATGCTTCATGGACGACGATAAGTTTCGCGAGGGCGCCCTCGAATATCACCGCTCCCCGGTTCCCGGAAAAATATCCGTTACCGCCACCAAGCCCCTGTCCAATCAACGGGATCTGGCATTGGCCTATTCCCCAGGCGTGGCTGCCGCTTGCGAACTGATCGTCGACGATCCGGACGAAGCGGCGCAGATGACCGCCCGGGGCAATCTGGTCGGGGTGGTCACGAATGGCACGGCGGTGCTCGGCTTGGGACCCATCGGGCCGCTGGCATCCAAGCCGGTGATGGAAGGCAAGGGGGTATTGTTCAAGAAATTCGCCGGGATCGACGTGTTCGACATCGAACTGGATGAATTGGACCCGGACAAACTGGTGGATATCGTCGCGGCCTTGGAGCCCACCTTCGGCGGTATCAATCTGGAAGATATCAAGGCGCCCGAATGCTTCATCGTCGAGAGCAAGCTGCGCGAGCGCATGGGGATTCCGGTGTTCCACGACGACCAGCATGGCACGGCGATCATCGCCGGGGCCGCCGTGACCAATGGTCTGCGAGTGGTCGGCAAGTCCTTCGATCAGGTCAAACTGGTGGCTTCCGGTGCCGGGGCCGCGGCTTTGGCCTGTCTCGACATGCTGGTTACCTTGGGTCTGAAGAAGGAAAACATCATCGTTACCGACATTGCCGGGGTGGTCTATGAGGGCCGCACCGAGCAGATGGACCCCTACAAGGCCCGCTACGCGGTGAAGACCGCGGCGCGGAGCCTGAACGATGCGATTGATGGCGCGGACATCTTCCTGGGTCTGTCGGCGCCTCGGGTGCTGAAACCCGAAATGGTCAAGAAGATGGCCGATAGGCCGCTGATCTTGGCCCTGGCCAACCCGGAGCCGGAAATTCTGCCCGAGCTGGCCCGCGCGGCCCGCCCGGACGCCATCATTGCCACCGGGCGGTCGGACTATCCCAATCAGGTCAACAATGTGCTCTGCTTCCCGTTCATTTTCCGTGGTGCCCTGGATGTGGGGGCGACGACCATCAACGAGGAAATGAAAAAGGCCTGTGTGAATGCCCTGGCCGATCTGGCCATGGCCGAGGCCGACGAACGGGTCTCCATTGCCTATCC
Source organism: Magnetospira sp. QH-2 (assembly GCF_000968135.1). NCBI lineage: Bacteria > Pseudomonadati > Pseudomonadota > Alphaproteobacteria > Rhodospirillales > Thalassospiraceae > Magnetospira > Magnetospira sp. QH-2. The sequence continues at coordinate 2,194,103 of NZ_FO538765.1, read as the reverse complement.
GGGCCAGGAACTGAAATTCGGGCCCGAATTCCTTATCCCCAAGCCCTTTGATCCGCGATTGATCTCCCATGTGGCCCCGGCGGTGGCCCGGGCGGCCATGGAGACAGGCGTTGCCCGGCGGCCCATCAAGGACTTCAAAGCTTACGAGGAGCGTTTGGAACGCTTCGTGTTCCGCACCGGCATGGTCATGAAGCCGGTGTTCGACAAGGCCCGCCAGGACCCGCGCAGCGTCATCTATGGCGAGGGCGAGGAAGACCGGGTGCTGCGCGCCGTTCAGGTGTTGATCGATGACGGGTTGGCCAAGCCGATCCTGATCGGTCGTCGCGAGATCATCGCCGACAAGGTCCAGGACCTGGGCCTGCGCTACAGCCTGGAAGATGACGTGGATATCCTCGAATTGCCCCGTGATCCGCGTCTGGAGTCCCTGGCGCAGCTCTACCATGATCTTATGCAGCGCGAGGGCGTGTCGCCGGATCTGGCGGCCTCCATGGTGCGTGGCCGTCCCAGCTTGGTGGCGGCGCTGATGGTCAAGAGCGGGGAGGCCGATGCCATGGTCTGCGGCACCACCGGACGCTATCAGCGGCATCTGAACCATGTGATGGACGTGATCGGTCTGGCCCCCGGGGTCAACGAGGCCTCGGCCATCAACTTGTTGATCACGCCCAAGGGCAATCTGTTCATTTGCGATACCAATGTCACGCCGGATCCAACCGCCGAGCAGGTGGCCGAGATGACTCTGCTGGCCGCCAACGCGGTGCGGCATTTTGGTGTCGAGCCCAAGGCGGCGCTTCTTTCCCATTCCAACTTCGGATCGGGCCGGACGCCCTCGGCGGAGAAAATGCGCGAGGCCCTGCGTTTGCTGCATGAGATGGCCCCGGATTTGGAAGTGGAAGGCGAGATGCATTCGGATTCCGCCCTGTCGCAAACCATCCGCGAACGGATTTTCCCCAATTCGCGACTGAAGGGGCGCGCCAACCTGTTGGTCATGCCGACCCTGGATGCGGCCAACATCGCCTATAACCTGGTCAAGATGTTGGCCGATGGTTTACCGGTGGGGCCGATCCTGATCGGCGTTGACCGTCCGGCCCATATCCTGACGCCTTCCGCCACCGTGCGCGGCGTGGTCAATATCAGTGCCTTGGCCGTGGTCGGCGCCCAGGAGGCCGAATGACGCCGCCGAATAAAAACGACGATTTGGTCAATCTGCCGGAGGGTTTGATCGGCGAGGTTGCTTCGGCCCTTGAACAGGGAGACCAGGAAAAGGCCAGTGACCTGATCAGGCCGCTGCACTATGCCGATACCGCCGATCTGATCGAACAGCTTCCGTCTGATCTGCGCCTAGACCTGATTGATCTGCCGGGCGAACCTTTGGAGCCGGAGGCCTTATCCGCCCTGGACGAGCGGGTGCGCGAAGAGGTCATCGATCACTTGGAGCCTGAAGCCCTGGCGGCGGTGGTTCATGAGATGGCCTCCGATGATGCCGTTGATCTGATCGAGGATCTGGACGAAGGCGAGCGCCAGGAAGTTCTGGAAGCTTTGCCGGAAGGCGACCGGGCGCTGATCGAGGAAAGCCTGACTTATCCGGAATTCTCCGCTGGACGATTGATGAGCCATGAACTGGTGGCGGTACCGGAGTTTTGGTCCGTCGGAGAATGCATTGATCACCTGAGAGCCGTTGCCGACCAGGAAGAAGGGGAGGGAAAAGGGGAGACACTGCCCGAGGATTTTTACGACATATACGTGGTCGACCCCCGTCACCATCCGGTGGGCACCGTGGCTCTCAATCGGTTGCTCCGGTCCCGTCGCGCCGTCGCGCTATCGGATATCCTACAACAGGACACGGACCCCGTCCCGGCGGCAACGGATCAAGAAGAAGTGGCCTATCTGTTCAGTCAGCGCGATCTGGTCTCGGCACCGGTGGTCGATGACAACGGCCGGCTGGTGGGTACCATCACTATCGATGACGTGGTGGATGTTATTCAAGAGGAACAGGAAGAGGATGTATTGCGTCTGGCCGGTGTGGCCGAGGACGACCTGTTCAGTGGCGTATGGCAAACCGCCCGGTCACGATTCACCTGGTTGCTGGTTAACCTGGGTACGGCGGTGCTGGCCTCGTTGGTGATTGGTCTATTCGATGCCACCATTGAACAGATGGTCGCCTTGGCGGTGCTCATGCCCATTGTTGCCTCCATGGGCGGCAACGCCGGGACTCAGACCCTGACTGTCATGGTCCGCGCCCTGGCAACCCGCGATGTAACGCCGGACAGCGCCATGCGAGTGCTGGGCAAGGAAACCTTGGTGGGCATTGGCAATGGTGTTGTTTTCGCCATTCTCACCGGCTTGGTGGCCTGGGGCTGGTTTGGCGAGCCATTGGTTGGTGGCATTATCGCCGGGGCCATGGTGTTCAATATGATTGTCGCCGCCGTGGCCGGGGCGACCATCCCGCTGGTCCTTGACCGGATGGGGATCGATCCGGCGATTGCTTCCACGGTGTTTTTGACGACGGTGACCGATGTGGTGGGCTTTTTCTCGTTTCTCGGGTTGGCCGCTCTCGCTCTGGGGTGATGATCGGAGGACTCGGCAAACATAACAATTTGGTTATACTTAGGTGGAGCAATTGGGGAGTCCCGCTTTGCACGACGAAGGGCCACCGCCCGTCATTCGGGTTTTAATCGTCGAGGATAATCCTGGGGACGCGGTGCTCGTACGCGAACACCTGCGGGAGATCTACCGTATCCGCTATGAAACGGCGGCGGAAACGTCCCTGGAAGCCGGATTGGCCCGGGCTGATCGGGAAGAATTCGACGTGGTGCTGTTGGATCTGTCCCTGCCGGATTCCTTTGGCGCAAAAACCGTGGCACGCGCGCGCGCTCATCTGCCCAATGTGCCGCTGGTGGTGCTGACCGGCATGGATAACGAGGAAACGGCGCTCCTGGTATTGCGCGAGGGAGCGCAGGACTACCTGGTCAAGGATGAGGTGGCGCCACCGATCCTTGATCGGACCATCCGCTATGCCATCGAACGGGCCCGCACCGAACGCACCCTGACCCAGTATATCTCGGAATTGGAAATCTCCCGGCACAGCCTGCAAGAACAGGCCGAACGGCTGGAAAAACTGACCACCGAGTATTTCCGGGAAAAAGAAAAAGCCGAGGCGGCCGATCGCAGCAAGAGCGAGTTTTTGGCCACCATGAGTCATGAGATCCGCACACCATTGACCGGTGTGCTGGGCATGGCCGACTTACTCAAGGAAATGGACCTGGATCCCAAGGCCAGCGAATACGTCGGCATGATCCATGAGTCGGGCGAGATGTTGCTGCGAATTCTCAATGATATCCTGGATATGTCGCGGCTGGAGGCTGGGCGCCTGGAATTGGACCTGATCGATTTCAATTTGGAACAGCTGGTCCGCGATCTGCAAAAACTGATGCTTCCCAAAGCCCAGGAAAAAGGCCTTCATTTCGATCTTTCCTTTGAGGAAGGGTTACCCGAAGGTCTCAACGCCGACGCCGTGCGCATTCGACAAATCTTGTTCAATTTGACCGGCAACGCCTTGAAGTTCACCCAAACGGGTGGGGTCTCGATTCATGTCAGCCACACTCCTGATCACGGAAACGGCACGCTGCTAAAGTTCGAGGTCGTCGATACCGGGATTGGCATTCCCGAGGCACTCCACCCCAAGCTGTTCGAACGCTTTTCTCAGGCAGACGCCACCACGGCCCGTCGTTTCGGTGGCTCGGGATTGGGGCTGGCCATTTGTCGGCATCTGGTGGAACTGATGGGCGGTGACATCGGATTCAGCAGCGAATCAGAATCAGGCAGCCGTTTTTGGTTTACTATTCCCTGCTCCTTGGGGCACTCGCCAACCGGGGAAGAACCTTCCGATCAGATCCTCAAGTACCGGGCACAACGCTCGTTGCGAGTTTTGGTCGCCGAAGACAATCGGATCAATCAGCAATTGATCGCCAATATGCTGTGGCCGCTGGGCCATGAGGTCAATTTGGCCTCCAACGGTGTCGAAGCCTTGAAGCTGGCCGAAGAATGGGCGTTTGATCTCGTGTTAATGGATGTGCATATGCCTGAAATGGACGGGCTTGATGCCACACGGGCCATCCGCCGCCTTGGTGCCCCTCGGTGCGACGTCCCGGTGGTGGCGGTTACCGCCGACGTGACACCGTCTCATCTGAATGATTTTCTCGATGCGGGCATGGATGCCAGCGTGGTCAAGCCCATCGATTTCAGCGCCATGCTCGAAACCATCAACGAGGTAATGGGAGAACAGGTCCATCTGCGAGATGTTCCTGCAGCGGCGTCCTGTCCCGAGCCGTCCAAACAGCCGGGTCGGGATGATAGTGAGCCTAGCCCCGAATTGAGCGATTTCCTGAATCGGTTGGCGGACGCCGCGCGCCGTTAATCCGGTCTTGCGGTGAACAATTGATTGCCGCCTAATGGGCGCATCCCGAATCAGTGCGAAGGAAGCTCTTTTATGCCGACAGTCCTCATTACCGGCGCCGGAAACGGGATCGGCCTTGAATTCGCGCGACAATGTGCTGCGGATGGCTGGCGCGTTCTGGCCACCTGTCGTCAGCCAAAAAAAGCCAAAGCCTTGAAAGCCATCGAGGGTGATGTGGTGATCCGCGATATGGATGTGCTCGATTTCGACCGGGTGCATGGCCTGGCCAAATTGTGGAAGAAAGAATCCATTGACCTGCTGTTGCTCAATGCCGGGGTCTATGGCCCAAGACCCTGCACTTTGGGGGGGCTGGATTACAAGGCCTGGGAAGAGGTGCTTTGGACCAACCTTATGGCCCCGGTGAAGGTGGCCGAGGCGTTTCTGGACCATGTGGCCCGATCCGAGGGCAGGCAGATCGCGGCCCTTTCAAGCAAGATGGGCAGCATGAGCGATAATTCCTCCGGCGGCTCGTATATCTATCGCACGTCCAAGGCTGCCCTCAACGCGGCCATGAAAAGTCTTTCGGTGGATTTGCTCAAACGGGACGTCTGTGTGACCATGTTGCATCCCGGCTGGGTGCGGACCGACATGGGCGGACCCAATGCCTTGATCGACGTGGACGAAAGCGTTTCGGGATTGCGCAAGGTCCTGTCCAAGCCCGCCGGAGAATTGAACGGTCGTTTCTATAATTACGACGGCCAGCCCATTCCTTGGTGACGGGGAAAGTATCCATCCCGTGATCAGGGGCTTGTCGGACCCCTTCTCAAAAGTATAGACTGGAGCTGAGAACCTCTCTCATCATCGGCTGGGGGGCCGCATGGGAGGGGAGCAATGCACGGGAGGGGCATGGGATTTATGGTTGACGGAAATCTGCAGGGACTAAACATTCTGATCGTGGAGGACAACATCCACTTTCGCACCTTGTTGACCACCATTTTGAAGCATGGGGGCGTCAGCGAAATCCGTGAAGTGGATAACGGCGACGATGCTTTGGAAGTGTTGCAGGGGTTCAATGCCGACCTGGCCATTGTCGATTGGAAGATGGAGGGCATGGACGGCCTGGAATGCGTTCGCCGCATCCGCCGCGATACCCCCCTTGAGGCGGAGTGGCGCAAGATCCCGGTGTTGATGGTCTCCAGCAAGGCAGGGGGGACCCTGCCGGCCATGGCCCGGGACGCGGGTGTCAATGACTTGCTGCCGAAACCCATTTCCCCGAGAACCCTGATTGGCGCGCTCATCGAAGTGCTGGAGCGTCCGACAGCCTTTATCGATAGTTCCGCCTATGTGGGACCGGACCGCCGTCGGATTCAACAGGACTTCGGGGGCATGGAGAAGCGGACGGAAAGCCTGTCCGTGTAAGGGAAAGTGTCAATTCGACCGGCTGGATACTTGCGGCAGCCGGGTCTCCACCGTTAATGTGGGTTCACGAAGGCCGCTGGTCACAACCAAATGGATCGAAGGCATGTCCGAAGAAGCCAAAGGCGAAATCATTCAGCCCCCGAATTTGCTGAAAAACAAGGTTGGCCCTCCCGGCGCCGGGGGTGGGGTCGATGCCGCGACTCTTGCCAAGGCGGAGATGGTAATCGCCGATATGGCCGAAGACTATCTGGACTGGGTTCAGGCTGATTTGGATGCCCTTCAGGGGGCTTATGACCTGCTGGCCAACGGCAATGACGAAGAAAAAACCAACGCGCTGAAGAGCATTTTTGGGGTGGCCCACGATATGAAGGGCCAAGGCGGCAGTTTCAATTACCCGCTGATCACCCAGGTCTGCTACCAGCTTTGCCGGTTCCTTGAACATCTGGAAACTCCCAATGAGAAGGAGATGGAGGTCATTCAACTCCATATCAATGCGGTCCAGTTGATCATTCTGAATCAGATGACCGGCGATGGCGGAAAATCAGGCGAGAGTCTGGTGCGTGGCCTCGAATTGGTATTGCAGAAGGTCGGCGCCTAAAGCCTTTCGCGCGTGTCGGGTCCAATCGGACCCGTTGGACCTGCACGACCCTATTGGAATCGGTCGCGTCGTTTTAGATCGGATTCGATCAAACAGAACGTGATCCACACCGCAAACTCACAAGAACGATACAATTTTTTCGCTCTCTTCGTGGGAGGGTCGTTGACGTCGCCTTGGGGCCCGTCGCATGGGATCAGAACCGATCCAACACGAAAAACACGATCGGTATCAATAGAGTCACGCAGATTTGCCGGACCTCGGCTGGGTCGGCTTCAACTGAATTCGACCGTCGTTGAGGCATTTTATTGCGCCGCGGCATTAAAAAATTTGCAAAAATTTCCTTGCAACCCTGGAAAACGTCGTAATAATTCCTTAACTAAAGTCGATCAGCATTAATGCTGCGTGGTGTGTGCCGCGTATCAAGGCTGAAATAGGGTCGCGTGTTCAGGGAAGTTGGAAGGAAACCAAGGATGTACCAGCCGCCGAATGGAGAGCTTCGCGCTTTTGATGTTCGATTCGTCAACACAACGGTGCGTGAGAAGCTCGCAAACCACGAATCCCACAGCCTTTACGAAGACCGGTGGGGTGAGACTCAGGTGTTGCGGATCAACGCCGACAGCGCCGACGAAGCGCGGGCCAAAATCACCCGACGTTATCCGGCGGAGCAGGGTTTCGTGGTCGAAGCGGTGCAAGAAGCCGCCAACTGATCACAACGGATCGGCCTCGATGTCGCCCTCGAAGAAGTGGTAGACGTCGAGGCCTTCCAAGACCACGCCGTCGAACCCCTGGGCGATGATCCCATAGACGTAGGAATTGGTGTTCCCGGTCAGGATCTGCTGCCATTCGGGATTCCAGTACTGGGCGTAATAGGAATCCGGCTGGCCGGGGTAGGGGGAATCCACCCAGGCCGGGGAGCCTTCGCCCCAGCCGTCCTTCCAGTAATAGCGATAGCTGCCCGTAACGCCGACATTCATGGAAGCCAGTACCAACCGCTTGGCACCGCTTTTCTTATATTTCAGGGTTTCCACCGCGCGTTTGCTTAACGGGGACCGCCCGTGCTGCACATCGACGATCACCGCATCATAGTTGGTTTCATGTACCTTCAAGGCGAACTCGTCCTGACGCCCAAAGGCGGTTGAATCGGGCAGCATGAAAAAGTTGCGGACATCCTTCAGGCCGATGACGGACTTGGCGTTTTCCCGATAGGGGCGGCGCGGGACTTTTGGCAGGCTGTTCAAGGCTTGACCTCGGGCAAAGGCGGGGGCGGCGACAAAGCCTTTCTTGTTGGCCTTGTCCAGCACCTCATAGGCCTGTTTGGCGGTGCCCACATAATCGACGACAAAAACCGGAAGGGCGGATTGCTTGGCCAGGTTCAGCAGTTCCAGAGCTTTGGTGTTGCGCGCTTTTGTTACCGGCTTGCCAATTTCCGGCACGCCGTACCACACGCCCTCTTGCAAGATGCCGTCAATGGCCTGGTTGAAGGTCCGGGCGGGCAGTTGGGCGGTGGGATCGTCGAGATCGGTCTTGACCACCAGCCCCAAGGGGTTCTGTGCCACGACTAGAAAGTTTCGGTTATAGCGGCGGGTGAATTTGCTGATGTTCTGGACCAGGCTGCGCATGGCCTCGCGCGGATCTTTCGGGCCCTTCAGCAGACGTCGTTGGGGGCCTTCATCGCCCTTGCCCCTGTTGATGACCTTGCCTTGGGCGCGCACTTGCCCTTCCTCGGTTTGAGCCGGGGCCTCGGGAGTCAGAATCAGGCTTCCCGCCATAAGGGTCGCCAGGATGGTCAGGGTCTTGATGCCGCGCATGCCGAACATGTCCTTTGCCGTTGCGTCTTGGAGTAAGTGACTTATGCCGCAGGTTAGTTCGATGCCAGGTGAGCGGCAACCCGCTCGCCAATGGCCAGGGAGGCGGTCAGGCCGGGAGACTCGATACCGAACAAATGAACAAGGCCTGCGATGCCGTGGGTTTCCGGGCCGCTGATCAGGAAATCCTGGGCCGCCTCGCCAGGCGCCTGAATTTTCGGACGGATGCCGCAATAGCCCGGCTGGAGGGCGCCATCGGGCAAATCCGGCCAATATCGGCGGATCGCATCGTAAAACGAATCGGCCCGGTTGGGATCGACTTGATAGTCCAGGTCCTCGACCCATTCCACATCCGGCCCAAAGCGTCCTTGACCCCCCAGGTCCCGGGTATAGTGACAGCCCAACGACGCGGCGCCGGGAACCGGATAGACCAAGCTCTCGAATGGGGCCTTGCCAGCGAGGGAGAAGTAATTGCCCTTGCAAAAATAGCGCGGCGGAATGTGTTCGGGCGGCATGCCTTCCAAGGCCGCGGCGGTGGGTTGCGCCCAAAGGCCTGCGGCATTGACCACGGACCGGCAGAGCAATTCCATGGGATCGCGGCCGCCGACCCGAAGCAGGATCCCGTCTTCGGTAATCCGGCCAGAGTCCACCGGGCTTCCCAAGGCGATGGCGCCGCCCGCGGATTCCAGGTCTCCGTGCAGGGCCAGCATATATCCGTGGGTATCGAAAATACCGGTGCTCGGTGACCAAAGGGCGGCCAGGCAGCGCAGGTTGGGCTCGCGGGCGAGGGCTTCTTTCTGAGACAGCCATTGAAGGTCGGTACAGCCGTTGGCCGCAGCCTTGGAAAGAACCTGATCCAGTATAGGCTCTTCTTCGGCTGTTGTTGCCACAACCAGTTTGCCGCAGCGCCGATGATCCAGGCCATGGCGTTCCAGGTAGTCGTAGAGCAGGGCCTTGCCCCGCAGGCAAAGGCTGCCTTTCAGGCTGCCTTCGGGATAGTAAATCCCTGCGTGAATCACTTCGCTGTTGCGGGCACTGGTTTGCGTGCCTATGGCGTCGGCGCGCTCGAGCACCACGACTTCGCGCCCGGCCAGCGCCAGCGCCCGGGCCACCGCCAAGCCCACCACTCCGGCTCCAATGACCGCACAATCCAATGGTTCTGTCATGGCTCGCATTGTGAGAAGGGCACAAGCGGTGGTCAAGGAAAAGCGGGGCGGGAGGGGATCACGACTTGATTGGTATGGGCAATCCGGTGTATCACCGCCTACGACCTTGTCCCGGTGGGCCCAAGGTCCGAGCACCCGTAGCTCAGCTGGATAGAGTGCTGCCCTCCGAAGGCAGAGGTCACAGGTTCGAATCCTGTCGGGTGCGCCATTTTTTTCAACGACTTATACTGTTATTCGTTTGAAAAGAACGGCGCCCGGCAATCATATGGCAATCATCCATGCGACATTAGAACATCGCTGCGAAGCGGATTGCGGCGAGCCCCCAATCTTGCTGTTCGGGCTACTTAATCTCTAAGAGGCGGATTTAAAAGTATCCTTGCCCCCGTGTGGGGGGCGACGGAACATGGCCCGGCACGCCTTGACGCTTTTCAGGTTTCAATCCGCGCCCCCGTGTGGGGGCGACCGGCGAGCAGGCCCTTTTTGCCCGCCCCGTTGCCGTTTCAATCCGCGCCCCCGTGTGGGGGCGACTTGGGGCCAACCACGTTGGCATCGACGGTATTCAGTTTCAATCCGCGCCCCCGTGTGGGGGCGACCCATGACCAGACCTCCCAGCGACTGGCCCTGGAGGTTTCAATCCGCGCCCCCGTGTGGGGGCGACGTAAAGAGGGCCGCACAGGCCGTCGGCGGTACGGAGTTTCAATCCGCGCCCCCGTGTGGGGGCGACAAACGCTGGTGCTCAATGGCGAGATGGGCGCGATGGTTTCAATCCGCGCCCCCGTGTGGGGGCGACCCGTCACCTTCTCGACCAGGCGCGGGCACTTGAGTTTCAATCCGCGCCCCCGTGTGGGGGCGACATCTCGCGAACGCTCAGCAACGTTCACCCCAAAAAGTTTCAATCCGCGCCCCCGTGTGGGGGCGACCCATCCACGTCCGCAAGAACGGCGAGACCGTTGTGTTTCAATCCGCGCCCCCGTGTGGGGGCGACGCAAATTTTCGCCCCCCTCCCGTCCTTGATCTGGATGTTTCAATCCGCGCCCCCGTGTGGGGGCGACACAGATCCGCAGCAGACCTTACGCACCTGGACCGTTTCAATCCGCGCCCCCGTGTGGGGGCGACGACAGCCTTGGGCCTGGGCTATCATCTATGCTGGGTTTCAATCCGCGCCCCCGTGTGGGGGCGACCTGCCGCGTAAAGGAGGGTGAGATGGGCGGCGCAACAGTTTCAATCCGCGCCCCCGTGTGGGGGCGACTTAGCGTCCGTACCGACATGGCCCGTTACCAGTTGGTTTCAATCCGCGCCCCCGTGTGGGGGCGACTGGCTACTTTCTGTGGACAAAGCGGGGAGAAATCGTTTCAATCCGCGCCCCCGTGTGGGGGCGACATACAGCACGCTCTCAGACGCTTGTGGAACTCCAGTTTCAATCCGCGCCCCCGTGTGGGGGCGACCCTCCGGGTCGAACAGGTCGGCCATGGAGGCGCGTTTCAATCCGCGCCCCCGTGTGGGGGCGACGCCCGAGCTGTTGGCGTAATAGAGGCCGCGCGGAAGTTTCAATCCGCGCCCCCGTGTGGGGGCGACGCGGGACAATTTCTCTCAACACGGCAACAAGTTTGTTTCAATCCGCGCCCCCGTGTGGGGGCGACACGAGTCCGGCCCCTCCCCCGTGGCGCTCCACGGTTTCAATCCGCGCCCCCGTGTGGGGGCGACATCTTCCCCCAGGTCACCGCCTGCCCAAACACCGTGTTTCAATCCGCGCCCCCGTGTGGGGGCGACTTCGGTCGATGCCCTGGAGCGGCACCTGGGGCGGGTTTCAATCCGCGCCCCCGTGTGGGGGCGACTCCATCAAGAGACCTCCCGACCATTGGCGGCCTCGTTTCAATCCGCGCCCCCGTGTGGGGGCGACACCGCCACGGCGGTCGGGGTTTGCGGTGGCTACAGTTTCAATCCGCGCCCCCGTGTGGGGGCGACTTCAGGGATTGCCTTCGGTCGCGTGCCTATGCTGTTTCAATCCGCGCCCCCGTGTGGGGGCGACCCGGTCGCATGGCTGACTGGCAGGCCCAGATCGAGTTTCAATCCGCGCCCCCGTGTGGGGGCGACAGGTGGAGCGCCTGGCACGCCGAGGAGGCGACGATGTTTCAATCCGCGCCCCCGTGTGGGGGCGACGGCAGCGGCCTGAGCGACCTTGTCCGCAGTGGACGGTTTCAATCCGCGCCCCCGTGTGGGGGCGACACGACATTGTCGGACGACGGACAACGGTGGATCTGTTTCAATCCGCGCCCCCGTGTGGGGGCGACGCGGACCATGCCGCTTTCGGCATCCCGCGACGGAGTTTCAATCCGCGCCCCCGTGTGGGGGCGACGCCCCGACTGAGGGCTTTACCCCACCCCTGCGGGCCATGTTTCAATCCGCGCCCCCGTGTGGGGGCGACTTGTGCAAGGCGCTATGGCCTTGTATCCCGCAATGTTTCAATCCGCGCCCCCGTGTGGGGGCGACTTAACCAGGGCCGAGGATATGACCGTATCAACCGTTTCAATCCGCGCCCCCGTGTGGGGGCGACGCCGCTTTGCTGGTGCTGTTCCTGCGCATCAAAACGTTTCAATCCGCGCCCCCGTGTGGGGGCGACCGAAGGGGTTGCCCCAGGGGCCGGGCCTGCCGACGTGTTTCAATCCGCGCCCCCGTGTGGGGGCGACCGACACCGCCACCACCACCACCGGGCGCACCGTCTCGTTTCAATCCGCGCCCCCGTGTGGGGGCGACCCACAGTGCAAGCGCACTGTCCACTGCCACGTTGCAGTTTCAATCCGCGCCCCCGTGTGGGGGCGACAAGCCGTGCGGGCGGCCGTCGGCGGGGATTTGGGTTTCAATCCGCGCCCCCGTGTGGGGGCGACGCCGTCAGGATAACCTCCTGCGACGCAAAGGGAAAAGACGTGATTCGCGCGGAGTCTTCGCAAAATCCGGCGACAACCGTCTTGCGTCGTTCATTCTGCCAAACAATGTCAAACAACATCAATAAGTTATGCCCTGCGCGAACCTCCCGGGGAATCCGCCCCTGCTAGGGGTTCGCGCAGAGCCTACAGCAATAATGGTCCTTCCAGGTCTAGGGGCACCCGGTTGCCTTGATGCTCAATGCGGCGTTTCCCCTCCGCGCCTAGAAAATAGAACCGCAGGCTATCCTTCTTGGGGTCCATTTCGTCGAGCAGTCGGGCGCGCAGGGCTGTCCAGGCGGCGGGCGTCACCTCGCATTCAAACACCGAGAACTGCACTCGCTGCCCATGGTCCTGGCAGGCCTTGGCGATCCGACGCAAACGACGGCGTCCGGCCCGGTCGGTGGTTTCCACGTCGTAGCTGATCAAGACTAACATCGCTGCCTCCTAGATCACGTCGTGATCGATTCCAATAAGGTCGCGCGTGTCTAGCGGGGCCGATTGGACCCGACACGCGCTAGCGCCACAAACACGGCGGATAGCCGTCCAGGTCGCCGCGCAGATGGCGCTTTAGCAAAAGGGCCTGCCAATGCCAGAACAGACCCAGCGTCGCCGGTTCGTCGAGGAACGGGTGCCGTCGTTCGTCTTTCTTGCGTTCCTGCCAGGCTTCGATGACAGTGCGCCGGGTGGCGTCGTCCATCACCACCCCACCGCCGTCCAGCACCTTGAAACCCTTGCCCCGCACCTGCCCCCGATTGACCAGCGACAGGGCCAGACGGTCGGCGATCACGGCGCGAAACTCCTCCATCAGATCGAGCGCCAGCCCTGGTCGCCCTGGGCGGTCGCGGTGCAGAAAACCGACCTGCGGGTCGAGCCCCGCCGTTTCCAGGGCACCGCGCACGTCATGGGCGAGCAGGGTGTAGAGGAACGACAGCAGGGCGTTCATCGGGTCCAGCGGCGGGCGGCGGCTGCGTGCGGTGAAGACGAAAACCGGATCGCCGCCGATCAGTTTCGGGAAGGCCGCCCAATAGGTCCGTCCGGCCTCTCCCTCCAGACCACGCAGGCCGTCCACCGTGGCCTCGCCGGGCAGGCGGCGGAGCAGTCTCCCGAGGCGGTCGGCAGCGGCGTTGAGGTCTGGATCGTCCTTCTCCCTGGCCCCCCGTTGCAGCACCTGACGGGCATTGGCGAGCTTGCCGGTGAGGAAGGCCCGTGCCAGTCCGGCGCTTCGAGTTGGATCGTCGGCCCAACGGTATTGGGCGCGGCGGATCAACACGTTGCCCGAGGTCGGCCCTTCCAGGCGGGCCATGAAACGCCCGCTTTGGGAGAGATGGGTGAGAGCCACGCCGTTCGCCGCGCAATGCTCCAGGAGCTGCGGACTGTGTGAAACCCGGCCCAAACAGACGACACTTTCCAAGCCGCCAATAGGGATTCGCGCCCGCACCGCGCTATCAACCTTGGCGACGATGCATTCGCCGTCCTTGGCCAGATAGGTACCCTCAGTGGTGACGTAAAGTGTGTTCAGGTGATGTTTCATGTGTCCTCCTCGGCCAGACGGCGGGCCAGCCAGCGGGCGACAGACCGACCGCGCGTGTCCGGGCGGCAGGCCGGTTCGAGTGAGCAATTGCGACAGGGGGCAGCGTCCGGAGGCGGTGGAGTGGTGTTCGCCTCGAACATCGCCCGCACCGATGCTGCGACCGCTGCCGTGCGGGCGCGCAGGGCGGCATCGAAGGAGACCTCCAGCCGCCGCCGCTTCTCGCCATAGAATAGCGCCCCGGCGGGTACCGGAATCCCGAGCACCTCTTCCAGGCACAGAGCTTGGGCACAGAGTTGCACCCGGTCCTCGTCGCCTTTTTTCGGGCGACCGCGCTTATGCTCGACCGGAAACGGGACGGCCTCGCCGTTGGCTGCGGGATGGAACTCCACCGCGTCGGCTTTGCCCACGAGGCCGAGGGCGAGGCTGCGCAGGGACATGCCGAATGCCCGGTGCTGTCCGTCGCGCTGCTCCGCTCCGCCCCGGTCGACCCGTTCGTGAGCCGCCCGGCCCTCGGCGGTGCGGCTGTTTTCGATCCAGAGCTGTTCCAGGTGGATCAAGGCGCACTGCCTCGGGCAGACCACGAAATGTTGCAGGGCCGACAGGGGGATCAGGTCATCCTCTTCGTACATGGCGCTACACGAGGATCATCACCTCCACGCCCGAGGGTAGGCTGGTTTGGGACACCGAAATGTCGAAGTCGGAGATATCGCGCGGCGTGTCGGCTTTCTGCCGCACCGAAACTCGGCCGAACAGATCCTGGGCGCGGGCGTTGCCAAGCTTGCTGTCATGCTTAAACACGATCAGCTTTTGGGTCGCCATCATGCCACGCGCCGCCGAACGATCGACTTCGAACATGCGTTCCAGGGCTTCCCACAGCAACGTGAGATCGGCCTCGGAAAAGCCAGTGCCACGGTCGCCTTCGGCCAGGTGCGGCGAGACGAAACCATGCGCCTGGTATAGACCATAGGCGACGGTATTCTTGCCGCCCATTTCAGTGGTTCCCCCTTCGGCGGCGCGAGCCTCGGTCTCGCGGGCGACGCGGGTGATGGTATGGTCCATGGGCAGGATACGGTTTTCCGAGCGGGCAAAGGTGATCTGCACCGGGCCGCGCACCTGTCCGGCGTTGAACTTCTTGGTTGACATGACGGCCCCGAAGGTCCGCACGTCGTAGAAATTCTGGCACATGAAGGCACGGGCCACATCGTGGTCGCCCTTGTCGGTGGAATCGGGCTTCTTTCCTTCATAGGGCACGCCCCTCTGTTCTTGCAGCACCGAACCCTCGCGGACGTAAATCTCGTTCGGCGCGGCGTTGTCGTGCTTGAGCCCGACGTAGTTGCGCACCTTGCGCTTGAGGGCCACATCGGTGACCAGACCGTGGCCGGTTTCCGGGTCGATGCGCGGCATGTTGCCGGCGTCCGGGTCGCCGTTGGGATTGCCGTCCTTGACGTCGAACAGCAAGACGAAATCGTAGCGATTGGCAATGGCGGTCATGGCTCAGTTCTCCTCGTGGGTGTCATGTTTGGTGTAAAGGTCGCGGTTCTGGTGGTGGTAGCCGATGACGAACCGGCCCTGATCGTCGATTTCCAGGTGAGCGGGAAACCCTTCGGTTCCGTCGAGCTTGCCCATAATTTCGTTGATCAGGTTTTCATAGCGTCGGGAGTACCTTTCGTTGGCTCGCCGCACTTTCTTCAGGTGGGCGTTTTTCAAGCGGGACAGTTCGACAAAGGCCGCGCGTGGCGTCGATCCAGCGGCACCGAAGAAACGGTCACGAATGGTCGTGTTGATGCCGGGATTAGCGGCCTGTTGAATGCCCTCGTACACGGCAAACAGCCGTCCAAGGAGGTAGCCGGTGGTCGTATTTTCAGGGTCGAGAGTCACGGTGATCTCCTTTGCTGGGATGTCGGACTGACGGATGCGGCGATTGAGCACCGCCTTGATCAGGGCGGCGCGCATGGTGGGGACGGACTGCTCGGCCCGGCAGCGTTCCACGGCGCGGGCGAGCAAAGTGGCGGGATAGGCCGTGTTTTCGAGAGCGGCGCGGACGATGTCTGCGGCGAGGTTGCCGCGCAGGCCGTCAGGTAGGCTTTTCGGGTCACCTCCAATGGCGATGGTACCGAGGAGGCGCCACAGGCTGGGCAACGGGTCTTCTTCACCTTGCTTGAGTCCGATAATAGCCAGGTCGTCGAAGTGCTTTTTCATCTGGTTGGACAATTCGCCAACCGTTCCTTCGTACCAATAGCGCACGGCCAGTCGGGCGGCATTGGGGGCGAGGCCCAGCACATAGAATGGAGTCCCGTCGTCCTTCGCATCGTTCAGGCCTCGGCGTACCGCACCGAGAGTCTTCTTGACCGGCTTCTCCTGGTCATCCGTGGCCACCTCGTAGCCGGAGAAAAAGCTGCCGAAGGACTCCTCCATCGCAGTGTCGTCCTGGGCCCAGAAGACGAAGGTGGTGTCGCCCTCCACCATGTGCCGTTCCTTATTGTCGCGGGCCAACAGCTTGTTGAGCGCGGCGGTATAGGCGAAGGCGGCTTGTTCGGAGACTTGGGCGTTGGCTCCCTGTTTCCAACCATGCGAAGTGAAAGCTTCCAGGTTGAACGAGACCAGGGCCGCGCCGACGCTCTGGGCGCCCCGCACTCCCTTGATGGAGGGATGCAGCACCGCGACAGGACCCTGCATGCCCGTGACCAGACAGCGCACGGAATCACCTGACGAGGCAACCCCAGCGATGGCAGCGGCGACCATGGGCCGTTCGCAGACCAAGCCGTCGTCGCCCTGGAGACGGAACGACACGTTGCCCCCTTCCGCTGCCAGGGTCTCCCAACCGGCCAGGGCTTCAAGAACCGCGTTATCCCGCCTGGCGAGAAAGGCCGTCACCGCCCGCACGCCCGCATCGGCCAAGGCTTCCGTCGGCAGGGCGGCGACCTTCTCGACGAAGGCGGCCCGGCGTTCCGGCACTTTCGCCGCCTGTTTGTCCGTCGCCCCGGCCCGGGTCAGCCCGAGCACGTATTCGGCGTTGTCCCACAAGAGGTTGGCGGCAATGCCCACGGTCCGCTTGACCTCCGCCGGGAGGGTGAAGGTCCGCTCCGTATGGTGCAGGGCGACCGGCGCGCCGTCGGGGGCAAGCTCGATTACCCAGGGGATCACCTTCTTCTGAAACCCCGGCGGTTCGACCTCACCGGTAGCAAGCAGCCGGTCATAGTATCGAGCGAGACTTTGCAGGATCATCGCAACACCTCCGCCGCGCCGGGCGCGGGAATGTTCAGCGAGCCGTTGTCCAGCCGTGCCTCGAAGAAGGTCGGCGTCGGTTCCTTGCCCGTGAAGTCGATGTCATGCAGCATCCATCCAAGGGATTCGGTCTTCGAGATCGGTGCGATTTCCGCCCTGTCGTTTAGCAGATCGAACTCGCAGGCGAACTCCCGGTTGCCCAGGTAGGGCCGGTGGAAGCACTGGCCGGCGGCAGCACGACGGCGGAACAT
The DNA here is from genome assembly GCF_000968135.1 of Magnetospira sp. QH-2. NCBI lineage: Bacteria > Pseudomonadati > Pseudomonadota > Alphaproteobacteria > Rhodospirillales > Thalassospiraceae > Magnetospira > Magnetospira sp. QH-2. Next base: position 2,176,791 of record NZ_FO538765.1, on the reverse strand, counting down.
CTCCACGTATTTGGTCAGGCTGTCGTCCGGCCCGGCCTTGGGCGTCAGGCCGAGGCGGGCGTGGATCACATAGGCCACGTCGCGCAGAATCAGAGCGGCCCGTTGTTGGCGGTTGTTCTCGATATCGAAGCCCAGGGAAACGCCGCTGCCGTTGGCTGCCGACTTGGCGTTGGAGTAGGAGGCGACTCCGCTCACTTCGTTGCGTCGCACCCGGTCCTTGCGGATCGGATTGAGCACGTCGATGCGCTCGACCACCCAACGCATCTGCGGCTTCCAGAGAATGGCCTCCAGAACGCCGCGCGCCGCAGAGGGCGTCATCACGTCGTAAGAGACCCGTTCAACCTTCATTTCGGGCCGGGAAAAACAGGCCCGGTCACCCCATACCTTGAGGCGCAGGGGCGGGGAGAGCGTTCCGTCAGTCATGGGGATACCTCCTTTAGATGTTGAGGATGTTCAATCGCGGTTCCGAAAGCCCCGGCACATCGAGGCCGAGGTCGGGGTGGTAAAGAGATTGGTCTGTGAGCACCGGGAGGCCGTCCAGGGTCTCGGTAACTCCCAACTTCGACAGGGCATCGAAATCCCAGCGAGTCAGCGGCACGGTGTAGCGTTGCAGTTTGCGCAGTAGGTCGCGTGACGGGCCGACGCGGCGCAGTTCGTCGATCAGCCGTTCGGCGCATTCATCGAACGGCACGATCACCGCCTGTTGCCCATCCTCGATCATCTGGAAGGCTTGGGCGGCGGTGCGGAAGGCGAGGTGGGGTTGGAGTTTGGCTCCGCCCAAATTCAGCAAACGTCCCATTCCATATTTATCGAGAGTGTCGCCCTTGGCCCAATACAAGGCCTCGAAATAGTCGCGGAAGGCCTGCGGGGTGAAGCAATTCTCCCCGTATGTTCCCCGCACGGTTTCGAGCGCGGTGACGGCTTGCAGAATATGGCCGCGTGGCGGGGCACCCTCGGGCCGGAAGACCACGAACTGTCCCTTGTCGAGCTTGCCTTCCCGGTTGCAGCGTCCCGCCGCCTGGGCCAGGGAGTCGAGCCCGGTCCAGGCACGGAACACCACCGGAAAATCAATATCCACTCCGGCCTCAATCAGGCTGGTGGAGACCACCCGCACCGGCGCATCGGGCGTCCGGACAGTTTCCAGCAACGTCTGCCGATGGGCCGGACATTGCCAGGTGGACAAATGCACAGCGCCATCGGGTAACAGATCGACCAAAGCGCGCGCCTCGCGGCGGGTATTGACGATAGCCAGGGCGCGGGGCTCGGTGGCCATGCGGGCGGCCAGTTGGTCCCACGGCGTCCGGTCCGACAGCCATGTGACGGTGACCCGCTTGAGGGCTTCGAACAGGCGGGGCGGGTCGGGGGCGATCTCCCGCGCCTCTCCCAGCTCCTTGAAGACCGAACGCAAGGCGGGCTGGGTGGCGGTGCAGAGAACGACGGTTACCCCATAGAACTTGACCAATTGATCTAAAACGATGGTTACCGGGCGGAGCACGGCGGGCGGCAGCGCCTGGGCCTCGTCGAGAATCAGCACGCTCCCGGCGATGTTGTGCAGCTTGCGTACCTTCGATGTCCGGGCGGCAAATAGGGAGTCGAATAGCTGCACCGTGGTGGTGACGATCAGCGGCGCATCCCAGTTTTCCGAGGCCAAACGCGAGCGGCTCGTGTTGCCATCCGGGTCGAGGGCGCTGTGATGTTCGAGAACCGCGTCGCCGCCCAGCGCCGCGCGAAACACATCGGCTGTCTGCTCGATAATGCTGGTGAAGGGCACCGCATAGATGACCCGGCGCAAGCCGTGGCGCTGGGCGTGATCGAGGGCGAAGGCGAGGGATGACAGGGTCTTGCCGCCGCCGGTCGGCACGGTCAGACTGAACAGGCCGGGCGGTAGGTCGGCGGCCTTACGGCAGGCGGCCTGCACCTCGCCACGCACCTTGTTGACATCGCCCGTGACCCCTTCGAAGGTCGCCAGATGGTCGTCGAGTTTCTGCGACAAGGTGGCAAGATCGGCCCAGCCCCGGCGATCTTTCGATTTCTGCCGGTTGAAAAAGGCTTCCGTATCCAGAAAATCCGCGTCGAACAGGGCCGATGCCAGCAGGCGGATCCACAGGCTAAGGTCTTTCCCCGCGCCCAAGGTCAACTCGGGGAAAGGGAAATCAAGCAGATCTCGCGGCGGCTTTGCCGCCAGCGCCCGTTCCAGATGGGAGGTTTGGGTCAATCGATCTTTCAGCCCGCCGCCGCCCTCTGTTGGGTCCCAGTCTGGAAGGCCAGCATGATGTCCGGCGATGACGTAGCCGAGGATCATGCCGAGGCCCCTCTGTTTGGCTTCCAAGGCCCGTTGCATGGCCCACAGCGCTCCGGCAGAGGAATGGTTGACCCGTTTCCTGGGGGCCGGTTGGCCTTCGAGATGGGCGTCGGGGTCGCCACCGATCATTTCCTGGAACTCGGCGGCGTATTTCCCCAGGTCGTGCCACAGACCGGCCAGATAGGCGATGTCGCCCGCCCCCCATGCGGCGGCGAAGCATTGGGCGAGGCGCCCCGTCTCCGTCGAGTGTTCCCATAGGCCGTGGGTGTCTCGGGACAACGGGTTCCGGTGCGCAATAAAATCGGTCATGCGAGTGACTCCCCCCTACAACAACCATAATCGCCAGTAATCATTTAAAAATGCAATTATTAAATTATTAGCCCTCTGAAATTAGACCATTATTTGTTATTTATACCGATATTCCCCAGATGAGCCCTGAATCCAGACACGATGGTGCCAATAAGATAATCCGTTGCACAAACATGGGTTTATTATGGCGAGAATAAACACGATTTTAACGGCAGGATTGGCTTCGACAGTCCTATCGTCCCCAAATTCCTTGCAAAACGGACCCGGGGAAATCGTCAAGATCGGCAAGAGTGGGGCTGAGATCAGGCCAGATGAACGGAAAAATGCGGCGCGAAAGGACAGGGTGGCCCGCTGGACGCTGACGGTCGGCGGCAAGGTCCGCCATCGGCCTGGTGGCTCGACTCACCGGAGACCATCACAATGGGTCCTATGAAACGCGAATGGCTTCAGCAGGCTGCTTAAAAAGTCTGATTTTGAGCGTGTGGCGACACATGCTTCGACAAGCTCAGCATGAGGGCTTTTGTATTTTCAACGTGTTAGCCTCACCCTGAGCTTGTCGAAGGGCGAGGCGGGCCGTCGGACAACACTTTTTCAGCAGCCTGGTAGAAGGCAGAGGTCACAGGTTCGAAATCAGTCAGCTGCGCCAAAACTGCTTTACATCCACGGCTACCGAACCACTGAGATCAGGATCCCGGCGAAAATAGCCGAGGTGATGACGCCGGAAATGCTGGCGCCCAGGGCATGGGGCAGAACCACCGCGTCGGGGGTGACGGCTGCGACGGTCTTTTGCGCCACCTTGGCGGTGGTCGGCACACAGCTCACCCCGGCGATCCCGATCACCGGATTGAATTTCTTGCCGGTGGCGAAGTAAAGGACATAGCCGCCCAGAATGCCGCCAATGCCCGATACGGTCAGCGCGATGATTCCCAGGACCAGCAGGATCAGCACTTGCGGATTGAGGATGGTACTGGCCTCGCATAGGACTCCCAATAACAGCCCCAGGAAGAACGTCGAGCCATAAAGGATCGGACCGGCAAAAGTCTCGGCAAAATGAGTCAGGCCGCTTTCGCGGATCACCACGCCAATGAATAGCGAGAAAAACAGCGGAGCGGCAACCGGGAACAAGAAGCAAAGAAGGACGCAGGTGACCACGGCAAAGACCAGCTTTTCCGAAGATTTGATCTCGCGCACTTTTTCCTCTGGCATTTTCAGCCCGCGAATATGGCGCGGCACCATCAATTTGATGAGCAGCGGATAGCCCCCATAGGTCAGACCCAGATACAGATAGGCCACCACGGTGATGGGGACGAAAAGATCTTCGGACAGGATCAGGGCGGTAAACAGGATCATGGGCCCGTCAGCACCGCCGATGGTCGCCGTGGCCGCGGCGTCAGGCAAGGATAGTCCCCACCAGACCGCCAACGGCAAGACCACCACCGTGCCAAGCTCGGCGCAAAGGGCCAGGAACATGGAGGTGAAGGGCCGGGCCATGACAAACCCCACGTCCAACAGCACGCCAATGCCCATGAACACCAGACAGGCGATCAGGCCATTGGCAAAGGTGAAGGTATAGACCGGCTGCAACCAGTTGATCTGCAAGATCGTCATCAATTTCTGGGGATCATCGACCAAGGGGTCCAAAAACAAGGTGCCCTGAGATCCGTCGGCCAGGAAAAGGACCGAAGCATTGACCACCGCCATGCCCAGCCCCATGGGAATCATCAGCAGGGCTTCCAACACCCCCTTGCGTCCCAGATAGACCAGGGTCAGACCCAAGGCGATGAGAAACAGCCGCCCGAACAGGATCGTTGGCTCGGAAGACAGCAGTGTGTCCAGGCCCTGAAAAACGGAAAGAAGGTCAATATCCATGAGGGGGGCAGCCTTAAGTAATGGTCATGATGGGCTGGCCCGCGTCAACCGCGTCACCTTCGGCGACCAGAATTGCCGCGATGGTACCGCTCTTGTGAGCGGTCACGGCGGTATTCATTTTCATGGCCTCAATGGTGCAAATCTTGTCGCCCTCCGACACCGCATCCCCAGCTTTGACATGCAACCCCGTGATCATGCCGGCCAACGGGCTGAGCTTGTCATCCGGACCCGCGTCCGCCGCCGGCGCAGGAGACGATGGCGCCGACGGGGCTTCGGGTGCGGGCGGCGGAGCCGTTACCGCTGCGGAAGTCAGGGAAGGGGAGGGGTAGAGATTACCGGCGTCGTTGACCTCTTCGACGGTGACGTCATAGGGATGACCGTCCACGGAAATTCGAAAGTGTTTGAGCATGGCGGGGCCTTTCCCTTTTAACGTGGCGTGTTGTGGTTGCGATGGGGCCGGTTCAGATTGTGCGATGTCTGATGCATGATCTTGCCTTCGGCGGACCAAGTGGCGCCGAGGGGACTATCACCGATATGGACGATCCGGTGACTGCCCATCATTGAATAAACCGTGGCGGCAATGGCGGCCACATGCTCCGCTGGAATGCCGGCGGCGACCACCGGTTTCGGCTTGGGTGCCGATACAACAACCGGAGCCCGGCTGGTGGATGACAGCAAAACCACGATGCCCTTGACCAACACCGCCACGATCATCGAGATGACGATGGCTAGGCCGTACATCCACAGGGACTGAAAAATCAGATCTCCCAACGCAATTCCCCTTAAACCGGCATGTTGCCGTGTTTCTTTGGCGGTCGCAGTTCCCGCTTGTTGATCAGTTTCCGCAGCGACAGGGCCAATACACCTCGGGTCTCCGCCGGATTGATGACATCGGTGATGTATCCACGGGCCGCCGACAGATAAGGCGAGGCAAATTTCTCCCGGTATTCCGAGGCCAGTTCGGCTTTCATGGCCCTGGGGTTCTCGGCCTCTTTCAGTTCGTTGCGATACAACAGATTGACCGCGCCCTCGGCGCCCATAACGGCAATCTCCGCCGTCGGCCAAGCGTAAACGAAATCGGCGCCCATCTCTTGCGAGCACATGGCCAGATAGGAGCCCCCATAGGCCTTGCGTAGGATGATGGTGATCTTGGGCATGGTCCCTGAGGCATAGGCGAACAGCAACTTGGCCCCATGACGGATGATGCCGCCGCGTTCCTGTTCGATGCCGGGCAGGAAGCCGGGCACATCGACCAATGTAACCAGCGGAATATTGAAGATATTGCAGGTACGGATGAACCGTCCGCCCTTGTCCGAAGCATCGATGTCCAATGCGCCGGCCTTTTCCATGGGATTGTTGGCGACGATACCGGTGACGATGCCGCTGATCCGGGCAAAGCCGACCACCAGATTGCGCGCCCATCCGGCATGGACCTCCAAGAAGCTGTCCTGATCCACCAGCCGGTCGATGATGGCGTAAATATCCGTTGGTTCAGAGGAAGACTCGGGAATCAACTCGTTGATCAGAAGATCTTCGCCCAGCTCTAGATCGCAGTAGGGTTGATGGGGCGGATCCTCGGTATTATTGGATGGCAGATAGCTCAACAGACGTTTGGTGATATCCACCGCATGGGCGTCGCTTTCGGCCACGAAATGTACATTGCCGCTGACCGTGGCATGGACGGCGGCGGCGCCCACGTCGGCCATGGAGACTTCGCGCCCCGTGACGGCCTTGATGACCTGCGGCCCGGTGATGAACATATGAGCGTTTTCCCGGGTCATGATGATGAAGTCCATCAATGCCGGGGAATACGAAGCGCCGCCCGCGCAGGGACCGGCGATCACGGCGATCTGCGGCACCACGCCGGACAACAGCACATTTTGATAGAATACATGACCATAGCCGGACAGGGAATCGACGCCTTCCTGGATTCGCGCGCCGCCGGAGTCCTTGAAGGCCACGATGGGGATGCCGTTTTTGCGGGCGAACTTCATGATCTCGACGATTTTCATGGCATGAGCCATGCCCAGGGTGCCCGCCATGGCGGTGAAATCCTGGCTCACCCCGGCGACTTGGCGTCCGTCCACATAGCCGGTGCCGACCACCACGCCGTCGGCGGGAATCTCCTTGTCGGCAAGACCGAAATTGACCGCTTGATGGCGAGCATGCAGGCCCACTTCCTGAAAGGTGTTTTCGGAAAACAAGCGGTCCAGGCGCTCCCGGGCCGTCATCAGCCCCTTGTCATGTCGCTTGGCGATCTTGTCCGGGCCCCCGCCTCGACTGGATGCCTTGCGGTGGGCCTCCAAGTCGTCAAGCAGCCTTTTGGCGATCGGCATTGGTGCATTCCCCCTCGAACCGAAACAAATATTTTTCTCCAGCTGTGAAAGTATAGGATAAATTCCAGTCAAACGCACATCTATAAAAATGACATCTACAAGCCTTAAATTGCTGCTACTTTAAAATATTCTAATATATGAATATTGCAGCGGGGAGAGAATTGCCTGTTATGTGCTGCGAGAATGGCCTTATGACAGCCTGTATTTGCCTCCTTCTGCCGTTGCGTGGGCGGTTTACTTGACCTAAAATCTTCCTCGGAAACATCCAGGGGGCTGTTGACTGGACGACTCGGTGGGCATCACCTCGTATATTTTTGACTGAATGATCGCCATTGGGGCGGCGTTTTCACTTGATCGACCGCAAGCCGGTGCGATCGCGGCGGCTGGCAATTCTTGGGGATTTCCATCATTTGCAATAACGACCGTTGGCGCGGTGCCGACGCTTGTCGGCAAGGGGCTGCGGCCCAGGATCAATCGGGAGAGAGAGGCTATGACACAATCAGTAGTTTTTTTGAGTGGCGTGCGAACGGCCATCGGCGATTTCGGCGGTGGATTGCGTGATGTGGAAGCGACCAAACTGGCCTCGACGGTGGTTGCCGAGTCGGTGAAACGGGCCGGAGTGTCGGCGGATCTGGTCGATCATTGCGTGATCGGCAACGTCATCCATAGCGAACCCCGTGACATGTATATCTCCCGCGTGGCCTGCATTGACGGCGGTCTGCCGCAAAGCTGTCCGGCGCTCACGCTCAATCGCCTGTGTGGCAGCGGCATGCAGGCCATCGTATCAGCCTCGCAGATGATCATGTTGGGGGATGCCACCATGGCCGTGGCCGGTGGCGCCGAGAACATGTCCCGCTCGGGTTATACCCTGCAGACCAATCGCTGGGGCGCCAAAATGGGCGATAGCAAAATGATCGACATGATGGTCGGTGCCCTTTCGGATCCGTTCGGTGCGGGACATATGGGCATCACGGCGGAAAACGTCGCCAACCGCTATGGGGTCAGCCGCGAAGAGCAAGACGCTTTCGCCGCCGAAAGCCATCGCCGGGCCATCGCCGCCCAGGCCGCCGGCCATTTCGATAGCCAAATCGTCGATGTGGAGGTCAAGCAACGCAAGAAGGTGGTGATCGTCAATAAGGACGAACATCCGCGAGGCGATGTGACCGCCGAATCCCTGTCTGGCTTGCGCGCCGCTTTTGATCGCGAAGGCAGCGTCACGGCGGGGAATGCCTCGAGCCTCAACGATGGTGCCGCCGCCGTGGTGGTGGCCAGCGAGGAAGCGGCATCCAAGGCCGGCGCAACACCGATCGCCCGACTGGTGGGATATGGCTTTTCGGGTGTGCAGCCCGATGAAATGGGCATTGGTCCGGTGACTGCGGTTCAGCAAGCCCTGGCCAAGACCGGCATGAAGCTTGACGACATGGACGTGGTCGAATCCAACGAGGCCTTTGCCGCCCAGGCCTGTGCCGTGGGCAACAAGCTGGGCTTCGATGCGGCCAAAACCAATCCAAACGGCGGCGCTGTTGCCTTGGGTCACCCCATCGGTGCCACCGGCGCCATCATTACCGTCAAGCTGATCTATGAATTGCAGCGCACCGGCGGTCGCTATGGGCTCGCCACCATGTGCATCGGCGGCGGCCAAGGCATCGCCATGATCATCGAACGCCTGTAAGGGCACGGAAATACTCAAAGACAACAAAATACAGATGGAGAACCACATGTCACGAAACGTATTGGTTACCGGAGCCGCCGCGGGGATCGGCGCATCAATCGCTGAAGCATTCAAGGCCAAAGGCTATACCGTGATCGGCGTTGATATCGCCGAAGATAAGAACGCCGCTTTCACGGAGCGTACCGGCATTCCCACCTTTAAGATGGATGTGTCGGACTATGATGATGTGGCCCGTTGCATGGCCGAAGTCGAAGCCGCTCACGGTCCCATCGATATTCTGGTCAATAACGCCGGGATCACCCGTGATTCCATGCTGCACAAGATGGATCCGGCCAATTGGCAGGCGGTCATCAACGTTAACTTGGGATCGGTGTTCAATACTGTCCGCTGTCTGGCCGCCGGGCTCCGCGAGCGCGGCTGGGGCCGGATCATCAATATCTCGTCCATGAACGGCGAGCGCGGCCAGATGGGGCAGGCTAATTATGCCGCCGCCAAGTCCGGGATGTTCGGCTTCACCAAGTCGGTGGCCCAGGAAATGGCCCGCAAGGGTGTGACCGTCAATTGCGTCACCCCGGGTTTCATCCTCACCGACATGACCAAGGCCATGCCCGCGGAAATCCTCGAAAGCGAAGCAAAGAAGATCCCGGTGGGGCATCTGGGCAATCCGGAAGACATCGCCAGTGCCGTGCTCTATCTGGCCAGCGAGGAAGCCCATTTCATCACCGGGCAGATCGTCTCGGTCAATGGTGGCCAGTATATGTAATAAGGACTGATATCCACACCGGATCGGCGGCTGTCTTTATGGGACGGTCGCCGATTTTTTTTGTGAAATGGTGCCCGACCATGAAAAAAGAGCTTCTGCAGGCTCCCTATGAATCCTAAATGGAGAATATCGCCTATCCGAACAATTTGTGATAGGGGTGGCGAACCATTCGAAGTTTCCGGTTACCTATGATACTGTATAGGTGCTGGGGAGCGAGGACGAAGACAATGCGAAGAGGCAATTATGGCTAAAGATCTCGTGCGCCTGGTCGGCACCCTTTCTTCTTCTGATTCCATGTGGTTTCGCAGTTTGGACAGCGAATGGGGGCCTTGGGATGTGCTCCGCAAATTCGAGTCCGAATCGCAAAGTTCGAAGGACACCCCTGGATCCAGTGACTCTCCGCACTACTCTTCGCATGCCGCTTTGGCTCCGATGGCACGCCCCTCGGTAGAAACGTCGCGTTCCGTTGAGCCAGACGGGAAAGTGGATTTGGGCGGAGGCGATGTTACGCCTCAGGCTCAGGCAATGGCGCTCCCGCCGACCGATCCGGGATATGGCTACCAGTGGCATTTGGACCAGGCTAATGGGGCACTGAACACGATCTCCGGTTTTGAAAGTTTTTCGGCCTCCGTTGATATGAACGTGACGCCTGTCTGGGAAGACTATAGTGGCGAGGGCATCGTTGTCGGCATCGTCGATGACGGGGTTCTTTATACCCATCCGGACCTGTCAGCCAATTATCGTACGGATTTGGACTTGGATGCCCGCGGTGGGGATTTGGACGCCATTGCCGAGGCCGACGATGGCCATGGGACCTGGGTCGCCAGTATGGTGGCCGCCGATGATGATGGTTCTGGCATGGTCGGGGTGGCTCCCGATGCACAGATCACGGGTTTCCGCATGGGCTATGGCTCCGATGGCAGTTTGGCGCAGGAGCAGACCGTTCTGGAGCAGATGGTCAACGTCGACGTCGCCAACAATTCCTGGGGCTACAACGGCTATTTCTGGGACAATTTCGAATCCAGCTATTTTAACGCTCATGGCCAGGCCGTCGAAGATGCGGCGACCCTGGGCCGAGACGGCTTGGGTACGGTCACCGTGTTCGCCGCCGGCAATGCCGGGGACGAGGGTCAGAATACCAACTATCATAGCTATCTGAATTCGCCTTATGCGATCACCGTGGGCGCTCTGGATTCCCATGGCGATGTCACTTATTTCAGCACGCCCGGCGCATCGGTTTTGGTCTCGGCGCCTGGCCAGGACGTCGCGTTGGTCAACGATGACCCCAACTTGTTTTCCATTGTCAGTGGGACTTCTTTCGCGGCTCCCGCCGTTTCCGGTGTGGTTGCTTTGATGCTCGAAGCCAATCCGGATTTGGGGTATCGCGACGTTCAGGAAATCCTTGCTTATTCTTCCTGGGAAAGCGGGACCACGACCTATCAGACCAACGGCGCCGACAACTGGAATGGCGGCGGATTGACCGTGAATGATGGTGCCGGTTTTGGCATGGTGGATGCCCATGCGGCCGTGCGCCTTGCGGAAACTTGGACCGCGCAGTCCACCGTCTCCAATATGCAGACCCTGAGCATGAGTTCGGCGCCCGGCGCGGCATTTACACTTGGCAGCGGCGTCACCGATACCATTACCTTTGCTCAGGGATTGGAACTCGATCATGTGCAGGTTCGCCTGGATATCGATCATACCTGGATTGGTGATCTTTCCGTTTCCCTGACCTCGCCGGATGGGACCACAAGTCTGCTGGTTGACCAACCTGGTTATGGCAGCGCAAGCCAAGACGATGTTTTGTTCACCTTCGGCTCGGTTCAGTACTGGGGCGAGGACGGCATCGGTGATTGGACCTTGTCGGTCAATGATTTGGCGGCCGGTGACGACGGTATCCTGCAATCTTGGGAAATCATCCTGCACGGCGATGTGATTGACAACGACGATACCTATTTCTTCACCGACGAGTGGGCAGGCTTTGGGGCTGATGGCGCGCGCAGCCTGTTGACCGATACGCTTGGCACCGACACGCTGAATTTCGCCACGATCACCAGCGATTTGACCATCGATATGGCGGCGGGGAGCGTGAATTCCCTGCTGGGTCAAAGCTTCCAGATCGACGGCGGCTCTGTATTTGAGAATGTGTTTGGCGGTGACGGCAACGATATATTCTTAGGCAATGATTCAGCCAACGATCTGGTCGGTATGCGTGGCAACGACGTTCTTGTGGGGGGCGCGGGCGACGATTGGATCGACGGCGGCCAAGGCAGCGACGACGCGGCCGTGTTCTCCGGTACCATTTGGGACTATGCCATCAGCGAAACCGATGGCCTGTACACGGTTGTTGGTCTCGACGGAACGGATCAGGTCACTGGTGTTGAGTGGTTCCATTTCGGTGAAGGCGAGGATCTGCAAATCTTTTCCGCCACCGAAGTGCTGACGCCCCCGCCGCCGCCGGAGGATCCTCAACCGACCATTACCGGGACGGCGGGAAATGACCGATTGGTGGCCGGAGATGATCCTGATGGATATGTCATTGAGGGCTTGGCCGGCAATGATCTATTGATCGGTAAAGATGGCGGTGATCAGTTGATCGGCGGTAGCGGCGTTGACAAATTGTACGGCAAGGCTGGCGACGATACGATAACCGGCGGGGACGGCAATGACGTGCTCAAAGGCGACGCGGGTGCCGATACGCTGCTCGGGGGTGACGGTTTCGACCGGCTGTATATCGACGCGGACGATCTTTTGGTGGATGGCGGTGCCGGTACCGATTGGGCTATTGCCGTGGGAGCCGGGGTTACCCTCGACATGGCGGCCTCGAGCATCGAAAGAGCCAAGGGTGATGATGGGGCGGATATCTTCGATGGCAGTGGACTGACTTCAAAAACCGTTCTGTACGGCAACGGTGGTGACGACGTTTTGATTGGCGGTTCCGGTAGCGACTATATTCGAGGTGACGCCGGTGCGGATTCCCTGATCGGCGGGGCAGGCAATGACCGGCTCTACCTGGATGGCGACGATGTGTTCGTGGATGGCGGCGCGGGGGTGGACTGGGCCTTTGCCAAGGGTGGCGATGGTCTGACCCTTGATTTGGCCGCCACCAATATCGAAAAGGCCGCGGGTGATGGTGGTAATGACACCTTCGATGCCTCCGGCCTCGATTCACAAGCCTTCCTTTATGGCAAGGGCGGCGACGATGTTCTGATTGGCGGTGGCGGACGGGACATCATCAAGGGCGACGCGGGTGCCGATACCCTGATCGGCGGCGCTGGAAACGACAGGCTCTATGTGGATGGCGATGATCTCCTGGTGGATGGCGGAACCGGCTCTGATATGCTTTTCGTCAACGATACCGGGGGCGTGAGCATTGATCTTGGGGCCGCCAGTATCGAGACCGCCACCGGCGATGCCGGGGCCGATGTGCTGGATGCTTCCACCGCGACCGAACGCGTGGTGCTCTATGGCAAGGGCGGCGACGACACATTGAGTGGTGGCGACGGTGATGACCTTGTCCGGGGCGACGATGGCGCCGATGTGCTGATCGGCGGTGCGGGCGATGACAAGCTCTATGTGGATGCAGACGACACCTTGGTGAACGGCGGCGATGGCATTGACTGGGTCTATGCCCGAGGGAACAGCGGATTGGAGCTGGATCTCGCGGTTTCGGAAGTCGAATATGCGGTTGGCGGTGATTTTGCGGATCACTTTGATGCTTCCGGATGGGCTGATGATTCAAACCTCTATGGTCGCGAGGGCGACGATGTATTGACCGGCGGCGGTGGCGACGATCTTCTCCGTGGCGATGAAGGGGCTGATCTGCTTATGGGCGGTGCCGGCGATGACATTTTGTTTGGCGGGACCGGAGATGACGTGTTCCGCTTTGGACTGGGCGATGGCGCCGACCGGATTCAAGATTTCAATATTGGCGATCTACTTGAATTTGTCGGTATATCCGCCGATAGCCTGTCCGTGGATACCCTGGGTGACGATGTCATTTTGTCCATCAATGGAACAACCGACAGTGTTCGCGTTGATACGCCGAGCCGGGATCATACCGGGAGCTACTCGATTACCGAGACCGATGAGGGGACTGTCCAGTTCGCATTGGAGCCGATCGCCTAGCGCCAGTCGGGTCCATTGGGACCCGTTGGACAGGCGCGACCCTTGACCGTAGCCCGCTACGCTCTGCACGCCACGCCTGCCCCTGAGACAAAATGATTCGGTCAGAAGGGGGCATATGAAACGCGAAAAGCTTTAGTGACCCCGTTCCGTCGCTCTGGGATCCAGGGCGTCCTGCAGGCCGTCGCCGAGAAAGTTGAAGGCGATGACCGTGACGAAAATCAGGGCACCGGGCCACAGGGCCAGGGCCGGGCTCTCCCACACCAGTTCCTGGGCGTTGGTCAGCATATTGCCCCAACTGGGCACCGGCGGCTGAATACCCAATCCCAAAAAGCTAAGCACGGATTCCAACAAGATCACGTTGCCCACGGACAATGTGGTGGCGACAATCACAGGTGATAGCAAGTTGGGCAGGATATGGCGCAGCACGATCCGGAGTTGTCCGGCCCCTTGGGCACGGGCGGCCAATACGAATTCCCGCTCGCGCAGAGATAAAGCGGCGCCGCGCACCAGCCGGGCAACGGTGGTCCAGCCCACCAGGGCGACGATCAGAATGATCCGATAGAGGCTGGCCTGTTCGCTGGTGGCCCAATCAAAACCCACCTTCGCCGGATCCACGGCGGCCAGCACGATCAGCAGGGGAAGCAGGGGCAGGGAGATCACCCCGTCGGTGAGCCGCATCAGCAGGGCATCCGCCCAGCCACCCCGGACTCCGGCCAGCAGACCCAGGGTCGTGCCGATGATCGCCGCCGCCAAGGCTGCGGTCAGGCCGACCATTAAGGAAACCTGGCCACCGCGCAGCAGGCGGGCCAGCAGGTCCCGGCCCAGTTCGTCGGTGCCCAACGGATGAGCCATGGAAGGGGCCGCGAAACGGGCGAACAGATCAATGGATTCCGCATCGATACCCAGCAACCATTCGACCAGGGGTGCCAAGAGTACCAGGGTCGCCATCAAGATCAGGCCGATCATGCCGGCAACCGCCAGCCGATGGCGCAGAAAGCGGGCTCGAGCCGGGGAGTTCCGGCGAATCATGGATTGGCCTCGCGGAAGTGAATGCGGGGGTCGAGGCCCATATAAGCCAGATCCGCCAGCAGATTGCCCAGCAGGGTCATGGCGGTGGCCAGGAGGAGGGTCACCAGGGCCAGATTAAAATCATTCCCCATCACCGCGTCATAGATCAGTCGTCCCATGCCCGGATAGGCGAAGATCGTCTCGGTGATCAAGGCACCGGAAAACAACATACCGAAATCCATGCCGACAATGGTCGCCACCGGCAGCAAGGCATTGCGCAGGGCATGGCCGAGAACCACCCGTTGTTCCGACAGCCCTTTGGCTCGGGCGGTGCGAACATGATCGGCCCGCAAGGTCTCGATCATGGCGGCGCGCATATAACGGGTATGGCCGCCGATACTGGCGATGGTCAGGCTGGCCACGGGCAGGACAAGATAGCTCAGGCCGCTCCATCCGCCTTCGTGACCAATGCCGCCTGCCGGAAGGATACCCAGGAATACCGCAAAAACCAGAATCAACAGCAAGCCCAGCCAGAAGGGCGGAATGGAAATTCCGGCGAAGGCCAACAGATTGACTCCGTAATCCAACTTGGAATAAGGCCGGGTGGCGGCCCACATGCCCATGGGCAGGCCGATGAGCAGGGATAACGCCAAGGCCGCGACCATCAGCCGGGCGGTATGGCTTAGGGCGTCGGGAAGGACTTCCAATACCGGCTTGGCGAACAATCGGGAATAGCCGAAATCCCCATTCAGCGCCGCGCTCAGCCAATGGCCGTAGCGCTGCAAAAGGGGCTGGTCCAGGCCGTACAAGGCTTTCAGACGGGCCGCGTCGGCAGGAGTCAGATTAGGATCGGCGGAGACCATCAGATCGATGGGATCGCCCGGCATCAACCCCATCAAGCCGTAAACCGCAAAGGAAACCGCCAACAAGACGATCAGCGATTGCAGCAGCCGATGGATTATGGAACGAAGCATGGCCGGAGTATAGCGGTGTTGTCCTCGACAATGAATCCTATTTGGGTTCGAGGGGATAGCGGGTGCGGGGCGGAACTCTATGGACCATCATGGCCAGGGTCACCAATAGCAGCGATCCAGTGAGAATGGGCACCAAAACGAACTCAAATCCAGGATCGGCGTAGAATATGACGATGGGATCGGCGCCCGCCGGAGGATGCGTAACCCGCAATATGGCCATCAACAACATGGCCAAGCCGACGGCCAGACCTATCGCCCACCAATCCGGCGGCAGGATGGCGCGCAGGGCGATGGCCAGAATGGAGACGGCGACATGGCCGAGAATGACATTGGGCGGTTGGGCCAAGGGACTGGAAGGCGCTCCGAACAGCAAAACCGCGGTGGCTCCGAAGGGAGCAATCAGCAGGGGAATACCGCTCATTTCGCCGATCCCGGCCACCAGGGCAATTCCCACGCCGCCGCCGAGGCCGATTTTCAGCCAACAGACCCAGGGCAAGGGTGGTAAGGGGCGGTGGAAAAAGCGTTTAGGCATGAACGGTTAGAGTTCCCGACTGATAAGACACGTCGAAAACCCTAACCGCCTTCTCCCCCCTGCGGGATTGATTGTGGTCAAGTATATCTTTTAGTCTTCGATATCCTCGTAGCCGGTGATCATGGCGATGATATGGGCCATGGGCGTATGGCCGGTGGTCGCAAAGTAGATATGGACCACCAAGAACATCGTCATCATGAAGGCGGCCACCACATGGACGAAGGCAACGAATTCCAAGGTCACGGTCCAAGCAATCCAGGCGGGCCATTCGTTGTAATAGAGATAGAGCAGGCCACTGATCCAGATCAACGGGTTGATCATCAGCTTGACCCCTAGATAAGCTAGTCGTTGCAAAGGGTTGTGCTTGTGCAGGGTGGTTTGCTTGAAAGGGTGGGGGCCGTCGTAAAATATGCCGCCCGTATAGTACTTCATCATGGCAAACAGGTTCTCGGTGGTCGGAATATACTGCTTCCATTCGCCGGTGGTGAAGTGCCAGAAGATGGCGAACAACCACAGCCCGATCAGAATCCAGGCAGCGGTGGTATGGACTTCTCCCGCTTTTTCGAATCCAAGGAAGGCAAAGGTTCCATGAATCTCGAAGCCGGTAACCATCATGGTGATGATCAAGGCTGCCTGACTCCAGTGCCAGAACCGTTCGAACTTCTTGAAGATATAGACGCGTGCCATGAACCTATCCCCTGTAGGATTTGAGCCCGACGGGGCGACCGGGGCCGCCCCGTCGGTAACGGATTGGGTCTTATTCCGGCGGCGAGATCTTGATGCCGCCGTCCTTGGCGAAGTCCACCACGGCGTCCAGGTAATAGACCTCCATGTCCGGTTTCACCATCTTGACGATGTCATAGGCTTCGCTGCTACGGGCGCCGGTGGCGCAAACGAAAACCAAGGGCTTGTCCGCGGGCAAACTGGCCACCTGTTCTTCCAGTTCTTCCACCGGGATGTTGCCGACGTTTGGCATATGGGCGGCCTTGAATTCGCCCGGATCCCGCACGTCGAGCAGGTGGATGCTATCGGGCGCGTTGGCGAGGATGGCCTTGAATGAATTGATGGTGATGGTATCGCCATCGGGGCCCACTTCCAGCTTCACCGCCTGCTTCGGCATGGCCTTTTCGGCGGGCGCCGCCGCCGCATCACCGGCCCCATAGGCCTTCTTCCAGGCGGGATAGCCGGCCTGGAACAGCATGATATTGGTGTAGCCCAGGGCCTTGGCCTTGTTGGCGGATTTCAGGCTCAGCGGGCATTTCGGGCCGCCGCAATAGAAGATCAACCGGGTCGCCTTGTCGGCGGGCAGCTTATCTTTCTGCTTGTCGAAGAAAGTGTTGGGAATGTTGATCGCCGTGGGCACATGACCCTTGTTGTATTTCTTGCGGGCCGGGCGGGCATCAATGATTACCGAGCCGTCGGGCTTGTCGATCAGTTTTTTCACATAGGCCTCGGAGACCGATGCGTAGTTGCCAGATTTCTTCCATTTCGGGAAGCCTTCGGCAAACACCATGGCGTTGGTGTAGCCCAAAGCCTCGGCCTTGTAGGCGGACTTATGGCTGAGCGGGCATTTCAGGCCGCCGCAGTAGAAGATCAAGGCTTTGGCCTTATCCTTGGGCAGCATATCCACTTTCTTGTCGAAGAAGGTGTTGGGTATGTTGATTGCTCCCGGAATATGGCCGATGTCGTATTTCTTGCGGGTTGGGCGGGAATCGACGATGACCACGTCGTCGCGGACGGGAATCACCGCATAGGCCTTGAAAGCATCGTAATCGATGATTTTCGTATACTTCTTAAAGGCCGCTTCTTCGGCTGCCGAGGCGTCTCCGACCCAAGGGGCCAGGACGAAACTCAGAAGGAACAGGAAACCGGTTAACCGTGTCATCGTGAAACCCTCCTCAGGACGTTTTTTAATAGGCGTTCATTCAGTATCAGGCGCTTGCCACCGCAACGGTGGCGCTCTGGCGATAGGTGGTACCGTCGTCAGCGACCCAGGCAAATTCGAAAGTTCCCGCGCCGGGGACCCGGGCATGGAACGTGAAGTAAGGGTTTTCCGAAACCCCGGAATGCCAGTCAGACGTTACCACTTCCTGACCATTGAAAGTGCAGGTGAAGGTGCGAATCCGGTTGCGGGGTACGGTCTTTCCTTCATGGTCCTTGCGCCAGCCGGTCTCCATGGGATGCCAGGCCTTGGTGCGGATAAGGAAGTCCTCGCCAGGTTTGATGAGGGCCGGAACCTTCACTTCGGGTGCTTTGTCGTTCATATCCTGTCCTCCCTGATCAACCGCATCCACCGCCACCGCGGGCGATTTTGCAGCGGGCCTTGCCGATATGAAATGAACCATCGCCCATTTCCGCCAGAACCGTGAGGATCTGGGTGCGCGCGACGCGAATCCGCGTTGAAATCTTGGCCATGCCGGACATGGGACCGAAACGGTAGGTGGCGATCTCTGGCACCGTGTTGCGTTCGGCAATGATGTGAATGGCCTTGACCCGGTCGTCGGCGGTCATGGGGCTATCCACGGCGATCGCCACGCGCACCTGCTTGCCATACTCGGTGTAGGGCGGCAGGTCGATGGCGATGCGGCTCAACTCGGGCTTCGTGCCGCCGGTGAGTTGCTCCAACAGTTGCTTGGCTTCCTTGCGCCCGGCCAGGGCTTCAGCGGGCAGCAGGGTGGTGAGCGCGGCGGCCAGCCCCGCCGTGCCGCCCATGGCCAGCACTTGGCGCCGGGTCATTCGTACTTCGATGTGGTCCATTCGATCCATTTCGATCCTCCATCCTATCGTCCCCGTGGGGCGGGATCTAAACGTGTCTTAGTGCTTGCGTGGGTTTTTGGGCGAGACGATACGCAGGAAACCATGGCCGAGCACACCCACCAGGGTCAGGATGACCAGGGCATAGCCCGCATAGTCCACCAGCGGCCATGTGTCACGACCGGGCAGATACATTCCCGTTACGCCCGCCAGGCGCCCATTCTTGGCGTGGCAATCGACGCAATCGAGGGACTTTTCGGTCGGCGCGACCATATGGGCCATGGGCCACATCATGGTGGTTTCAACAAAGCCCAATTCGCCGCTGAATTCCATACCCACGGCCGCCAAACCCTTGGCAACGGAGTCTTCCCATTGGAACTGGGTCCAATAGCCGTCTTTCCCGGTGGTATGAACCGGCGCCATGGTGTTTTGTTTGGCATCGTAGGGCTGCTTGCCGCGCATCACCTTGACCGGCCAAAGGCGTGAGTCGGGATCGTCGGCGCTGCCTTCGAAGCGGTTGATTTCGACGATGCTCTTGGGATCGATCTCATCGCCGACCAGGGTGTAGCGCACGTCGCCATTGAACCAGACATATTCCGGGATGACATCGCTGCCCCACTTGAAGTCACCTTTCTTGGAATTATAGATCTCTTGGCCCCTGGCATCGAGTTCATGCATGGGCTTGCCATTTTCGTCCATGCGACCGGCGGTGGACCAGTCCCACCACATTTTGGTGGGGAAGTCGCCGCGGGCAAAGGCCGGGACGTGGCAGGCTGTACAAGCGAGACGATCCGTATGATCGTTCAATTTCTCGTTCTTCATGGGGCGCTGGCCGTGACAGGCCTGACAGGAGGCGCGGTTCTGCTCCTTCTTGCCCGGTACCACAATATCCTCGGCACCCTTGGCTTTCGGGGTATAGCGGCTGCCAGCGACCATGTGGGCATCGGTGGTATGGCAGGTGGCGCAGGAGAAATTCAGGCCGTCGGCATCCATGTGCACGTCCAGGAACATGTCCGGCGTGGTCATGGAGGGATCCAGGTCCCCATGCTTCACGGCTGCGCCGCCGCCACCCTTGAAGTGGCAGGCGCCACAGGTGGCACGGCTGGTCGGGCCGACGTTCTGGGCGATCAGGCGCAGATTGACACTTTTCTTATCCCGCAGGCGTTTCTTGTCATAGGTGCCCGTGCCGTCGTGGCAGACCAGGCAATCCACATGTTTCTCTGATGAGAAATCAAACTCGTTGTCAACCCAGCCATAGCCCACGTGACAGGTGGAACAAGAGCCGATATTGGACTGGGTGGAGATGCAGAAGTTATTGATAACGTTCCGCTTGCCAAGCTTCTGGCCGGTATCCTTGTTGACCACGGACCAGGTCCAATGCTTGGTCTTGTGGACCTGTTTGGCGGCCTCGGTATGGCATTTCAGGCAGGCCTCGGTGACTTGCGGTCCGGTTTCGAACGGGCCTTCCAGTTCCTTGAATTTGGTGTGATCGGCGGTGGAGCCCTTGTCGGCCGCGCTAACCGGACCGGCGCCCCCCATGATCAGGGTCAAAGCCAGGAAACCAAGCACAAACGAGACGGCACGATCCATTAGTCGCAAACGCATATCAACCCCCGAAGATACACTGTACGCTTTGTTACACTTTATCGTTTTTGACCGTGTTGTCACCAGTGTATATTAGGAATTGCTGCAATGCGTTAGACGCAGGGGAAACTCTTAAATCCTGGAAGCACTCTCAACCTGACGCAAAATGACGTCGGCGATTCGCCGTTCGCAGCCGACGGCGCGGCAGTACCACACTTGCCGTCCGTGGCGTTCAAAGGGGCCAGCAGGGGTGCCGGTCTCGGCCAAATGAATCAGCGCGGGGTCGAGAGGGTCCAGGCTCAACAAACGGGGCACATCTTCGGCTCCGTGCAAGCCGTTGGAAATCATGAAGGGAATGACGATGACATTACCTTTGGCGGTATCATTGTGCCATTCGTTGACCAAGGGCGGGTGTTCCAAAAAGGCGGTGCGCACATCGGCGGCCAGCTGCATCTCGGCAAGCTTGGCGGCCACGGCCTCGGTTTGAATGGCGGATTTGCGATTGCGGCTGGACCCATGGCCCACCAGGATCAGGCAGGTATGATCCGGGTGGAGGCCATGCTCAGTGATGATCGAGCAGGCCCGGTCGGCCAATACTTCCGCCATTAGCGGGTGCGTACCCACCGGATCGCAGAGCACCAGCTTTTTATTGTCCCGTTCGGTAATGGTTCCAGTCAGTCCCATGGCCGCCGGGATCACCTCGCCGGTGATATAGCCTTTGCAGGCCAGGTTGGGCACCAAATAGATCGTCTCGGCGGCAATACCTTCCAGGCACTGGTCCAATTTCGGTGCTTCTTTCCAAAACCCCACCCGGACCTCGGCGAACAGGTCGCGTTGGCGCAGGTCGTCGGCATGGTCCAGGGTTGCCTTGGAGGACTGGGGATTCTGGGTCGACCCATGGCCGATGATCACCAGAGCCGCGTCCTTGAATGACCTATCCATGGGCCTCAATGTCGCAAGCTGACTGCGGGATTTTCCAGGCCAGTGTATCAGCCAGGGCGACCACACGACCGATGACCAGGAGACTCGGCGCTTTGAACTGTTCCTTATCCAATACCGCGGCTAGATCCGAAAGGGGCGCCGTGACCGACCGCTGACGGGGCGTGGTGCCCGATTGCACGGCGGCGGAGGGAATCTCTGGCGATAGACCATTGGCGATCAGCTCGCGGGTGATGCGCTCCACATTGGTCAGGCCCATATAGATCACCAGCGTCGTGTTGGGATCGGCCAGACCCGCCCAATCCAGGTCCAGTTCCTCGCCTTCGCGCACGTGGCCGGTGACGATCCGAACGCCGGTGGCCAGCCCGCGATGGGTCAGGGGGATACCGGCATAGGCGGTGCAGCCCGCCGAGGCGGTAATGCCCGGCACGATCTGAAAACAGATGCCGTGTTCGGCCAGATACATGGCTTCTTCGCTGCCGCGTCCGAAAATGAACGGATCGCCGCCCTTCAGACGCACGACCCGGCGACCGCTCTTGGCCAGGTTGACCAGGGTCTCGTTGATGTCATCTTGCTTCATGTGATGGTGCAGGGCCGCCTTGCCGGCGAAAATGCGGGTCGCTCCGGCGGGAATCAGGTCCATGATCTCCTCGGATACCAAGCGGTCGTAGACCACCACATCGGCTTCTTGAATGAGTCGCAGAGCCTTAACGGTCAGCAGGTCCGGGTCTCCGGGGCCTGCGCCGACCAGCGCCACGCAAGGAGATTGGGGTTGCGGTTCCGTGCTTTGTTCTTCGGTCATCGGGTTCCTCCGGCCACCAGATTTCGGCGGTCTTGTCTTTGTGCCCGGACGAAAGCGACGAAGCGCTCTGTCCAGGGGTTGTCCGCCACATGGCGCATATGGCCGTATCCGGCCAGAACATTGTTGATGACGATGCCGTCATTCTGCCCATCGATGCCGTGTCCGCGCAAGACCTGCCAGGCATAGGTCAAACCCGGGTCGCAATCGATCAAACGGGAATAATGGAATTCGTGGGCCGGAAAGGCCATTGGCTGTCCTGTCTCGTCACACAGGGGCCAGGGGCCCGCGCCGGTTTCCTTCAGGCGGGTATAGCCGCGTCCTTGGGGCCGGGCACCCATTACCGTGCGTCCGGGGATAAAGCCGACCATCTCGTGGGTTTCGCCTTGCCATTCCACCGAGCGCGACAGATACATCAGGCCGCCACATTCGGCATAGGCGGGCAGGCCGCCCTCCAAAGCCTCGCGCACCTGCGTTCGTATGGCATGGTTGGCACTCAGCGCCGCCGCTTGGGTTTCCGGAAAACCACCGCCGAGGAACAAGCCGTCCACGGGCGGAAGTTTCTGGTCGCGGGTCATGTCCAGGAACACAAGCGCTGCCCCGGCCGCTTCCAGGGCTTCCAGGTCGCCGGGATAATAGAATCCGAAGGCCGCATCACGAGCCACAGCGATCCGCAGGTCCTTGGTCGGCGGGGTCGGGCGAGGGGAGGGGGCGGGCGAGGCCGGTGCCTGGTTGGCAATTGTCAGCAATTGGTCCAGATCCACGCAAGCCTCGATCGCATCGGCGATGGCCTCGATTTGCGCCCGGGCCATTGGATCCTCGTTGCTGGGCATCAGGCCCAGGTGCCGTTCCTTGATCTCCAATCCCACGTTCTTATGCACCGCGCCGAGCACCGGTATTTCCGTGTAGTGCGCCAACACCGCCCGCAGTTTTTCTTCGTGGCGCGGCCCGCCGACTTTATTGAGGATGATTCCGCCGATCTCTACCTCGGGATCGAAGGCCTGATTGCCCAGCACCAAAGGGGCCACGCCCCGGGTCATGCCCTGGCAGTCGATGACCAGGATCACCGGCGCCCGCAATAACTTGGCCAGAGCGGCATTGCAATCGACGCCTTCCAGGTCCATGCCGTCGTAGAGACCTTTGTTGCCTTCGATCAAGGAAATATCGCCCCCTTGGCTTCGATGATCAAAGGCATCGCGGATCTCGTCGGCGGACTGCACGTGGAAATCCAGGTTGTGGCAAGGAGATCCGGCGGCGCGGCCCAGCCAAAGGGGGTCGATATAGTCCGGCCCGCGCTTGAAGGGGCGCACATCCAACCCACGACGGGCCAGCGCGGCACAGAGGCCGATGCTGACCGTCGTTTTGCCCGACGACTTGTGGGCGGCGGATATATAGACGTGACCCATGGATTCCCCTTGGTGGTCTGGTCCCTATATGGGGGGGATTCAGGCGATCGAAACCCCGGAAATGCAAAGGGGGCCGTTGAACCGGCCCCCTGTCGTCGCTTTATGTGGTGCCGGTCAGGCCTGTTCGGCGAGGGCCTCTTCCTTGGCCAGTTGTGCCTGAGTTTTTTCATAGTCCGGATCCAGGAACTTGTCCGCCAAGGAATTGGGCACGATCCGCAGGGCCTTGATGGCCACGGTGACGATCAGCAAAGTGATCGCAAAGCCCATCACGCCCAGACCCACTTCCCAGCCGCTGGGCGTATAGGAGGCGACCACGCCATCGGCGAAGCTGCTCGACACTTCCAAGCCCGGGAACAAAACCAGCGGGAAAGCCTGACCGCCGATGATGGTTACATACATCTGTGCCATGCCGCCCAGGATCACCAGGATCGAGGCCCCGGCAATGGCGCCACGGTTCTCGCGGGTTCCGGAATGGAATAATAGGATCATGGGCAGAACGTAGCCGATGCCCACTTGGCCGACCCAGAACAAGGTGGTGTAGATCCCGCCATTCATCAGCACGAACGTCTCCCAACCATGATGCTCGGTGGCATAGAGGTTGGTCAGGTGATAGACGATGACGAAGTAGAAGGAACCGGCGACGAAAATCCGCAGCATGCCACTCATGCGGTGAGTGACGAAAAGTCCCATCTCCCTGTCGGTCCAGCTGTAGATGGCCATCACGACAAGGTTAAAGAAGGCCAAGCCGTAGGCAAACGAGAAGACGATGAACATGGGCGCCATGATCGCCGCGTCAAAGGCTTGACGGGCGACAATGAAGCCGAAAATCGAGCCGGTACCGGTGGTCAGCGCCAGCCGCCAGACAAAGGCGAATAGGCCCATGCGCGGCGCCACGGCGTGCATCCGGCGCTCCATCATGGTCCAGAGATAGGCCAGCACAATGACAAAGAATCCGGTGTACAGGTAGATGTTCCAGGAGAAGATGGACTTGAAGTTATAGCTGGTCATGGCCACCGTAAGGCGGTCCGGACGGCCCAGATCAAGCACTAGCACCGCCAGACCTCCCGCCAGCAGCGAGACGGAAAGCACGGTCGAAAGCGGCGCCAGGGGCTTATACATCTTGCGACTGAAAACAGAGCTGACAGAAGCGACATTCAGCGCGCCGGAGGCGGCAACAATCAGGAACACGGCGAAGACATGCGGGGTGCCCCAGACGACTTCGTTGTTCATGCCGGTGACCCAATGTCCGTTGTGCTCCATGTAATACATGCAGCCCAGTCCGACGGCGACGATCAGGCCAAGCCAGGCGAGCAGGGTGTAGTACTTGCTGCCCGAGGCGTCCACATGATCCAGATAGATCCGTTTCATTAATTCATTCCCCCTCAGAAGCCGTGGTACAGAACGCCCGGGTTCAGTCCCAGGTCGGCCCGGATCTGGGTCGTTGCGATCGTGGCGACCTTTTTGGCGATGTCGCTATTGGGATCGTTGAGATCCCCAAACATCATGGCGCCTTTGGCCTTGGCCGCGCAGGCTTCCACGCAGGCAGGGATCTTGCCGTTATCCACCCGGTGGGAGCACATGTTGCAGCTCTCCACCGTGCCCTTGCCGCGCGGCGAATGCGGCTTTTGCATCATCAGGTCTTCATGCACGAAGGACCGTGCCTTGTAGGGGCAGGCCATGATGCAATAGCGGCAGCCAATGCAGATATGCTTGTCCACCAGCACGATCCCATCCGCGCGCTTGAACGAGGCCCCGGTGGGGCAGACGTCGGCGCAGGGCGGGTTTTCGCAATGCTGGCACATCATCGGCAGCGAAAAGGAAAAACCGGTGCTGGGGTTCTTCACGGCCACCTTGCGGATCCACTGGGTATCTTGAAAGGAGTCGCTCTTTTTTTCGTCGCCCCAGCCGTGCTCGGTCTTGCAGGCACCTACACAGGTGTCGCAACCGGCATCGCATTTGGTGGTATCGATCAACAGGCCCCAACGGACCTTGTCGGTGACCGGGCCGGTGACCGCCGCGTCGGCGGCCTTCGGTGCCACCAGCAAAATACCGGGGGCAAGGGTCATGGTCGCAGCGGCGGCGACGGAACCACTAAGGAACTGACGTTTGGCGGCATCATGCGAGAGTTCTTGGCGATGGTCGGTCATCGGGCCGTCTCCTCTCCCATGCGCTTATGTGCCAGTTCAAAGCCTTTCCAGGCACCGTCTTTCAGCTCGCTATGGCCGCTTTCACCCTTGACCGGGGTATGGCAGCCGAAGCAATCAATGGTGACAGCGGCATAGGCATGGCACTGTTTGCAGAACCCATAGAGGGTTTCCGCCTTGATCTGTGGGCGGGGATCCGGCGTGGCATGGCATTCGACGCATTCGGTCAGGGAATACTTATTTCCCCGAATACCTTCCCGCATGGTCTCGTCGCGCTGATGCTTGAGATAGTCCATGTGGTTGCGCCGCATGACATTGGTGGGCTCCACACATTGTGCGCCCTTGCCCTTGATAATTTGGGGCATGGGCACGCCGTCACCGGCCTGGGCCGGGGCAAACCCCAGCGCCAGCACGGCAACGACCATTAACCACGTCATCCGGATCATGGGTGTTACTCCCCGAGGCCCATGTCGATGTAGCCGGTCGGGCAGACATCGGCACAGATGTGACAACCGATGCAGCGGGTGTATTCGGTAAACACGTACCGACCCACGGCGCGCTCGGCTTTCTTGGTGCGATGTACGGCATCCTGCGGGCAATAGATCACGCAGTTGTCGCATTCGAAGCACATGCCACAGCTCATGCAGCGGGCGCCTTCGTCCTGTGCGCCTTCTTCAGAGAGCGACTGGATGCGCTCTTGGAAGTTGCCCAGCACTTCGTCGGATCCGATTTGGATTTCCGGACGCTTGTTGCGCTCCTTGAAGGGGAAGTGGCCCAGGAACAGGTCGTTGTGCGGGATGATCTCGGCGAAGGAGCGGTCTTCGTAGTTGTGAACCGCGAAATCTTCGTCCGAGGTTCCCCGGGTCGGACCCTGCGCCTTTTCGGGCTCCAGACCACGACCGCGCAGCTCGTCCATCAAATTGAAGTGATGCACGTCGACACGCGGGCGCTTGCCCAGTTCCTCGGCCCCGGCCAGAACCTTGTCGATGCTCTCGGCGGCGATGGAGCCCTGACCGATGGCGGTGGTCAGCAGGTGCGGACGGATGATGTCACCACCGGCAAAGTGCGGCTTTTCCTGGCCCTTGACCCGGAAGGTCTTGTCGGCCTCGATGAAACCATTGCCGTTGTCCACGGACTCGATGCCAGTCATGTCGCCCATCTGACCAATGGCCGAAACCACCAGGTCGCAATCGATGGTGAACTCGGTGCCTTCGCGCGGGATCGGGCGCATGCCGTCCATGTCGCACTCGCACATCTTCAGGCCAATGGCGCGACCGTTGGAGTCCTTGAGAACTTCCAAAGGCATCACGCCGCCCTTGATGTCGACACCTTCGCGCAGCGCATCCTGACGCTCGTGATCGGCGGCGGTCATTTCCTCGATCGGGAACAAGGAGGTCAGGGTCGAGGCCACGCCTTCGCGGGCCGCGGCGCCGGCCACGTCGTGGGCGGTATGACCCAAAACGATGTTCTCCGGACGATCCTTTTCGTTGACGGTGGAAATGTGACCCAGGCGGCGGGCCACAGAGGCCACGTCGATGGAGGTGTCACCACCGCCAACCACGACAATGCGCTTGGTCACATATTTTAGGCGGCCTTCGTTGAAGGCGCGCAGGAAGTCCACGCCGGTCAGACAGTTGGGGGTGTTTTCCCAGCTGGAAATCGGCAGGCCACGGCCCTTCTGGGCGCCGATGGCCCAGAAAATGGCGTCAAATTCGCTTTCCAGATCACCGATGCTCATATCGACACCTACTTGGACGCCGGTCTTGGCTTCCACGCCCATGTCGATGATCCGACCGATTTCAGCGTCCAGCATCTCACGCGGGGTACGATACCCGGGAATGCCGTAGCGCATCATGCCGCCCAGTTCAGGCAGGGATTCGAACACCGTCACCCCATGGCCATCTCGGCGCAGGAAGAAGGCGGCGGCGAGACCGGCCGGGCCACCACCGATGACGGCGACCTTCTTACCGGATTCCTTGGCTGGTTTCGGAAACGACATCTTGTTCTCGATGGCCCAGTCGCCGACATACTGCTCGACCGAGTTGATGCCAACGAAATCATCGACCTCGTTACGGTTGCAGCCGTCTTCGCAAGGCGCCGGGCAGACGCGGCCCATGGTCGCCGGGAAGGGATTGGCTTCGGTCATGCGCCGGAACGCATATTCCTGCCACGGCATGCCTTCCACCGGCGGCTTGTCCATGCCGCGGGCAATGGCCAGCCAGCCACGGATATCATGACCCGAGGGGCAGCTGCCCTGGCACGGCGGGGTCTTATGGATGTAGGTCGGGCACTTGTAGGACCAACCCGCCTGGAAGATCTTGTCTTCGAAGCGCTGCCAATTCTGATCGCCGTCGGTATACCGACGGTAATTCAGGGCCGTATTCGACGTTTGTTGATTCATTGCTTCCTCACCGTGCTACAGAACTCTTGAACCGAAAGGGCCGGGGATTATTCCTTCGTACCCAGTTGGATGGCGTTGCTCACCAGTTGGTGGACAGAGACAATGGCGTCCATGTCAAACCCGTAGTAGGGCATCACCTTGGTGAATTGACTCTTACAAATGGCGCAAATGGCAGCCATGTGCGTGACCCCGTGTTGATCCCGGGATTCCGACAAAGCTTCCATGCGGGGCAGGGCCCCCTTGACGCGGAGCTCCATCAAATCGTCAGTCAGCAGACCGCCGCCACCGCCACAGCAATAGGTGCTCTCGTGGATGGTGTCCGGGGCCATGTCGACGAAATTGTTGCAGCTCGCCTTGATGACCTCGCGTGGAATATGGAACTGGCCGCCCGGCATGTCGCCCATGCGCGAGCCGCGCGCCACGTTGCAGGAGTCATGATAGGTGACCGTCATGTGGTCATTGGCTTCTTTGTCCAGATTCAAGGCGCCGCGTTTGATCATATCATTGGTGAATTCGCAGATATGCTGCGGCACCGGATACTTCGGATCCAGAAAATCCCAAGGACCGGCCATGGTATTCAAAAACGAGTAGGCCACGCGCCAGGCATGGCCGCATTCACCGAACACGATCCTTTTGACACCCAAGTCCAGCGCGGCCTTGCGGATGCGGTTGGCAACCTTGAACATCTGGTCGTATGAGCCGATGAACATGGAGAAGTTGGCCGCTTCGGAGGCATAGGAACTGACCGTCCAGCTCACGCCGGCCTGATGGAACACCTTGCCATAACCGATCAGCCCATCGATGTGGGGTTCGGCAAAGAAGTCGGCGGACGGAGTCACCAGCAGTACATCCGCGCCTTCCTGATTGACCGGGTACTTCACGTCGAAGCCGGTCTCGTCCTTCACGTCTTCTTCCAGGTCCTCCAGGGTGGCTTCCAGGGCCGGTTCTGGTAGGCCCAGGTTGTTGCCGATCTTGTGAACCTTGGTCAGGATCTCGTTGCAATACTTCTGACCGACGCCGATATGGTCCATGATCTCGCGGGCGGCCATGGAAATCTCGGCGGTATCGATGCCGTAAGGGCAGAACACCGAACAGCGGCGGCACTGGGAGCACTGGTGGAAATACTTGTACCAGTCGTCCAGGACCTCTTTGGTCATGTCCTGGGCGCCCACCAGCTTCGGCGCGATCTTGCCGGCCAGGGTGAAATAGCGGCGGTAGACGCTGCGCAGCAGATCCTGACGCGCCACCGGCATGTTCTTGGGATCGCTGGTGCCCAGATAGTAGTGACATTTGTCGGTGCAGGCACCGCACTTTACACAGGAATCCATGAACACTTGCAAGGACTTGTACTTGCCCAGCAAGTCACCCATCTTGGCAACGGCCTTGTTTTCCCAATCGTCCACCAGCTCGCCGGGGAATCCCAGGGGCTCCTGATGCTCGGGCTTGGCAATGAACGGCTGTGAATGGTCCATCGCGCCCGGTTGAATGGCCGGGATTTCTCGGTAAGCCCGAAGTGCCGGAGTCTCGATTTTAGCCTTGGCCACGGTTTCCTCCAGTCGTCCCTTTGTTTAACGTTCCCGCGTCGCGTCCATGGGAGCTGCCCAGGCAGCCACATGGCGTCGTTCGCGCGGGTTATCGACCATGGTCCGGGTCGGGCTAAAGAACACGCCCGGCGCGTGCAGCAGCTTGCTGAACGGAAACACGATCATGAGAACGGCTACCAGGCCCAAATGGATGAGCAGGGCAGGGTCGCTGGGCAGGGGCTGCCAATCGAATCGTACCAGACCCAGGGCAAAAGCCTTGAGCTGTACGATGTCCGTATGGGCAACGAACTTCATGCCCAGACCGGAGGCGCCGATACCCACCAGCAAAGCCAGCATGAGATGGTCGGAGGGGTTGGAGATGTAGCGCACCCGGTCAACGAGCAGCCGCCGCGCCCAGAGGCCCAAGAGTCCCACCACCATGGCCATGCCGCCATAAATTCCAAGAGGTTGCATGAGGGCCAGCCAGCCCCAAACCGGCTCCACGAAGTATCGCAGATGACGCACCAGCGCGATGGCCATGCCGGCATGGAACAGCACGGCAAAGATCCAAATCCAACGATTGGACTTGAAAAGGCTCTCGAACAATGCCACCTCTCTGGCGACACGGAATACCACACCGGTCTTGGTGATCGGCGCGGGCGTCGTCGGGATCACCAGTGGCGACGGAACCGTCGCAAACTGTTTGATCTTCAGCCCTGTAAAGACGACCAAAACAATGGCCGCGAAGTAGAAAAGTAGGGCGTAGACTACCGTTAGGAGCGTCATGGAGGCGCTCTCCCTCACGAAAAACCAGAAAATTCAACACGTTCCCGGATGCCGGATGGGGAAACCCTGAAGGCGTCACCCAATCCGGAAAACCGGTCATCGGCGGAGGAGAGACCCCCTCCGCCAATCCGCGATCAGACGCAGCCGGTCGGCTTCGGCAGGCCACCGATCTTACAAGCCTGCTTGGCCGGGCCATACGGGAACAGCTCGTACAGGTACTTGTTGCTGCCCTTTTCCGGGCCCAACTTCTTACCAATGGCCTTCACCAGCACACGGATCGCCGGGGCGATCTGGTACTCTTCATAGTACTCACGCAGGAAGTCGATCACTTCCCAGTGCTCTTGACCCATATCGACGCCTTCGTCCTTGGCGATCAGCTCGGCCACATCCTTGGACCATTCGGCGAGGTTGGTCAGGTAGCCTTCCTCGTCATGCTCGATGGTTTTACCATTCACTTCATAAGCCATTTCAATGCTCTCCTTGTTTTACGATGGACACGAGGCCCACTCTTGAAACCTAGATAGTGGTCGCCGGAACGACGAAATCAGAGCCAGGAATTGGACGGCCCTTTTTCCACCACCAGATCCACGAACCCGTCGTAGTCAACCACGGTAACGCCGTCAACTACCCGTCCATCCACTCCGCGCACCTTGAGATCGGCACTCAGGACATAGAGGTCGTGATCCGCCATGGCCGCTTTAACGCTATCGGCCACGGAGGTATTGTCGAGGGCGCCATAAATGCCGTCCTCAATGAAAAGAATCGAGCTTCCCTTCTCGGCCAGACGCAGGCAGGCATCGAGGGAGTTCCGCTCGAACGGCGACTTGTTGACGATATGCAGCATGTCTTCGCTCTCCTCTGCGTTTAACCGGAAATGACCACGTCCTGCTCGGCGATGAGCACGGACAGTTGCTCGGCACTGAGGACTTCCACGTCAACGATCAGGTCGTCTTCGCTCAGGCCCCGGGCTTCCATGGATT
Source organism: Magnetospira sp. QH-2 (assembly GCF_000968135.1). Taxonomy (NCBI): domain Bacteria; kingdom Pseudomonadati; phylum Pseudomonadota; class Alphaproteobacteria; order Rhodospirillales; family Thalassospiraceae; genus Magnetospira; species Magnetospira sp. QH-2. The sequence goes on along the minus strand of NZ_FO538765.1, from coordinate 2,145,582 downwards.
CCTTTTCCACATACAGCCGTTCGACGTCATAGCCGTCGAGCGCCCGGAAGGTCTTGGAAAAGTTCTTCATGTCATTGGTTTCGGAATTATCGACACCCTTCATGATCTGGTAGACGCCGTCATCGACGAATGCCAGGCAGGTATCCTGATCGAAAGCGGCTGAGATCAGCACGGTTTCCAGGACTTCCAGGGCGTAGATGGTGCCGTAGGGCGCTTTCCGGTTCAAAAACATGAACTTTTTGATGACGCCTTCGGTGTCAAATTCGAACTCAGGCATAATTGTCCCCCTTAATCACCGAATGTCACAAGCCGCTCGCAACCCATGCCAGCTTCGATGAGCTGGCCCAGGCCGGAGATGCGGAAGCCGTCGGCAAGGATATCATCCTTGATGCCGCGACGCAGGCCCGCCGCCACACAGACCACCAGGTCAATGTTGTGCTCGGTGGCCAGGTCGCCCCATTGCTTGACCAGATTGCGGTCATCCGACTGCGGTTCGGACAGCTTGTTGGCGTTGTTGACGCCGTCATAGTAGAAAAACACCCGCGGCACTTGGTGCCCCTTGGCAATGGCGGATTTGGCGAACATGTACGCCGAATCCGAAGCCTGGTGGGTGAACGGCCCTTCATTGACGAGGATGCCGATATTCATGGTCTTCTCCCCCTTGGGTTCCCCTAGGTTTGCTCTTGGATCAATAACGTGGCTCCCGCCACGCCCACCCTAAAGGTGGACGTGAGTGGAAGTGTTCAAGGAATTACGGCCACCCCGCCAGTCATCAATATGGTACTTGGTGAACGGCAGACCGGTCAGTTCGAAGAACCGCGGCCAACCGATACGGTCGATCCACTCGTTCATCCGCTCCCAGGGGCGTCCGTCTTCCTTGTACGCCTTGAGGATTTTCTTCACCGTCTCGGCAACTTCCGGCCAACGCGGGGCGTTGTTCGGCAGACCGGCGACGACCAGCTTATGGAAAGCCGGGGTCGAACGGGTGGAGGAGTGCTTGCCACCGACCCAGATGGCCAGCTTGGAGTGCTCCGGATCGTTGATCTGCATCGGCGGGCAGGGCGGGAAGCAGGCACCGCAGCAGATGCACTTGCGCTCATCCACTTCGAGGCTCGGCTTGCCATTGACCAGCGCCGGACGAATGGCGGCAACCGGGCAGCGCGCGATAACAGCGGGACGTTCGCACATGTTGGCAACCAGATCATGATTGATGATCGGCGGCTTGGTGTGCTGAATGTTGATGGCGATGTCGCCCTGGCCGCCACAGTTGATCTGGCAGCAAGAGGTGGTCATCTTGACCCGGTTCGGCATCTCTTCGTGGATGAAGTCTTCGTAGAGCTCATCCATCAAAGCCTTGACCACGCCCGAGGCATCGGTGCCCGGAATATCGCAGTGCAGCCAGCCCTGGGTATGGGAAATCATCGAGATGGAGTTGCCGGTGCCACCGACGGGGAAGCCATGCTCGTTGAGCTTGGCGATCAGCGGATCGACCTTGGAGGCCTCGCTGACCATGAACTCCAGATTGGAACGGGCGGTAAACCGCACGTGGCCTTCGGCGAACTCGTCGGCGATGTCACACAGGGTGCGGATGGTGTAAAGGTCCATCTGACGCTGGGTACCGGCCTTGACGGTCCAAATCTCGTCGCCGCTCTTGGCAACGTGGTGCAGCACGCCGGGACGGGGACGGTCATGCCAATCCCACTTGCCGTAGTTCTTCACCATTACAGGGTGCATGTACTGCTGGGGATCAGGGACCCCGCACTCATCGGGCATACGCGGCTTGTCGCTCATATTTTCCTGCCTCCGAACACATTTCTCTCGGACCCCTTCGGGGCCTCGTCACGTTTCCCCCGTCAGGGACGCCGTCTTAAAGGCGGCGTCCCCTTATTCGGGAATGATATCGGCAAACTTGCCTCGGTCGCTTACTCGGCGGCCGCAGACTGCTTGCGCTTGTTCCACTTGTCCACTTCCGCATCCCAATCGTCCATGCGGACGTAGGACGAGGTGCGCGGATGCTTGACCATGTTCGGGTCCACATCCAAACCGACACCTTCGAGGAAGTTGACCAGGCCGATCCGCTCGATCATTTCACCGGTCCGCTCATGCTCCAGAGCGTTTTCGGCGAAGAAGTCCAGCACGTCAGCGGCCAGGGTATTCAGCTTCTCGTAGTCCTCATCGGTCTCGAGACGCATGAACGGAACGACCACCGAGCCCATGAGATCACCGATCTTCAGGGTCCGCTTGCCACCCACCAAGATGGTGCAGCCCTTGACGTCGCCCGGAGACAGCGCCTTGGTCAGCACGTTGATGCAATGCATGCAGCGGACGCAGGAACCGTTGTCCACGTCCAAGGTATCGTCGTCGTTCAGCGACAGGGCGCGGGTCGGGCAAAGGTTGATCACCTGATCGATGATCTCTTTGCGGCCACGCTCGGCCACGTATTCCTTGAACTTGTCCTGATCGACCTTCATGTCGTCGGCCCAGGTGCCCAAAACCGCGAAATCGGAGCGGTGCGAGGCATTCACGCAGTCGTTGGCACAACCGGAGAACTTGGCCTTGAACTTGTAGGGCAGGGACGGGCGGTGCATGTCGTCGAGCACGCCATTGATAACACCCTGCATGGCCTTGGATTCGTCATAGCAGGACTGTTCGCAACGGGCTGCACCAACGCAGCTCATGGACGTCCGGACGCCGGCACCGGCGCCACCCAGATCGAAACCCATTTCGTTGAGCTCGTCAAAGGCGGTCTGGACTTGTTCGGTGTTGGCCCCTTGGAACATGATGTCGCCGGACTGGCCATGGAAGGCGATCAGACCGGATCCGTGACGCTCCCAAACGTCGCACATGTCGCGCAACAGCTTGGTGTTGTAGTGCATGCCCGCGGGGGGCATCAAGCGCAGGGTGTGGAACTCTTTGGATTCCGGGAACTTGTCGGCCACTTCGGAGAAACGCGGGATAATACCGGCGCCATAACCGATGACACCAACGGTACCACCTTTCCAATAGCCTTTGCGGGTTTCATAGGAATGCTCCAGCTGACCCAGCAGGCTTTTCACTGTCGGGGCATACTGCTTACCTTCGTCGTTCGCCAAGCGCTTCAAACCAGTGATGAAGCTCGGCCACGGACCGTCCTCAAGCTGATCAAGCAAGGGCGTATCGGGCATCTTGTTCGCCATGTCTGTCGACCTCCAGAATTTTTCCTTCCTGCCTCCGAACCCCAACACCTAAAGGGCACGAAAGGCGCGCATTCATTCTTATGGGAAATTTGGTCCAAGAATTCCCTCGGCGTTCGATCACCGATCGACGCCCTCCCCGGGAACATTCCGCAAGCGGCAACGCCGCCTACAGCTTGAACGATCTCCCTGCCTTTGGCCGCCCCCTTCATGATTTTTGTTCAGGGCAGGCCATCTCGATAACGATCCGGCACCTTTATATCAAGGTAAGCTAATGTACCCAATGTGGCGGTTTGAATCCACAGGATTTTTGCTTTCGCCGGTATTCTTGTAACGTATTGTTAACATTGTTATTTTTTCGCTAGTCGTAGACGTTGGTCGTCTGATTGGAATTATTATAAGTTAGAATCGCTTCCGGAGATAGGGTTGATCGACCCGCTAAAAGGCCAATTTTTGTAGGGGATTCCCCCATTTGGGGTGCCCCGCGTCCGCTTCGCGCCGCAACGGGTGCTTTGGTCCCGGGGAATCCTTGGTCCGAATCGTTCGTCTTAAGGGGAGGGAATCGAATTTTATTTCGCATGTGCGGTGGTTTGGTACGCGAGAGGACTGCCCAAGCGGTGATTCACACTCTATATAAGGGACCGAATGAACCGATGGAGACAGCGATGTCTGGAAACGCCTTTCGGATGGATGATGATCGGGCCTACAAGGCCTGGCGGGACGATAAGTTGCGCGATTACCCGGCCACCGCCGCGGATTTGCTGGTCCCGGTGAGCGATCCATTTCATCTCAGCGAGCAGGAAAACGTGGCCATCCTGGAGCGCATCCGCAAGACCAACATGGCCGTCTATGCCTTGCGATCGGGCGGCGGTGGCCCGGCCGAGGTCAAGGCGTTGGGGGATCATTTCGGGCTGCTGCGCCTGGATGCGCATTTGCAGTCGGATTCAAGCTGTATCACCGCTTTGGAGGTGGCCGACGAAGGCGGGCGGTCCCGTTACATTCCTTATACCAACCGGCCCATCAAATGGCATACGGACGGCTATTATAATGTGCCGCAGGAAAGAATCCGGGGCTTGATCCTGCATTGTACCCGTCCGGCGGTGACGGGCGGCGAGAATGCTTTGATGGACCATGAGGTCGCCTATATCCTGATGCGCGATGAGGACCCGGCCCTGGTGGCGGCCCTTTGTCATCCACGATCCTTTGTGGTGCCGCCCAATGTGGAAGGCGGCGAGGAGATTCGGGGAGAGCGGCCCAATCCGGTGTTCTATGTGGACGATGAAACCGGCGCCCTGGGCATGAACTATTCCATGCGCAAGCGGAACATGGCTTGGCGCGACGAGGGCGCGACGACGGCCGCCGTGGCCTTTCTCGAGGCGCTGCTCAACGGTGACAGCCCCTATATCTTCCGCCACCGCATGGCGGCGGGGCAGGGACTCATCGGCAACAATGTTTTGCATGATCGCACCGGTTTCGACGATGGGGACGCCGCATCGGGCCAAGGGCGATTGATGTACCGAGGGCGCTATTTTGATCGCGTCGCCCATACTTAAAGAGAGGGAGAGTATCAGATGAATTCGGGTGGACATGGGGAAGAGGTGCGGGAGCTAGAAGTGCTGCCGACACCCTGGGCCAAGGAAGTCGCCCTACAGGACCTGACTTTCGACGGCGGCTTCAAAATGCTGCGTCTGCGGATCAAGGAAAAGAAGCGTTTTACCGATCTGGAATTGGATATCGACACGGCCAAGATTCTGCGCGACCGGTTGGCTTTGTGGGTCGATATGCAAGAGCAGGGGTAGATTCCAGGCAAAACAAAACCCGCCTCCGACCGAAATCGGAGGCGGGTTCTGAATTCGGAACCTTAGAGAACCTGGAGGTTCTCGGCCGAGGACTTGCCATTGCGGCCTTCCTGCAGCTCATAAGAGACCTTCTGACCTTCGTTCAGGGTGCTCAGGCCGGCGCGTTCGACGGCGGAGATGTGAACGAAGGCGTCCTTGGAGCCGTCTTCCGGCTCAATGAAACCAAAACCCTTGGTGGGGTTGAACCACTTAACAGTACCAGTAGCCATTTGCGTATTTTCCTCTAACAGGTGGCTTAAATCCGTTGCCCACACCGCGTGGACGCACGGGTCTTCTACGCTCACATTGTCAGGAATAACTTCGCGAAACGGCACGCCGTTACTTAGATAGCTCGAAACGAATGCAACACGTATGAATCCTATGTAACGCATTTTCAGGGAAAATCAAATGATCAATGAAGGGTAGCCTTCACAGGGCATGGATCCGGAGTCACACTGGGGGGGAACCCTTACCAAGGAGCCCGCCCCATGACTGTTGTCCGCCGCCCCGCCGTGGCCGGGGCTTTTTATACCGACCAGCCGGATCGCCTGAAGGCGGAGATCCAAGGGTTTTTGGCGGATGTTCCGTCGCGGGATGGAACGGTCCCCAAGGCTTTGATCGCTCCCCATGCGGGCTATGTCTATTCCGGTCCGGTGGCCGCTGCCGCCTATGCCCGTATCGCTCCGGCGCGTGACCGGATTTCCAAGGTGGTTTTGATGGGGCCTTGCCATCGCGTGGCGGTGCGCGGGTTGGCGGGCAGTGGCGCCGATGCCTGGCGAACCCCGTTGGGCGATGTGCCGCTGGATCGCTCGACTCTCGATTCCCTGTGCCGACATTTCCCCCAGGTATCCCTGTTCGACGCCGCCCATCAGGCAGAACACAGCCTGGAGGTCCATGTGCCATTCCTGCAAGAAGTGTTGGGTGCGTTCTCCTTGTTGCCCCTGGTGGTGGGCGAAGCCACCGGCGAGGAGGTGGCGGATGTGTTGGAGACCGTTTGGGGCGGGGCGGAAACGCTGATCGTTATTAGTTCCGATCTCAGCCACTATCTGGATTATCAGGCCGCCCAGCGCTCGGATCGAGCCGCCTGCCTTGCCATCGAAGCCTTGGATCCCACTGGACTGGACCGGGACTCCGCTTGCGGCCGCGTGCCGGTGCGCGGTCTGCTGACATTGGCCCGACGGAAGGGGCTGAGGGTTGAAACGCTGGATCTGCGGAATTCAGGTGACACCGCCGGTCCCAAGGACCGGGTGGTGGGATATGGCTCCTGGGCCTTCTTCGATAATCCAGATGGGCGCAAAGAAGCGGGCAATGATTTCGCCGCCCGGACCCGGGCGATTCTTGACCGTCATGGGGAATCGCTGCTTCGGTTGGCGGCAAAGGTCATTCGTGACGCTTTGGCTGGCGGCAAGGGCATGAAGCTGAACCTGAAGGATTTTCCGCCGGAACTGGGGCGCGAGGGCGCCTGCTTCGTGACCTTGAAACGCGGCGGGCGTTTGCGGGGCTGTATCGGCTCGGTATCCGCGCATCAAGCCTTGGCCCTGGACGTGGCCCGCAATGCCATTTCCGCCGCTTTCAAGGACCCCCGATTCCCGCCTTTGGGACCTCATGAAGTGGAGGGGCTCGAATTATCTTTGTCCCTGCTTAGTCCGTCCTGGCCGTTCACCATCAAGAACGAGGCTGATTTGTTGGATCAGTTGCGGCCCGGGATCGATGGCCTGATTATCTCCGACGGCCCGAAACGGGCGCTATTCCTGCCCGCGGTATGGCGGGAGCTGCCGGATAAAAAAGAGTTTCTGGCCCATTTGAAGCGTAAAGCGGGATTGCCCATTGACCATTGGTCGGATACCTTCCGCGCGGAACGTTTCATTGCCGAGGAATTGGCGGCGGCTGATCTGCCCGATCCCAAGGTCCTCTGGTCCGACTAACCGCCTGCTCGGGAGAATCCAGTGTCTTTGACTATTGAACAGCCCCTCGTGGACGCCGTCCGCGACATCGCCCTTCGTGCCGGAGCCCGGATCATGGAGATCTATGAAAGCGACTTCGCCGTTGAAGCCAAGGACGACAAGTCGCCGGTGACCGAAGCCGATCAGCAGGCGGAGGACCTGATCCTCGCCGCCCTTGCAAACGAAATAAGCGGTAAGTTGATCGATGCCTATCCCGTGGTGGCCGAGGAATCGGTGGCGGCGGGCCGGGTGCCGGACGTGACCGGAACACCGTTTTGGCTGGTGGACCCGCTGGACGGCACCAAGGAATTCGTTCATCGCCGGGGAGAATTTACCGTCAACATCGCCTTGGTGGTGGACAAGGTGCCGGTCATGGGCGTGGTTCTGGCTCCGGCTCTCAACAACACCATGTATTGGGGCAGCCCGTTGGGGGCCTTCATGAGCAAGGACGGCGGCGCGCCGCAGGCCATTTCCACGCGGGAGATGCCCGCCGACGGGATCAACGTGGTGGGCAGCCGCTCCCACCGTTCGGAAAAGGACGAGGCGTTCCTGTCCCAGTTCACCGTGGCCAACATGACCCCCGCCGGGTCGTCGTTGAAGTTCTGCAAGGTTGCCACCGGCGAAGCCGATCTGTATCCGCGCATGGGCCGGACCATGGAATGGGATACCGGGGCCGGTCATGCGGTGGTTTCCGCCGCCGGAGGCCGGGTCACCGATCCCGACGGCAATCCCTTTACCTATGTTAAACCGGATTTCGCCAACGATTCCGGATTCGTGGTCTGGGGCCGCTGAGGCTGCCGTGACCCGAGTTCTGCCTGCGTCACCCGACAGCCTTGCCGAAGCGGCGGGGCTGTTGGATCGCGGCAGTCTGGTGGCCTTTCCCACCGAGACCGTCTATGGCCTGGGCGGCGATGCCACCGATGACAAGGCGGTCGCCTCTATTTTTGCCGCCAAGGGGCGCCCCAGCTTCAATCCGCTGATTACTCACTTGCCGGATTTGGAGACGGCGGGAAACTTCGCTCTGTTCAATGACCCGGCGTTTGATCTGGCCGAGGCCTTCTGGCCCGGTCCCTTGACCTTGGTCCTGAAGCGACTGCCCCAATGTCGCCTGTCGGATTTGGTCAGTGCCGGGCTGGATACGGTGGCACTGAGGGTGCCCGCCCATCCGTTGGCCCGCGATCTGCTGCGTTCGGCCAATGTGCCGGTGGCGGCGCCCAGTGCAAACCGCTCCGGCCATGTGAGTCCGACCACCGCAGATCACGTTCTTTCCGAGTTCACCGAAGACCAGATTGCAGCCATCCTCGATGGCGGACCTTGCCGGGTCGGCGTGGAATCGACGGTTGTGGATGTGAGCGGGGCACAGCCCACCTTGTTGCGTCCCGGCGGCTTGGCGGTGGAAGATATTCAGCGGGTTTGCGGGCCGTTGGCCAAAGCGGGCGAGGGCGAGGCACCCCGATCACCGGGCATGCTCAGCCGCCATTATGCCCCCGGCAAGCCGTTGCGTTTGAACGCCGGCGCACCGCGTCCGGGCGAGGCCTTTTTGAGTTTTGGCGGATTGCCTGGAACCATGAACCTCAGCGTATCCGGGGATCCAATCGAGGCCGCGGCCAATCTGTTTGCCATGTTGCGGGAGTTGGATGCGGGCGGCTTCGCGCGCATTGCCGTGGCGCCTGTTCCCGATACCGGGCTCGGCGCGGCCATCAATGACCGCTTGCGCCGGGCCGCCACGCCGGTTGAAGATGCGGCCCCATTGGATGACTGGCCCGAGGCCTGTGGGGCGGCCATGCCCTGCCTAGCCATAACAGATCCCTATGATGACGGTGACTGACCATGACCGATAAACTAATTGCAGCCTTGAGCGATATTCTGGGCCCCAAAGGTGTGGTGGCGCCGGGACCGGATATGGAAGGCTATTTGGAGGAATCCCGGGATCTGTACCGCGGCGAGGCATTGGCTGTTGCCAAACCGGCCACCACCGACGAAACGGCGGCGGTGGTGCGGCTTTGTGCGCAATCGGGGCTGCCGATCTTTCCTCAAGGTGGCAATACGGGCCTGGTGGGGGGAGCCGTGGCCGAAGGCGGCGTGATTCTGTCCACCGAACGCCTGAACCGGATCCGCGAGATCGACCCGCTCAATATGACCATGACCGTCGAGGCCGGAGTGATTTTGCAAAACGTGCAAGTCGCGGCGGACGAGGCCGACTGTCTGTTTCCCCTCAGCCTGGCCGCCGAAGGCACTTGCCGCATCGGTGGGAATATCGCCACCAATGCCGGGGGGACCGCCGTACTGCGCTATGGCAATACCCGTGAACTGGTGCTGGGGCTTGAGGTTGTGACCGCCGAGGGTGAGGTCTGGAACGGTCTTCGGGGGCTGCGCAAGGACAACACCGGCTACGATATGAAGCAGTTGTTCATCGGGTCGGAAGGCACCTTGGGAATCATCACCGCGGCGGTGATCAAACTGTTCCCTAAACCGAGCGCCCGGGCCACGGCCCTGGCCGCCTGCCCGGATTTGGATAGCCTGATGAAGCTGTTCAATGTGGCACGGATTCGGGCCGGGGACAGCCTGACCGCTTTCGAGATGATGGCCCGGTTTTCGGTGGAGGTAGTGACCAGGCATATGGAAGGCCTACGCGACCCCTTCGATGATGCCCATGACTGGTACGCCTTGGTGGAGCTGACCTCCTCTCGGCCCGATGATTCCTTGGAAGAGCTTTTGGAAACCGTCCTTGGCGAGGCTTTCGAATCAGAATGGGTGACTGACGCGGTGATCGCCAGCAGTCTGACCCAGGCAGAGGAACTCTGGCGGCTGCGAGAATCCATCTCGGAGGCCCAAAAGCATGAAGGCGGCAGCATCAAGCATGATGTCTCGGTGCCGGTTTCCAAAGTGGCGCATTTCATCATGCGAGGCATGGAACTGGTCAGCGAGGCCATGCCGGGCGTCCGTCCCTGTCCCTTCGGCCATATCGGCGACGGCAATATTCATTTCAATCTGACCCAGCCCGAGGGCATGGACAAAGCCGCTTTCCTGGATCAATGGGAGCCCATGAACCGCATTGTCCATGACCTGGTGATCGACCTGGGCGGCAGTATCTCGGCCGAACATGGCATCGGTAAGCTGAAGCGCGACGAATTGGCCCATTATGCCCCGGATGTCGAGATCCGGATGATGCGGGCGGTCAAGGCGGCCCTGGACCCCAACAACATCATGAATCCGGGGAAGGTGGTTCCCGAGTAGGGCCGGAGCTAAAAATCTTTCGCGTTTCATATGACCCATTGTGACCGAATCATTTTGCCTAAGGGGCAGGAGTGGCGCGCAGGGCGTAGCGGGGCTACGATCAAGGGTCGCGACGCTCCCCTTAGGCAAAAGGATCGGCCCGCAGGGTGGTCTCCGGTGGCCGCCCGCGGCGTCAAGCTCCCTCACCGATGCGCCGCATCGCTTTCGGGACCTTTCCTGGCGGTTCGACTCACCGGAGACCATCACAATGGGTCATATGAAACGCGAAAGACTTTAGGCCTCCCAGAAAAACAGCTATTCATGCTGGTGTCTATTTGAACGTCGCCCGCCGTTCCTTGACGCCTTCCGGGTCTTGGTGGATCAGCACCTCCGACCCGGGAAAGGCGGCTTCCACCCGATACATGATCTTGTCGGCGATGGCATGGGCCTTGGACAGCATCATGTCTCCCTCCAGTTCCAAATGAAACTGAATGAACTTGTGTGGGCCGGTGGAGCGGGTGCGCAGGTCATGGATATCCGAGACCAGCGGATGCTCGATGGCGATTTCGTGGATTCTGGCCCGGTCTTCCGGTGGGAATTCCTTATCCATCAACAGGTCCAGGGATTCGCGGACGATCTCCAAGGCGTTCCAGAGGATGTACCCGGCGATGGCGAGGGCAAAGGCTCCGTCGGCCCAGACCCATCCCAAATGATCCCCCAGCAGTAATGCTGCGATCACCCCGGCATTGACCAGAAGGTCGCCCTGGTAATGCAGCGAGTCCGCGGAAATGGCCACGGACTTGGTCTTGCGTACGACAAATTTCTGAAACAGCACCAAAACCAGGGTCAAGCCGATGGAAATCACCATGACAATGATGCCCACGTCCGATGCTGCCACGGCTTCGGGATTAATCAGCCGTTCCACGGCCTGAAACAACAAGAAAACCGCCGAGCCGCCGATGAGCGCCGCCTGAGCCAATCCGGCCAGGGGTTCCGCCTTGCCATGGCCGAATCGATGGTCCTTGTCCGCCGGTTCCAGAGCATGGCGGACGGCGAACATGTTAACCACGGAGGCCGCCGCATCGAGGATGGAATCGACCAAAGTTGCCAGAATTGCCACCGAGCCGGTCATCAGCCAAGCCATTACCTTGACGATGATCAGCAACGTCGCCACGGTTACCGAGGCATAGGTGGCCGAGCGCATCAGCCGGGCGTCGGTGGCGTTGGCTTGCAGGGGAGAGTTGGGCGCAGGAGTCTCGCTCATGGGAACAGGTGCTCCGTTGTCCATCCATCACCGGCGCGGGTGAATACCAGCCGGTCATGTAAGCGGAAAGGCCGGTCTTCCCAGAATTCCATCCATTGGGGAATGAGCCGGAAGCCATGCCAATAGTCGGGACGCGGCACGCTGCCGATACCGAACTTGGCGGTATACTCGGCCACCCGCTTTTCCAGATGAAAACGATTCTCCAGCCGTCGCGACTGGGAGGACGCCCAGGCGCCAATTTGGCTCAGGCGCGGACGGCTGTGGAAATAGGCGTCGGCTTCCTCGTCGGTGACCTGTTCCACCGGCCCGTCGATTCGCACCTGACGGCGCAGGGATTTCCAATGAAAACACATGGAGGCATGGGGATTTTCCAACAGCTCCCGACCTTTGCGACTTTCCAGGTTGGTATAAAATACAAACCCCCTTTCATCCATCTCCTTGAGCAGCACCATGCGCACGGATGGGCGCCCTTCCTTGGTGGTGGTGGCCAGGGATAAGGCGTTGGGATCGTTCGTTTCTTGCTCTTCCGCGTCGCTCATCCATTGGGCAAAGTGATCGAACGGCGCTTGGAATTCAGTGGTTTCGGTCATGGATTCAGAACTTCTTAAGAGCGTTGGTCACTCAATGAAAAAGGGCATCTGTCTCCCTCATATGCGATGGATGCCTCCCGAACGCCACAAAAATGTGCCATTGTTTGATCAAGGATTGGGGGCGATCCCCGTCGTACCGGAGCTAAGAGGAATGAGACCCATGATGAGCCTTCGCAAGACCACCATCGCCGCCACGGCCAGCCTGCTGCTGGTCAGTGGGTGCGTCACCGACGCGCAGAACAATCCCAACAAGACCATGGGCACCCTTTTGGGTGCCGGACTGGGCGCCCTGGCCGGATCACAGATCGGCGGCGGCAAGGGCAATATGGCTGCCATCGCCGTGGGGACGCTGGCCGGGGCCTGGCTGGGCGGCAACGTGGGATCGAAGCTGGACGAAGTGGACCGCATGAAGATGCAGGGCACCACACAGAGCGCCTTGGAATACAACAAGGCCGGAACCACGTCGAGCTGGTCCAATCCAGACAGCGGCCACGAGGGCACCATTACGCCCACCCGCACTTATAGCTCCTCGGCCAAGGAGGATTGCCGGGAATACCGGACCACGGTGACCATCGATGGCCGGGTGGAAGAAGCCTATGGCACGGCTTGCCGTCAGCCCGATGGGTCTTGGCAAGTGATCAACTGAGCCTTGTTCCCTTTGGCGGGCAAGAGTAGCCTGGGGGACCGATCAACAACCGGTCCCCATTTCGGCGCATGAACGATCCTTATATCACCCTTGGCGTGGCCCGGCGGGCCTCCCAGGACGAAATCAAAAAAGCCTATCGGAAGCTCGCCCGAGAGCGTCATCCTGACTTGGACCCAGGCAATCCCTGGGCCGAGGAGGAATTCAAGACGATCTCCACGGCCTATGACCTGTTGTCGGATCCCAAGAAACGCCAGGCCTTCGATCGGGGCACCATTGATGCCCAAGGCCATCCTATCCATAAGCGTGGCGGCGGTTTTTGGAATTCCACTTCGGGATTTCGCCGGGGCCGCAAGAAAGCCTGGTTCGAAGAAGAGGGCACAGCCGCGGCTGCCGGGGTCAAGGTGCGCGGCGCCAATGTTACCTATACGGTCACCGTGGATACCCTGGAAGCGGCGCGCGGGGTCTCCAAGCGCATCCGGACCACCAATGGCAAAACTCTGGATGTGCGGGTCCCCGCCGGGACTGGCGATAACCAAGTGCTGCGGCTAAAAGGCCAGGGCATGCCGGGGATCGGTGGCGAGCCCGCGGGTGATGCTCTGGTCACCGTTGCCGTGACCGCCAGCGACCGGATTCGGGTCGAGGGCCTGGACGTGCATACGGAAACCGCGGTGACTCTGCCCGAAGCGCTCCTAGGGGGCAAGATCGACGTGGAAACCCTGCATGGCACCGTTACGGTCGGCGTGCCGCCGGGCTCCAATTCAGGCACCGTGCTGCGTATGAAAGGCCAAGGGGTCAAACCGGGCAACAAGGGGGCCGGGGACCATTTCGTCAAGCTGTCGATCATGCTGCCCAGCAAGCACGACAAAGAGCTTGAGGAATTCGTCCGCAAGTGGGGCGAGAAACACCCCTATACGGTTCGACGCAAGCTTTAGGGGCTGCCCGAGGCTTTTCCTGTGGAAAAGCAAAAAGGGACGTGGCGGGAATCGGTTGGACATGGAATTCTCTTCCCATGACCTCCTCCAATTCATACGCCGAGTTTGTCCATCTGCGTGTCCATACGGCCTATTCGCTTTCCGAAGGAGCGATCAAGGTCAAGGACCTGCCCAAGCTCTGCACCAACGAACGCATGCCGGCGCTGGCCATTACCGATACCAACAACCTGTTTGGAGCCATGGAGTTTTCCGGCGCCATGGCCGGGGCGGGGGTGCAGCCGATCATCGGCTGTCAGTTGGGGGTCACGCGTTTTGACAAGGCGCCAAGCAAAGGCTCTTTGGCCCCGCCGCCGGATTCCCTGGTGCTGCTGTGCCAGAACGAAGTCGGCTACCACAATCTTTTGAAGTTGGTCAGCAAGGCGTTCCTGGAGACCGAACCAGGCGACGACCCACAGATCCCATTGAGCGCCCTGGCGGACTTGGGCGAGGGGCTGATCTGCCTGACCGGCGGCTTGGCCGGACCGGTCGGGCGGCTGTTGGCCGAGGGCCAGGATGACAAAGCTAAGGAATGTCTTTTGTTATTAAACAAATCATTCCCCGGAAGACTTTATGTAGAACTTCAGCGACATGGCCTGGATGGCGAGAAGCGGATCGAGGGGCCTCTTGTGGATCTGGCCTATGCCCTTGAGCTGCCGTTGGTGGCCACCAACGAGGCTTTTTTCGCCGATGCTGACATGTTCGAGGCCCATGATGCACTGCTCTGTGTCGCCGGGAGCACCTATGTTTCGCAGACCGAGCGCCGCCGCCTGACCCCCGAGCACCGCTTCAAGACCGCCGCCGAGATGCGGGCCCTGTTTGCCGACCTGCCCGAGGCCATCGACAACACCCTAATCATTGCGCAGCGCTGTGCGGTGATGGTGGAGAAGATCGATCCCATCCTGCCGCCGTACGACTGTGGCGAGGGCCGTGGCGAGGCCGATGAATTGCGCGAGCAGGCCGCTGCCGGGTTGGAAAAACGGCTTTGGGCCGGGGTCTTCCCCGACGGCATGTCCGACGATGAACGGGAACAGGTCGCCAAGCCCTATCGCGAGCGCCTGGACTACGAGCTCGATGTCATCGCCCAGATGGGCTTTCCGGGCTATTTTCTTATCGTGTCGGACTTCATCAAATGGGCGAAGACCCATGATATTCCTGTCGGACCGGGGCGCGGTTCCGGTGCCGGGTCGGTGGTTGCCTGGGCCTTGACCATTACCGACCTGGACCCCTTGCGTTTTGGGCTGCTGTTTGAGCGGTTCCTCAATCCCGAGCGTGTGTCCATGCCCGACTTCGACATCGATTTCTGCCAGGACCGGCGAGACGAGGTGATCAAATACGTGCAGGACAAATATGGCTACGACCATGTGGCCCAGATCATTACCTTCGGAAAGTTACAGGCCCGGGCCGTGCTGCGCGACGTGGGGCGGGTGCTGGAAATGCCCTATGGCCAGGTGGACCGTATCACCAAGCTGGTGCCCAATCCGCCGGGCAAGCCGGTGCCCCTGGCCCAGGCCATCGAGGACGAACCGCAACTGCGCGAGATGATCGAGGACGACGAGACCGTTCGCAGCCTGACCGAAAAGGCCTTGAAACTGGAAGGTCTGTACCGCCATGCCTCGACCCATGCGGCGGGTGTGGTGATCGGTGATCGGCCTTTGGATGAACTGGTGCCGCTCTACCGCGATCCGCGTTCGGACATGCCGGTCACTCAGTTCAATATGAAATTTGTCGAGAGCGCCGGGCTGGTGAAGTTCGACTTTCTCGGGCTCAAGACCCTCACCGTTCTGTCCACGGCGGTCAAACTGATCGCCGACAAGGGGGTGACGGTGGATCTGTCGACCATCACCTTGGAAGATCGTCCGACCTTCGAGATGCTGGGCCGGGCCGAGAGTCAGGGCGTATTCCAGTTGGAAAGCGCCGGTATGCGCGACGTGCTGAAGAATATGAAGCCCGATACCCTGGAAGACATCATCGCCGTGGTGGCCCTGTATCGGCCGGGTCCCATGGACAACATCCCCAGCTATATCCGGCGCAAGCATGGGGCGGAGGAGCCGGACTACCTCTATCCGACCCTGGAAGGCATTCTCAAGGAAACCTATGGCATCATCATCTATCAGGAACAGGTGATGCAGATTGCCCAGGAGCTGGCGGGCTACAGCCTCGGCGGCGCCGACCTGTTGCGGCGGGCCATGGGCAAGAAGATTGCCGAGGAAATGGAGAAGCAGCGCAAGATCTTCGTCGATGGCGCGGTGGCCAAGGGGGTGCCGGAGCGCAAGGCCTCGGAGATCTTTGATCTGGTGGCCAAGTTCGCCTCCTACGGCTTCAACAAATCCCATGCCGCCGCCTATGCCCTGGTGGCTTATCACACCGCCTATCTGAAGGCCAATCACCCGACCGAGTTCATGGCCGCGTCCATGAC
This sequence comes from Magnetospira sp. QH-2, assembly GCF_000968135.1. Taxonomy (NCBI): domain Bacteria; kingdom Pseudomonadati; phylum Pseudomonadota; class Alphaproteobacteria; order Rhodospirillales; family Thalassospiraceae; genus Magnetospira; species Magnetospira sp. QH-2. The sequence continues at coordinate 2,129,525 of NZ_FO538765.1, read as the reverse complement.
CCTCGATATCAACAACACCGACAAGCTCAACGCCTTCCGTCAGGAACTGACACGGTTGAAGATCGAGGTGCGGCAGCCGGACGTGAACAAATCCGAGGTGACCTTCTCGGTGGAGCGGGACGGGGAGGGCAACAGCGCCGTGCGCTACGCCCTGGCGGCGATCAAGAATGTCGGCGCCGAGGCCGTGCGGACCATTGTCGAGGAACGTCGTGCCAACGGGCCGTTCAAGGACCTGTTCGATTTCTTCGATCGCCTGGATACCAAGGCGATCAACAAACGGCAGCTTGAAAACATGGTGCGGGCCGGCGCCCTGGACAGCCTGGAACGCAATCGCCACAAGCTGTTCGAGAGCCTGGAAACCCTCATCGCCCATGCCAATGTCGCCACCGCCGAGCGCAACAGCAACCAAATGGGCATGTTCGGCGATTCCGGCATGGAAAGCGCCAAGCCGAAGCTGGCCAATGTGTCGGAATGGATGCCCATGGACAAGCTGAAGGAGGAGTTCGACGCCATCGGCTTCTACCTCTCGGCCCATCCGCTGGACGCCTATGGTCAGGCCCTAAAGCGGCTGGATGTGGTGGCAAGCGCCGAACTGCTGGAAACCGGACGCTCCGGCGCGGTGAAGCTGGCCGGGACGGTGGTCGCCAAGAAGGAGCGCACCTCGGCCCGGGGCAACCGCTTCGCCTTTGTTTCCTTGTCCGATGCTTCGGGGGCCTATGAGGTCACCTTGTTCTCCGAGCAATTGGCGCAGGCGCGCGACCTGTTGGAGGCGGGCAATTCCCTGTTCATTCGTGCGGCGGCGGAATTCGACGATGATCGCCTGCGGCTGACCGCCAACTCGGTGGAATCCCTGGAAGTGGTGGCCGGGAAAACCGATACGGGCCTGCGCCTGCGGGTCATGGGGACAGATGTTCTAGAACCTCTTGGTTCCTTGCTGGCCGAGCAGAAGAAGGGTCGGGGCGAGATCCGACTGACCGCCCGCCTGGAGGACGCCACGGAAGTGGAGATGACCCTGAAGGACCGCTATTCGGTCTCGCCGACCCTTGTTCAGGCGTTGCAGTTCATGGAAGGCGTCGCCGAGGTGAGGGAAGTTTAGATTCCCCCTTGCTTTTTCAAATGGAGGCGCGTATCAAGCGCCCACTTCGCACGCGGGCTCGCGGCGGCGGCGCAAATTCGTCGTCTTGTCGCTCCGGTGTTCCTGTTGGAGGAACTCTCGTCCGCGGAGGCTTAACCGGAAAAGGAACAGTAACCATGACGCTTCCTAGCTTCACCATGCGCCAACTCGTCGAATCCGGCGTTCACTTCGGCCATAGCTGCCGCCGCTGGAATCCGAAAATGGAGCCCTATATCTTTGGCTCCCGCAACAATGTTCATATCATCGACATGCGCCAGACCATGCCCATGCTGCACCGGGCTATGGAAGCCGTACAGGGTGCCGTCGCCGGCGGTGGCCGCGTGCTGTTCGTCGGCACCAAGCGTCAGGCATCCGAGCGCGTCGCCGAGGCTGCCGAGAAATGTGGTCAGTACTATGTAAATCACCGCTGGCTTGGCGGCATGATGACCAACTGGAACACCATTTCCATCTCCATCAAGCGGCTCAAGGAACTGGAAACCCGTTTGGGAGAAGACACCACCGGCCTGACCAAGAAAGAGACCCTGGGCCTGACCCGCGAAAAAGATAAGCTCGAACGCTCTCTTGGCGGCATCAAGGACATGGGCGGACTGCCGGACATTCTGTTCATCATCGACACCAACAAGGAAGCCCTGGCCGTGGCAGAAGCCAACAAGCTGGGCATTCCCGTCGCCGCCGTGGTGGACAGCAACTCCAATCCGGACGGCATCACCTTCCCGATCCCCGGCAACGATGATGCCGTGCGCGCCATCAGCCTTTATTGCGACCTGATCGCCGGTTCGGCCATCGGCGGTATCCAGGCCGAGATGGCGGCTACCGGCACCGATCTGGGCGAAATGGAAGAAGTTCCCGCCGAGGTTCTGCCAGAAGCCGCAGCGCCGGAAGCCGAGGCTGCCGCACCGGTTGCTGAAGCCGCCGCCGTCGAGGCTCCCGCGGAGGCTCCCGCCGAGGAAACCGCTCCCGCAACCACGCCGGACGCCTGATCAAGGTAACCAAATGCGGCGGGGGCTAGCTCCCGCCGCCGGTTTTCAAGACTAACAGAGATATCAAAAGGACAAGGGAATCATGGCCCAGATTACCGCTGCGCTAGTGAAAGAACTGCGCGAGAAGACCGGTGCCGGGATGATGGATTGCAAAAAGGCGCTGGGCGAGACCGACGGCGACCTGGAAGCTGCCGTCGACTGGCTGCGCAAAAAAGGCCTTGCCGCCGCCGCCAAGAAGGCCGGCCGCGTGGCCGCCGAAGGCCTGGTGGGCGCCAAGACCGGTGGCACGACCGGCGCCGTTGCCGAGGTTAACTCTGAAACCGACTTCGTGGCCCGCAATGAAACCTTCCAGGGTTTCGTCGCCAACGTGACCGACCTGGCCATGGGCGTCGATGGTGATCTGGAAGCCCTGGGTGCTCAGGCTTACCCGGGCAGCGAGCGGAACGTCTCCGAGGAACTGACCCATATGATCTCGACCATCGGCGAGAACATGAGCCTGCGCCGCGCCGCCGTGCTCAAGGTCAACAGCGGTTTGGTGGCCTCCTATATTCACAATCAGACGGTGCCCGGCCTGGGCAAGATCGCCGTGTTGGTGGCTCTGGAATCCGAAGCCGAAGGCGCTGCATTGCAAGCGCTGGGCAAGCAGCTGGCCATGCATGTGGCCGCCGCCAATCCGCAGGCTGTGTCCCGCGATGATGTGGATGCCTCCTTGCTGGATCGCGAGCGCCAAGTGCTGGCCGATCAGGCCCGCGCGTCCGGGAAGCCGGAGAACATCATCGAGAAGATGGTCGAGGGCCGCCTGCGCAAGTACTACGAAGAAGTCTGCCTTTTGGAACAAGCCTTCGTGATGGATCCCGACAACAATGTCGGCAAGGTTGTCGAGGCCGCTGGCAAGGAAGCCGGGAAGCCGATCGCGGTGACCGGATTTGTTCGTTACGCCCTGGGCGAAGGGATCGACAAGAAGGAAGAGGACTTCGCCGCCGAGGTGGCCGCTGCTGCCGGTAAGTAATCGGCGTATCAGCCTTTTTTCGAAAGACCAGACGGCCCGGATTGTGTATGATCCGGGCCGTCAGCCTTTGTGGAGGCTGGAATCTGGGAGATGGGCGCCGACGGGCCTTCCGCCGGAAGCCCGCCTGTGCCATAAACCACGACCTGCGAAACAGGCGACGGAATAAGAAACCATGCCGGACGAGCCGAAATATAAACGAATTTTGCTGAAACTCTCGGGTGAGGGACTGATGGGCAATCAGCCCTTCGGTATCGACTCCGAGGAAGTGGCTCGAACGGCTGCCGAGGTTAAAGCCGTGCGCGACCTGGGCGCCCAGGTAGGTCTGGTGATCGGCGGCGGCAACATCTTTCGCGGCCTATCCGATGCGGCCGCCGGGATCGAACGCACGACCGCAGACTATATGGGCATGATGGCGACGGTGATGAATGCTCTGGCCATGTCCAGCGCCTTGAAGGCACAGGGCGTGCCGTCATCTGTCATGTCGGGAATCGCCATGCCGGTGGTCTGCGATTCCTATACTCGGCGTGAAGCCGTGGCCCGTCTGGAAGCAGGCGAAGTGGTGGTCTTTGCCGGAGGCACCGGCAATCCGTTTTTCACCACCGATACCGCCGCTGCCTTACGCGCCGCCGAGACCGGCTGCGACGCCCTGATCAAGGGGACCCAGGTGGATGGGGTTTACGACGCGGACCCAAAAAAGGTTCCGAATGCCAAGCGATACGAACGGCTGACCTATCAACAGGTTTTGGCCGATAATCTTCGGGTCATGGATCAAACGGCGGTCGCCCTGGCACGGGAAAACCATATTCCCATGCTAGTCTGCTCCGTTCACGAACCGGGCGAACTGGCACGGGTTGTGGCCGGTGGTGGCCGCTTCACGATCATCGAAGACCCGAACTGACGGGGGTAGAAACACATGACTCAACATGCTGATTTCAAGGAACTGAGAAAGGACTCGGAGCACCGCATGGATGGTGCCCTGAAAGTGCTGCATCAGGAGTTCGCCGGACTGCGTTCGGGCCGGGCTTCGACCAGTCTGTTGGAGCCGGTGCAGGTGGAAGCCTACGGCAGCCTCATGCCGATCAGCCAGGTGGGCAACATCGGCGTGCCGGAACCGCGCATGCTGACGGTCCAGGTGTGGGACAAGGGCATGGTGAAGGCGGTGGAGAAGTCCATTCGCGATGCCGGATTGGGCCTCAACCCGATGGCCGATGGTCAAACCGTGCGGATTCCCATCCCGCCCCTGACCGAGGAACGCCGCACTGAGTATACGAAAATCGCGGGCAAGTATGCCGAGGAAGCCCGCATCGCCGTGCGCAACATCCGCCGACATGGCATGGACGAGCTCAAGCGCATGGAGAAGGATGGCGATATCTCCCAGGACGAACACCGGGACTACGGCAAGGAGATCCAGGGCCTGACCGATAGTCACGTCAAACAGATCGACGAAGCCTTGTCGCACAAGGAAACGGAGATCATGCAGGTCTAGATGATGAAACCGGCGCCGCAAATTCCCGACGATCCGCAGCCGCCCGTCCACGTGGCCATCATCATGGATGGCAATGGGCGTTGGGCCAAAGCGCGCAAACTGCCGCGCGCCGCGGGTCACAAGAAGGGCGCCGATGCGGTAAAAAAGGTGGTGCGCGCCGCCGGCGAGTTGGGCGTGTCCTATCTGACCCTGTACAGTTTTTCGTCTGAGAACTGGAAGCGGCCGCCCAGCGAGGTCAAGGACCTTATGGGTTTGCTCCGCCTGCACCTGAAAAGCGAAATCGCTGATTTGCACAAGAACAATGTCCGATTGCTCGTTATAGGTGATCGGTCGGGATTGGCGGCGGATATTGTTGATCTGATCGAAATTGCCGAGACCAAAACGGGTGGGAATACTGGCCTGACTTTGGTGCTGGCCCTGAACTATGGCGGTCGCGGGGATATTGCGGCGACCGCTCAACGCTTGGCCGCCGAGGCGGCCGCTGGCCGCTTGAATGCCGAGGATATCACCGAGGACCTTTTCTCAGACCATATGGATACGGCGGGCATGCCCGAGCCGGATTTGTTGATCCGCACGGGCGGCGACCAACGCATCAGTAATTTCCTGCTTTGGGAAATGGCCTATACCGAGTTCCTGTTTGTCGAAAAGTTCTGGCCGGAATTCGGGGCTGATGACCTGGAAAAGGCCGTGATGGACTTCAAGGGCCGTGAGCGACGGTTCGGCGCGGTCGGGAGCTGACGATATCGTGACATTGCACCAGCCGGAGACAGAGGGCGAGGCGGCCCCCTCTAAGGGCGGCAGCGGCCTTGCGATGCGAATTGGCTCGTCCGTCGTTTTGATTCCACCCGTGCTGGCGGCCGTCTATTTCGGTTCTCCTTACTTTGAGATTTTGGCCGTGATTTGTCTGGCCTTGCTCGGGATCGAATGGGCTCGTCTTGTCCAAGGAAAAATAATCTGGGTGCTGATGGGGATCCCTTATATCGCCCTGCCCATTGCGGCGATGGTCTGGATCAGAGGCGCGGACGGATGGGGTCTGGCGGCCTTCCTATGGCTGCTGGGGGTCGTTTGGGCCACGGACACCGGGGCCTATGCCGCCGGTCGATCAATTGGCGGCCCGAAATTGGCGCCGAGAATCAGCCCCAAGAAGACCTGGGCCGGATTGCTGGGCGGTATGGCTTGTGCCATGGCCGTGGGAGCTGGCGCGGCCCATTGGCTGGGGCAGACACCCGTGGGACCCTTGATGGTGGTGAGCGGCGTTCTGGCCGTGGTGGCGCAAATTGGTGATCTATTCGAGTCCTGGGTGAAACGGCACTTCAACGTCAAGGATTCAGGCAGTATGATCCCCGGACATGGAGGGTTGCTTGATCGTATGGACGGCCTGTTGGCCGCCGGGTTGGCTCTGGCTCTATTGTTTGCATTGACCGAAGGAGGCGGCGGCGCATGGCTGTAACGGAACTAAAGGCCGCACCCGCCCCCAAATCGGTGACCATTCTCGGGTCCACCGGCTCCATCGGCTGCAGCACCATTGATCTTTTGAAGCGCAACCCCGATGCCTATCGCGTTGATGCGCTGACCGCCAACCGCAATGTGGATCTGCTGGCCGAACAGGCCAAGGAGCTCGGTGCCCGTTTGGCCGTTGTCGCCGATCCTGATGCCTACGATGATTTGAAATCGGCATTGTCCGGCAGCGGTATCGAAGTCGCTGCCGGCCCCGAAGCGGTGACCGAAGCGGCGGCACGGCCCGCTGACTGGGTCATGGCCTCCATCGTCGGGGCGGCGGGTTTGGAACCGACCCTGGCCGCCGTGCGCCGCGGCGCCGTGGTGGCTCTGGCCAATAAGGAGACATTGGTTTGCGCCGGGGACCTGATGATGGAAGAGGTCCGCCGTCATGGGGCGACCCTCCTGCCGGTGGATTCCGAGCACAATGCCATCTTCCAGGTCTTTGATTTCGAACGCCCCGAGCGGATCGAGCGGATCATCCTGACAGCCTCCGGCGGTCCCTTCCGCGAAGCTGACAAAGCTTTCATGGAAGCCGCGACGCCGGAGCAGGCTGTGGCGCACCCCAATTGGAGCATGGGTGCCAAGATTTCGGTGGATTCCGCTTCAATGATGAATAAAGGCCTGGAGCTGATTGAGGCCTCGCACCTGTTCCCGATTCCCGAAGAGCGGATCGAGATCCTGGTCCATCCGCAATCGGTGATCCATTCCATGGTCGGTTATGCGGACGGTAGCGTGCTGGCGCAACTGGGTTCGCCGGATATGCGCACGCCCATCGCCTACAGCATGGCTTGGCCCGATCGCATGGACGCGCCGGTGGAAAAGCTGGATCTGGCCAAGATCGCCCAACTGACCTTCCTGGCGCCGGATACGGACCGTTTCCCGGCCCTGCGACTGGCCCGCGAGGCGTTGCGGGCGGGTGGGGCCATGCCTATCGTACTCAATGCCGCCAATGAAGTGGCGGTGGCGGCCTTCTTGGACAAACGTATAGGGTTCTTGGATATCGCCCGCGCGGTCGAGAGGACCATGGAGACCGATGGCGCCGGGGTGGTACAATCCATTCCCGATGTGCTGGCCATGGATACTTGGGCCCGCCGTTGCGCCGAGGAAATAATAGACCATATGACGAGGTAAGCGGCTCACTGCCGGTTGCCCCTTTAACGTAAAGCTGGAAAGAGCCATGGAATTCGTCGGGAGCGTTCCCTATTACGTCATCGTTTTTCTGTTTGTTTTGTCGGTCTTGGTGTTCGTTCACGAACTGGGCCATTATCTCGTGGCCCGCTGGTCCGGCGTCCGCATCGAGGTGTTTTCCATCGGTTTCGGCCCGGAAATAAAAGGCTGGAACGATCAGCACGGCACGCGCTGGAAAGTCAGCGCCATTCCGCTGGGCGGATATGTCAAAATGTTCGGCGAGACGGGCGATACCACCGATGACGGGCAGGGCGGCGAACGCCTTATGACCGACGAGGAAAAAGACGGCTCCTTTCAGCATAAGCCCTTGGGGAAGCGGGCGGCGGTGGTGGCGGCTGGTCCGTTCGCCAAT